>JBMSGH010000007.1:0-118242 GCA_049415445.1 Bacteriovoracaceae bacterium | reverse complement strand
AATGATTATATCCATCGCTACCATTGGGACTAAAACTACAATGTTCTGCTCCAGCGGGTTTAGGAATACTCATCTCCATTTCATCTGGGTAAACGTAAGAATAGGGTTCATTTGATTCTTGTTGTCTAATTCCATTCTCTTTATAAAAAGAGCGTTTTGATCTTGGAGGATTACAAGAGATAAGCGTGAGAAGTGCTAAAATAAATACTAATTGTTTATTCATATATTTACCTGACTAAAATATCGGATTATTTATAAATAATTTGAGAAAGCCTTTTAATATATGTTGATCAAAAGCCGACAAAAACAGTGTGAAAAAGACTTTACTTCTTATTGGTGTCATAGCTATTGGCCTTGGGTCTGTTGCCCTTTATTTTCACTCATTTGAGTTTCCTTATAGATATTATAAGGCCATTGATAAAGAAGAGGGATTTAAAGATGCCTCTCTAACCATAGATCCCTCCAAGACCATGTATATAAATCCCCCTCAGTATTCTTATATAGGTGATGATAAGGCCTATTCAGAAGATACAAAGTCTAAGTGGGAGAAAATGCATTTTTCTAATTTGAGACTACCTTTACCCGTTAAGCATCCCATGATCTCAATACAGCCTTGGATTTTAAAAGAGCGAGGAAAAATAAAGCTTGGAATAAAAATGTTGGACTTTAGAAAAAAGGAACAATTTTCATTCATTCAAGATTCACAGATGAGTCTAAATTTTAGACCTGTTGAGAACGCTTTATTTAATAACCCTGCTTTTCGACGTTATTTAAAAACAAAAAGCACAGAAACTATTTGGAAGGATGTCATTGATAAAGATTTGAGGCTCAATCTTGATAAAGAAGAAAGTTACTTTTCAAAGATAAACCTTCTTTTATCTTTATCAACACAGAAGCTTATATATAACCTCTATATTCTAAGTTTAAGAAAAAGATTATTTCCAGATGAAGAAAATATATTTGGGATCGATAAAGAAAGTGGTTTTTTTATCGTACGCAAAAAAGAGAAAAGAGAAACTCCCATTGTTGAAGAATTGGTTTATGTTCATTATGAAGGAAAGATATTAAAGATATTATTTCGTAGTAACCCCTATGAAAACCTTTCTCAATCAATTAGAAGAAATATTCTGACGCATATGACTTTTGATAAAAGTGATAAAGATAGCTCAAAGTTTTTAATGGGTGAGTTTAAAAATTTATCATTTCGTGAAAAGTCTTCAGAGCATGGTCTTCTTTATCTTCTGTCTGGTTGGAGCCACGAGCTAGATAATAAAAACTTTGTTAAGTTTACTATCCGAACATTAGAAAGAGGAGATAATAATCTGGAGTATCTGATGCCTTTGTATGATTATTCCTATAAAAAGTTCAAGTCGAACTTCTCATCAATTCCTGCAAGGTTAAAAGAAGATAAAAGTGAAGAACAAAAGGTTTTATCTGAAAGCACTTCTCAAAAGGTTTTTCGTAATGAAGTGAAAAGTGAGTCTCAAGACCTTTTAAATTTAGAAGATAAAACAAAAGATGAAGCTTTAGAAGAAGTCATTAAGCGTAAAATAAACATAGATGATCAAGAAGACTCTTTGAGTATCGATTAAAACTTATTTTGAAATCCTATATAGAAATTACTTCCTGATAGTGATCTTAAGTTATAGTCAGATTGAAAGCCAGGAAGGCTAATATCATCAAGATTGGTAAGGTTTACGACTCGATAAAGGTATCCTAAAACAAGCCCATAATGCTCTTGAGGAAAGAGGCGGGCCTGAAGACCTAAAGAGTATCCATACAAGTTACCTTCATGAGTATTTTCACTTGTGGCCACATCTATTTTAACAGCAGATGAAAAAGATCCTCCAAGAGTAAAGTCAAAATAGAGGTGTTGGAATGGTTTATTAAGGTTGTAACCTAGTAAAAAATCAAAACTAGGTGCAGATAAAGTAAATTTTTCGGTGCTTGCGTAATAATACCCTCCACCTAAACCATAGAAGAAGTCATAAATGGTAGGGCGGTGTTCGGCCATAAGAGTGTAATGTGAAACGGGGCCGGCCGTATCATTTAAAGATGCAACCATTTCCTCCCATTCAGAACCACCTGAGAATTGATGGTATCCAAATACAAGAAAATTATTTTCAGTGAGATCATCCTTTTCTTCCTCTCGTTCAAGGTTGACGTGCTCTGTGAAGCCATGGCCTTTTAAGTCAGAGTCTATGATGACATCTTTTAAAACAAGGTCTTCAACTTTTAGATAAGCAATCTTTCCGGCCACAATGACAGGAAGAACACTTCCCCTGTTTCTGGCCACTTCACCAACTTGAAGTTTTTTACCTTGGCGGATAAATCCAATGGGGGTTTTAAGATCTTTATCGGCATAGACAACGGCCTTAAGGTTTTTAACATAGGCCGTTTGAGCAGAGTAAAGGGTAATAGGGAGAACTAAAAATAGAGCGTATAATAAATGTTTCACTCTATAATTGTCTTAATTCATCCATTCTTTTGTCAAGCGAGTTAGATTGAGTCAGTGATCTACCAATAACAAGGTAGCTAGAGCCAGTTTTAAAGGCCTCAGAAGGAGAGGCAACCCTCTTCTGGTCGCCTAATTGACCGTCTTTGATCTCATCTTCAAAGCGAATGCCTGGAGTCACTTTAATAAGCGACTTATTTGATCGGTTTTCTAGCGTTTTAATAAGTTTGACCTCATTAACAGATGAAACCACTCCGGCAAGATCAGATTCAAGGGCCAAGTTGATGAGACGCTCAAATGCCGCTGGAACTTCTTCAGGGTTAACGCCCCAGATTTGATCAAAGTCTTCTGTACCCAAAGAAGTAAGAAAGCTTACACCCAATAAGTCTGTATTAGGGAGTGCTATTTTTTGGGCCTCAATGGCCTTTTCAATCATTTTTTTACCACCACTAAGGTGAATAGTAAGAAACTTAACAGGGAGTCCTTCTAATGAAAGAATCGCTTTGTGGACAGTGTTGGGGATATCGTGAAGTTTAAGGTCGAGAAATATTGGTGTTTTGTATTTCTCATGGATATCTCTTACAAGTTGAGGCCCATGCTTTAAAAACATCTCAAGGCCAATTTTGGCCATTGGCATTTCATTAGGTACTTCTTTTTGAAGTTTAGATAAGAAGCTTTGGGCCTCTTCTAATTTCATATTATCTAAAGCAACAATAATTTTATTAAGCCCCATTAATTCATTCCAATATTATGAAGGTCTTGTAAGCTAATTGGATTCATCTCTTTATTTTGAGAACCAATTAAAGACTCAAGAATGGCCTTAATATTTTCTTCTCTCGTAAAACAAGGCTTACCGTGAGCAATGGCCGTGTTACGGATGTATTCACCGTCTGATTTAGAAGTCCCTTTATCGAGAGGTGTATTGAGAACAAATTTAAGTTCATCATCTTTGAGTAGATCAACGAGGTTTAACCCTTCTTGCTCTGGACGATTTATCTTGTTCACTAACTCACAAGGAATTCCTTGTTTTTGGATAAATCTTTGAGTTCCACCTGTGGCATATAACTTATAACCTAATTGAGTGAAGTTTTTAAGATAAGGTATAATCATTGGTTTTGAAAGATCGGATAAAGATAGTAGAACCTTACCTTGACCAAGTAGGTTAGGGTAGTTTCCTAAATAGGATTTAAGAATGGCATGGTCTTTGTCAGAATCGATACCAAACGTTTCACCAGTAGATCTCATCTTTGGCCCAAGAATAATATTATCTTGAATAAAGCGATCAAATGGAAAAGTTGATTGTTTAACGCAGAAAAAGTCTGACACTTCCTGATCCCAAGAAGAGATATCTTCACTTAGCATAGCATCGGTGGCCAGGCTAGGTAGAGACATATTATAGGCCTTGGATAAGAATGGAAGAGTTCTTGATCCTCTTGGGTTGGCCTCAATACAGTAGACGTTTCCATTTTTAATGGCGTACTGAAAGTTAATAGGCCCAATGATTTCGAGTTGCTCAGCAAGCTTAGTACTAATGGACTTTAGTTTTTGATAGAGGCCACTTGTTATTGCTACAGGAGGAGCAATCATTCCCGAGTCACCAGAGTGAACACCTGCATACTCGATATGTTCACATACAGTGAAAACACAATTACCACTTTTATCTCGAATAAGATCGACATCATATTCGATGGCATTTTCAAGATAGTTTTCTATTTGGAAACTACCTTGGTTTTCGATTAACTGCTTTTTATGCATTTCAGGAAGGTTGTGGATATCATCATGTGAGTGGAAGATGTACATGGACTCCCCACCAATTACATAACTTGGTCGAATAATGACAGGAAAGCCGATTTCGATCATGGCGTTAACAAGATGTTTATATCCAGCAACTTCTTTAGATTTTGTTTGTGAAAGTTCTGTTTTCTCAATTTCCATACTAAAGAGTTTTCGGTCTTCAGTAAGATCTAACGTTTTCATGCTTGGGCCAAGAAAGTTGAAGTTGAAAAACTCATTATAGAATGATTTTTCAATATGCTCTCTAATTCCAATACCTGTTTGTCCAGAAAAAGAAGCAATCACCCCTTCAGGGTTTTCAAACATTAAGATATCAACAAGGTCTTCACTGTATAACGGAGTTAGATAGAGTCTGTTTGAGCTATCATAATCCGTGGATACCGTTTCAGGGTTTGAGTTAACCATGATGGCCTTAATATTTTTTTGTTTAAGCCTATCGCATGATTTAACACAGCTGTAGTCAAACTCAATACCTTGTCCAATTCTATTTGGGCCAGAGCCAAGTACGATAACACTTCGGTCTGACTCAGAAAGAGGAGTTGATTCGTATGTTTCATTATAAGTCGAATAAAAGTAAGGTGTTTCAGCGTTAAATTCACCAGAGCAAGTATCAACGGCCTTAAAAACAGGAAAGATCTTATGATCTAATCTATGTTTAAGAATATCGCGTTGAGATTTATCAAGAAGTTTTGCAAGGTACTTATCAGAAAAGCCCATTGCCTTTAGCTCTCTAAAATCTTCATTACCATTTTTATTTTCAAGAACATTTTTTTCTTTAATGTTTTTTTCGGCATCCGCAATGATGTTCATTTGGTCAATAAACCAAGGAGTGATATGAGTGAGGTTGAAGATTTCTTCGACACTGAAACCATTTCTTAAGGCATCTAAAACAGTAAGCAGACTAAGCTCTTGAGGAACAGAAAGTTTATCAGTGAGATATTCTTTAGTTAACTCAATAGGAGTTTGCTTAAGTTGAGTTATCGATGGGATCTCTAGTCCACTTTCCAAACTTCTGAGGGCCTTAAGAAAAGCTTCATTAAAGCTACCACCAAGAGCAAGTACTTCCCCAACACTTCTCATTTGAGGTCCTAGTCTTCGAGAAGATGTAGGAAACTTGTTAAAAGGGAAAATAGGGATTTTTAAAGCAACATAATCGAGTGTCGGTTCAAATGCGACAGGAGAAGCTTTTGTGATATCGTTTAGAATTTCTTTAAGTGTGTAACCAACGGCCAGTAGGGCAGAAATCTTAGCGATGGGATATCCTGTTGCTTTAGAAGCGAGGGCCGAAGAGCGTGATACCCTTGGGTTCATTTCGATAACAATAATATCATCTTCATCATTCGGATTAATAGCAAATTGAACGTTAGCACCACCAGCGACAACACCCATATGTTTGGCAATGGTGAGAGACATTGTTCTGAGTTGTTGATAGCAATGATCACTAATGGTTTGAGCAGGGGCTACTGTTATGGAGTCTCCAGTATGGATTCCACAAGGGTCAATATTTTCAATAGAGCAGATGATAACCCCATTTTTATCTTTATCGACCATAACTTCGAGTTCGATCTCTTTCCAGCCATAGATACTTTTTTCTAGCGTTAGAGGAAATTTGATATCTGTTTTAAAAACTTCTTCTAATTCGGCCTCATCTTTAACAAGAGCGGAACCGTGTCCACCAAGAGCAAAATCTCTTCTAATAAGAAGTGGGAAGCCCACTTGGTCTTTTGCAATCTCTCTGGCCTCAGACTCACTTTTAGCATTATATCTTTTGCCGGTTTGGTAACCGAGGGTATCTAGTTCTTTAGCAAAAAGATCACGGTCTTCTGTCTTTTTAATAGTGTCTACTTTGGCCCCAAGAAGAGCACAGTTGTTTTTACTTAGGAACTGTTCTTCCTCAAGCTCGATACACATATTAAGAGCTGTTTGTCCTCCCATGGTGGAAAGAACGGCATCAACATTTTCTTTAATAATAATCTTTTGGATTGTTTCTTTTGTTATAGGTTCAATATACGTTCTGGCGGCCATCTCTGGGTCTGTCATGATGGTCGCAGGATTGGAGTTAAGTAAAACGACTTCAACACCAATTTCTTTTAATGATTTAAGGGCCTGTGTTCCAGAGTAATCAAACTCCGAGGCTTGACCGATTTTGATAGGTCCAGATCCTATGAGTAAAACTCTTTTATAAGGAACTTCTTTAATAATTGGTTTGGATAGATCGACAATTTCTTCAAGTTTCTCTGGTATGATTCTTTCTGTTAGCCTTCCATCTAAAAATTCTTTTATTTCAGTGAAAAAAGGAGCTGCATCTTTAGGCCCTGGAAAAGCTTCTGGGTGAAACTGAACAGACTTGAGAAAATGATCCGTGGTGGCCATTCCTTCTACTGATTGATCAAATAACGATCTATAAGATACAAATAACTCTCTATCAAGTGAGTTGCTTTTTGCTATGGCTAATAAAGAATCTTCATCCGTTGCGTAACCATGGTTTTGACTAGTAATAACAATCTCTCCAGAGACTTTATCAAGGCAAGGATGGTTTACCCCTCTTTGACCAAAAGGCAGTCTAATAATTTCTGCTCCTAAAGCAAGAGAGAGGAGTTGGTGTCCTAGACAAATTCCTCGAACAGGAGTTTGGAGCTTAAGGTATTCTTTAACATTCTCAATCTCTTGAGTATAAGCTCTTGGGTCACCTGGACCATTTGAGAGGAAAATAAGAGAAGGGTTATATTTTTTAATCTCTTCGGCCGTGGTTTTATGGCCAACAGTCACAAGTGGGTAGTTTAAATTTTTAAGGTTTTCAATGATGGCCGATTTACATCCATAGTTAACCAATACAATGGGGTTATCTCCAGGAATAATGACTTTATCTTCTGTTTGACTAACTCTATCGAGGTCATTGCAAACGAGCTTGGCATTATTAAACTCTTGGGCCGATGGCGTTTCAGGGTTTTTTGTTATGACAGATTTATGAGAAGCTTTTGTACTTGTTAAGAATTTAACCAGTGCCCGTGTGTCTTGGCATACGAATAAAGGGACATCAGTTTCGTTGAGAAAAGAGTTATAGCTAAAGTTTCGAGCAATTAATGAAGTCGCGTGTGACTTTTTAGATTGCATTACAGAACTATCACTAGAATAGTTTCCTACATGGGCAGTAGTGAAGATGATATGTTGGCCTAAAAAACTTGGATCTGTCATTGTTTCTAGATAACCACTCATTCCCGTCGTGAATGCGGCCTCACCCCATATTCCTTTTTCTAAAAGGGCAGAGTTCTCTTCAAGGTTTACTTTACCTTTAAACTTTGTCCCATCTTCAAAATGAAGGTAAGCAGTAGTTTTATTGAGTTGTTGTTTGAATTGAAGCTCTTTACTTTCTGCCATTTGTAATCCTTATGAATTCATTAGCATGGCCTTAATAATGGCCATTCTCATATAAACTGAATTGGTAACTTGTTTGTATCCATAATAAAGCTCAGACTTAACAGTTTCATAGTCTAGCTCTACACCTATATTTACTGGCCCCGGATGAAAAACTGGAATTTTACGGTCTAATTTTTTTAATCTATCTAGGTTTATGCCATAGGTTTTATCGTAATCATCATAGTAAGATGCTTGTTGACTGTGACGTTCTTTTTGAATTCGTAGCGTATAAATAACATCACTCTTTAAAATAGCCTCGTTGACATCTGTAGTTACAGAGCAATTTGCAGGAATATCTTTAGGTAGGCATTCCTCTGGGCCACAAAATATAATTTTTCCACCAAACATAGGAATGAGGCTTGTTAAGCTGTGTCCAACTCTAGAGTGAAGACAATCTCCAATGATGGCCATGGTTTTGCCATTTATATCTATCCCTTCTTCAAACATTGTAAAAAGGTCTAAAAGGGCCTGCGTGGGGTGTTCATTAATGCCATCTCCTCCGTTGATAATTGATATCGGGGGGGATTGCTTAAATTGTTTGAGCTCATCAGATACATTCGTTCTGATGATGCATAAGTCTACACCTTGGCAGTTGAGAGTTATTAAAGTCTCTTCAAGGGTTTCACCTTTTTTAAGACTTGATGTCTCTGCGTCAAAGTCAATATACATGGCCCCAAGCTTTTTGATAGCAATCGCGAAAGAGTGTTTCGTTCGAGTTGAATTTTCTAAAAAGCTGGTAGCTATGATAGGGGTGGATATACGTCCAAGATTTCTAGAACCGACGGGGACGTAGCCATATTTCAGTCGGTTAGCGGAATGAATAAGCATATCTATCTGATCTTTAGATAGGTCGCTTATGCACTCTAGGACCTTCGGAAAGCTTTGCATTAGTATCCCAATTAAAATAAATTAAACTGTAGCCAAATTCGGGGTAGTGTAATTCATCATTTTGAATTTGGAAACTATAAAACTATGATTGAAATTAATAATAATGCAATACGTCAAAGCTATGTGAATGAATACAAAGGAAACCTTCTTGAGTTTATGCTCGCCAGAAGTATTGCTCAAAGCTACGGGCTTGAAGTCAACTTTCTAAAGGGGCTTGATTCCCAACTAATGAAAACCCTTTCCCAGTATGAAAAAGAGCTTCGTAAAGTATCTCCAGAGCTTCTTAAAACTCTGCCCTTAATCGCTCAACAGGTATTTGAAACAATAAAAAAACAACTACCACAGAAAGTAACAATGGTAGATGTAATTGGTAAAAAGGCCCAATATGCTCAGTATAAAGAAGCTGATATCCTAATAGGACACTCAGAGGGACTTATTCCTTTAAGCTTGAAGCTTTGCAAAGATAATAGTTATATAAATACCAAAAGTGGCGGTATAAAAAGCTTTTTCACTAAATACTTCTCTGAGTTTGAAGGGATTAATAAGCTCCAATCTGATTTAAACTTCCAAAGCTCTGTAGCTTTTGAACAAATGGCCTTTGATCTTCATGAATATTTTGGCCTAAGCTATAAAGGATTTTTTTCAGATGAATTTATTATGAAGGCCAAAAGTGAGTTACCTGGTCACCTGAGCGAAGATCTTAAAAAGATCGTTCATCACTATTATTATCAGTGTATTCAAAAGTTTTACGAATTATTTATTCTTTTATCTGAAAAGGATGAAGCTTTGTTTTCAAAGTCCCTTATGCCTATACTAGGCCTAGGTCATGCTGATATGTGGCAAGTAGCTGTCCTCTACAAAAAAGATTACCTTGTCTCAAAAATTCACCTCCAAAAATCAATAAAAGGCCTGTCCGCACCTTTTAAATTAATTCCCTTAAAACCAAATAAATCATACTTTTATTTGCAGATTGGAGCAGATATTCTACAAATTAGAATGAAGCCAATGAATAAATATACTGTTGAAGGCCTTAAGGTTAATTGTTCAGTTAAGTTTGGATGAAATTATGGAAATACTTTTTTCAGGTAAGAAAGATTTAATACCAAAAGATATTAATATTATAGATGATATTTCTGAATCTCATTCTGATGATATTGTTTATATTTCTGATAATAAATCTGGTGAAATGAGCGACCTTGATTATTTTTTAAAGAACTCTACCTCAGGAAATTGGGTGGCCTATTCGATCACTGAAAACACAGGAGAGTCTTTATTCGATTTTGAAAGTGGTAAAAACCAAAACTTAGGTGATGATTATGCTGATGGTGGAGTTGAGGTAGGCCTGTATAGGGGAAATAAAGCGTTTATTTCTAGTATACTCAATGGCCAAATTAATACTCCTTTTAATTACCTTTTTATGGGCGCTGCTCGAGAGGACTATAATATAAAAAAACCCGCTTTATTTCTCGATAGAGACGGTATTATAAATAAAGATTTTGGGTATTGTATTGATAAGAATAAAACCGAGCTGGTTTCTGGAATTGAGGATTTAATTAAATGGGCCAATGGCAATAATATGTACGTTGTTGTTCTTACAAACCAGTCCGGTGTGGCCAGAGGAATTTATACAGAAGCGGAATTAAAAGGATATCATTGTTATTTAGAGAAGCTTTTAAGTGATAAGGGTGCGCATATAGATCTTTGGCAGTATTGTCCTTTTCACTTTGAGGCCGGTAAAGGGAGTTATTCTAAAAAATCATTTTGTAGAAAGCCATGGCCTGGCATGGCGCTTAAATCATGTGACGTATTACCGATTGATTTAGGTAAAAGTATTATGCTTGGTGACAAAGTGAGTGACGCGTTAGATATAAAAGGACTTACAAATCTTCATTTAAAGGGGCAATACGACCTTTCCAACTGTGAAAACCCTGTATTTAATAAGATTTCGGAAGTCATTACCTACTTATCCTAAACCTAGAGAAGCTTTTAATTTACTATTTTTTAGATTATCAAGAGACTCATGAGATTCATCGGAGTTTTATTAATTATATTTTTTGCCTTCCTGCTTTACCCAGTAAAAGATATTTTTTCTCTTCAGCAAAACTATGTTCATGCAAGAAAAGGTGAATTTATTATTCAGAAAGACAAACCTAGAAAATGGGTCTCTCTTAAAAGTGTTCCTAAAGAAGTCCAAAATGCAATCGTACTAAGCGAAGACTGGAGTTTTTATGATCACTCTGGTGTTGATTGGAGTCAACTTTATTTGGCCATAAAGGAAAAGCTTTCTGGAACAAGAGTAAGAGGGGCGTCTACTATTACTCAACAAATAATTAAAAATGTGTTTTTAGGCCCGGAGAAAACATATTTCAGAAAGTCATATGAGATCCTGTTGGCCTTAATTGCAGAAAAAGTTTTAAGTAAAGATAAACTGTTAGAGATTTATCTTAATATCATTCACCTTGGTGAAAATATTTATGGTATTAGCAGTGGTGCTTATTATTATTTTGAAAAACGAGCGAGTCAGCTAGAGGCCAAACAGGCCGCTTTCTTGGCCATGCTATTACCTAGTCCGCTTAAAAATAATGAAAGTTTTAAAAAGAAAAAACTCACCCCATATGGAGTGAAGATTGTTGAGTCGATTCTCTTAAAACTAAAAATAGATAATAAAATTAGTGATGAGTACTACGAGAATCTTCTTAGAAAGCAAATAATATTTAGAGGTCAAGATACGATATAAGCTCTTTTCGTATCTGTTGTGGGTTGTTGAAATTAAGAAGTGTTTTAAAATTTAACCTTTGTGCGGTCTCAATATTTAAGGCCGTGTCATCAATAAATAAAACTTGCTCTGAGTTAAAACCAGTTTGATTTAAGACTTCATGGTAAATATCATCTTCAGGCTTTCTTTTGGACATCAGGTGACTCGCAAAGATGTGATCAAAATGGTTTGGATCTATTATTTGCCACAGCTTATCATAATGGAGGATATTAGTATTGGTAAGCGCCATAATAGGTAACTTACCTTTAAATTCGAGTAATAGGTTTTCAATTCCTTCAACAGGGCCCTCTATAACTCTGTTCCAGGCCTTAGTAAAAGCTTTGTAATCAATATTAATTTTTATTAAAGTCTTAAGATTTTCATAAAATGCAAAAGGGGAAATTAGTCCTTTCTCAAACTGATCAAGAGCTTGAGAGTGGGTCACAATTTCAAGGGCCTGATTAAAACCAATTGGGCAGTTAAGCTTTTCAAAACTGGCCTGCCAGTTAAGTTTAAACACAACTCCACCTAAATCAAATAATACTAATTTAAGGCCCATGGGTGGCCCAAAACTCAGGATAGAGTAGAGAGGAGTGAATCATATCTGTATTTATGGTTAGAAGCGCCTCTTGGCCGAGCTCCAGCATTTGTCCGTATATCATAATGAGGTTAGTGACTTGCATATCAGGAGATGGAGATTTGATTTGTTCATCTTTTTTATCTGCATATTTGTCTATGGCCAGCTTTATCTCCTCTAGACTGTAATAGTTTTTATTATTAGGAACTAATTTTTTTAAACTTTTAGTATGAACGCCACCAATGCCAATAAGGACTCTTTTTTTGGTTAAGTCTAAAAATTCTTTTTTAAGCTCAAAACGAGTATAGAGTCGGATCATTTCTATAGAGGCCTGTATGCCCTCTTTTCCAAGTGGGTTTGGACTTATATTTTTGAGATGTGTTTTTTTCTTAACGGCATTTAAAACCATGTTTTTAAAAGTGAGGGAGCTAAGGTTATCCTTATGAGTATGGTAGGTGCCACCTTCGTATGCCGTCATATTCATTCCACTTGCACCAATATCCCATATTAAATATTTCTCAGCAGATCCTCCAAGTATACTATAAGCAGATATAAAGTTTAAAATGGCCTTGGTATTTGCGGATACAAAAATGACTTTTGAACTTTTTTTGTTTAATTTTCTTAAGAAATCTTTTCCGTTAGTCGTTTCTTTGAATAAGTTATTAGCAAGAATTATTAACTCGGGGCTTCCCTGAAGTTGTTTTATTAGCTTTATTATAGATTGCTCAGCTTCTTCGAGGGCCTTATTTTTAAATCTTAAAGGTCTTTTATTTTCTAGGCCATGGTGAAAATTTATAATAGAGGTTTTTCGTATAAGTGTTTCTTTAACTTTATTTTGACAAATATCTACTTCGGCCTGAAAAAGCTTGGTACTATAGGCGCCTATTTCTAGTACAGCTCTGTTTTTTGCACAATCGTCAGCAAGGGCAGGGAAGGCATAAATAAAAAAAATTGTAATTATCCACTTCATTAAGCACCCATTATTACATATTTATTACATAATATTGTATGTTATTTTTAAAATTTATGATTAAATTTAGTTATGAGACGAGCTATATTTATATTTTTAATTTTGAGTAACTGGTCCTGGGCATCGCAGGACTGTTTAGATAAATATAATCTTGGACTT
Source organism: Bacteriovoracaceae bacterium (assembly GCA_049415445.1). Classification (GTDB taxonomy): domain Bacteria; phylum Bdellovibrionota; class Bacteriovoracia; order Bacteriovoracales; family Bacteriovoracaceae; genus JAURDE01. Next base: position 105,227 of record JBMSGH010000007.1, on the reverse strand, counting down.
CATAGCCGTCTTGCCGCTGGTGGCTTTTATGATAAAGGCGGTGAAATTTATTCTAAGGCAGAGAAGAAAAAGAATTTAAATCTTAAAAAAACACAATACTTATCTATTATGGAATGGTGTCAAAAAGCAATTGTAAGGTTTAGTATTTCAAATGAAGAGCTTAAGGAGTCTTTGAAGGTTTGTCCCTCTGATACTCACTCTGCAATAAATTCTATGATGGAAAATAATAATAGTGATATTGGTATTATTCGCGGTTTTATGCTCAAAATAAACGATAAACTTAACACTGTTGAGATGCAGAAGATCGATAATTAAATGCTTCTTTTCTTCTTTGTTTAATTATGTCTTTTTTAGCTTTTGTTTTATTTATAATATTAGCGGATTTTAGCTTACTCATTTCTAATAAGCTTTTTCCTATTGCTTTTCCTAAAAGAGGAGGAACTGCATTACCGATTTGTCTCCACTGGGAAGAGATTGGGCCTGCAAACTCAAAGTTATTGGGAAAGCTTTGACATTTAGCAGCTTCTCTTTGTGTAAGGTATCTATTCTCTGTAGGGTGAAAATAACCATGTCTGTGTGTCATTATTGTGGGGCCAGGCTTTTTTCTGTCTAAACGTTGATACTTTGTTTGTCTAAATCGGCCTTCAGGAAGTGTTTCCCAGTCTACTCCAAATCGAAGTCTTGGGGTGAGGTATTGTTCTTCATCTTTTTTATATCGAATACCTTTGCCTTCAGGAATTCTTTTCAAACGTTGTTCATCTAATTTATTTTTAACTTTAGCTGACTCAATATCGTGATTAAGCGCTTTTCCAGATCGTGTTAAAAGATTATTAAAGGCCTCGCCAATTGTTACGGGAGGAATATATTTACCTCTTTTTGTTGTGATATCATGGGTTGGTCGAGGAAATTGTGGCTCTATGTTGAGTTTAGTTCCAATTATTATTGTTCTTCTTCTTATCTCAGGGACACCAAAGTTTTGTGAAGATAGTATTTTAATATCTAAATTATAGCCTAGTTTTCTAAATTGGTTGAAAATGGCCAATAGAGTCTTTTCATTTTTTTTGGCAACTAAACCTGTAACGTTTTCGATGACAATAAAGGTTGGATCAAGAAGTTTTACTATTCTTACAAAATGCAAAAATAATTTATTTCTTTTATCGGTAGGGTTTCCAAGTCCAACGGTTGAAAAGCCCTGACATGGGGGGCCACCAACAACAGCATCAATCTTTTGACCACCTACAAGCTTAGTAAGCTTACTTTTTGTAAGATCTTCAATATTGCCTGTAAAAACCTGTGCTTTTTTATGGTTTTTTTGAAATGTTTGAGCGGCATATTTATCGCAGTCCACACCAAGAAGACACTCTAGGCCTGCTTGTTCAAGACCGCAAGAAAGGCCTCCAGCGCCAGAGAATATATCAACAAATTTTAGCTTTTTATTTTTCACAGCTTATTATTCAATTCACATAAGGAATTTGTCAATTAACTTGTGAGAGTTTTCTTATTTCGCAATGAGGTGCTCTGGGATGTTTTTAAAGTTCAAAACAGTTTCTTCTGTTGCGTCTGAGCTTAGGTCTTCTTGTTTTATAAATGAGTCAAAATTATCAAGAAGTTGTTGGGCAGGTAGGACCGCCAGTTGGAAGCTGCCTTTATTATGTTTGTAAAGGATTTTGTTGGCCATATTATGCCACAAGCTTTGTGAGTTTGCTTTAATGATAAATATTTTATTTTTTAGCCTTGTGAGGTGATCGATAGCTTGCTGAACCATTGCTACCGTTTTCTTATCAAGATTTTCATCGGGTTTTTCGAGAATATAAACTGGGGACTCTTTGAGGAATGCTTTTATGAGAGAGGCCAGTTTGATCTCACTTTTATCAAGCTCATCTATATGAGTATCTTTATCAGGTAAACATTTAAATAATTTTAAAAGATAAGGATTATGAATGTCTGATATATGCTTGGCAAGGTTGAAGTCCTCAATACTTTCACCATTTGATAAAAGGCCTTCAAAGCTTAAGTTTTCATTTAATGTTAAAACTCTTGATAAGTCGTTGTCTGAGCCTGAATAAGAGAATCTGTTGGGAAGATGTGTTTGTGATTTTATATATCTTGTTATCGTTTTGAGGAAATTATCTTTAGAAGACCTATTTTCAGGATCCATAAAGAGGACAATATCTTTAAACTGAAGTGAATTAGTTGAATTTTTCATAATGATTTATCGGGTCTGTTACTGTGGTATATGAGAATTATTTTAGACTGTGAAAATTCTTGCCTAATAGGTATAATTTTTATGAGGTTATTATGAATAATTCTTTCGAAAAAGCTAATAAAACTGTTCTCGTTGGTATGACCGGACGGCTAGATTCCACTGTCGCTGCTTACTTGTTAAAAAAGCAGGGGTATAAAGTTATCGGGATTTCTCTTATTACTATGGATAGAGAACTTATTGAGAAAAAAGAAGAAGGTGATGAATTTCAGACGAGTAAAAATAAAACGGTTGAACCAGAGTATGAGGTAACAGGATCTTGTTATGTCGATGAGCTTAAAAAAGTACAAAGAATATGTGAGCAACTTGATATTGGTTTTTATGGTGTAGATGCTAAAAATCTATATCAAGACTTAGTTGTCGATTATCTTGTTTCTTCTCGTTTATCTGGTATTGATTTTAATCCTTGTATCGCATGCAATAGCGTTAAAATTCAAATTTTATTAGATAAGGCAAAATATCTTAAAGCCGATTATATTTCCACTGGCCATTACGCTAAAATATTTACAAACCTTCAAACAGGTGAATGCTCACTTTTATCGGCCAACGATGAAGCTTATGATCAGTCCTTTTTTTTATCGGCCTTAACTAAAGATCAATTGAAAAAAATTCTTCTTCCTTTTGGTGATATCAGGCGTGTCGATGTAGAGAAAATTGCCAAATCTTTAGAAGTAGATATTCTTCCAAGTAAAAAGAAAGTAAAAAATGAACTTTGTTTTAATAATGATCACAGACTAGGATATTTTATAGAAAAAAGAAGCCCTGTTTCCTTAAGAGAAGAGGGTACCATTGTAGATTATTATGAGAATATAACTCATGGTGAACATAATGGTATTTATAACTTCAAACCTGGAGACGATCATTTAATTACCTCTGATGGAAGTGCTTTAGATAAAGACTATAAAGTTCTTTATTGTGACAATAGGTCAAATATTGTATACGTGACAAAAAATCATAATTTTCTTTGGAATAGGCTCAATTTATCTAATTGCGTACTTGATGATAAGCTTGATATATCTAAACCTATTTCAGTATATATCTTAGTTTATTCAAGCAATAAAAAAGTTGAGGGCCGAATCACTATTAGGGAGGGGACTAATGTTATTTTTGAGTGTGAGGAAGTCCAGAAAGGATTACTTAATTATAACCGTTCTGTGACTATTTATGATTCAAATAAAATAGGTGCCAAAATTTTAGGTTATGGCAAAATATCAGCTTTTTTTCACTATGAAAAAGGACTATGGAGAGTCTACCCGGAACCAGTTGAAAAAGCTGAGAATACAGAAGAGCAAGTTGGAAAAAAAGCTGAGGTAATGGAATTTTGAGGTTTAATAAATACCATTCTCTTTTATTAATAGTCTTTTTTCTCTCTTTTTCCTTAATGGCCAATTCAAATGTATTAAAATTAATCAAAAACCATAAGAAAGAAGATCTCATTCAGGATTTACGAGAATTTGTCGATTGTTGCCGGCCTAATCGACTTGTGGGAACTTCAGGGCATAATAAAGTTATTCCATTTTTAATTAATAAAATTAAAAAAATAACAAGTGGAGATAGCTCTACTTTAGTCGTACAGGAGTTTGGCCCCGACCTAAATTCGGCCATTTCTCATTATAAAAAGGACTTTAAAATACAAGTCACTCAAAAGTACTCTGAATCGAGTGAAGATTATAAAAAATGGAAAAAGTTTACAGATAAAACAACTGATTTTTTAAAGTCTTTAAAGGGCGTCAAAGGTAAAAATCTAATTTGGGAGAAAAAGGGAAGTCAAAATAAAACGCTTATCGTTGGGGCCAATATCGATACGATAGTTCAAGATGAGGAATTTTCTATAAATGAAAATGCTAATATGCCAGGCGCAGACGACAACGCAAGCGGAATTAGTATTCTTTTAGGTATAATTAAAACACTAGGCCAATTGGATCTTAAGAATAATGTTAAAATTATATTTTTTGATTTCCAGGAGCTTAATCAGTTAGGTTCAAAGGCCTACTTGGAAGAGTATTATTCTGATCTAAGTAAAAATATTGAGGTTGAGGGCTTTGTAAATTTACTCATGCTGGGGCATGATTCGAAATCAAAAAAAGGAAAGAAGAGAGATTTTAAGGCCTATATAAGAAAAGAAAACGTCCAGGATATGGCCTTGGCCCAAGACTTAATTAAACGAGGAAGGACTTCAAGAAGCTCGATAAAATTTGATATTAGTTCGAACGAATCGGTTCATAGTGATCAAGTGAGGTTTTGGGAAAAAGGTATGCCCGGGGTAGTTTTTAGTCAAAACTGGGAAGATGATTATAATCGTCTACGTCACCATACATCAAATGACTTTCCTGAAACCTTAAATTTTAATACGTTACATAAGTCATATCTTTTTCTTACCACAGCAATAGCTAAATGGGCCTTGGATGTTGATTAGTGATAATGCTCTGTGATATAGAGCATTACTATGAATCTAAAAGGTAAAAAAGTCGTTGTTGGAATGAGTGGAGGGGTTGATTCCTCTGTCAGCGCTCTCCTTCTTAAACAGGCCGGTGCTGAAGTTATCGGTATGTTCATGAAAAACTGGGACGATAATAAAGAGCAAAGCGCTTGTCGTGCTCAAGAAGACTATGATGACGTAAAAAATGTATGTCAAAAATTAGATATACCTTACTACCCAATAGAGTTTGTAGAAGAATACCGAAGATTTGTTTTCGATAAATTTGTGAGTGACCTGAAAAAAGGACTTACCCCTAACCCTGATATCCTTTGTAATAGAGAAATAAAGTTCAAACGTTTTTTTGATCAGGCCATGGCCATTGGAGCTGATTACTTGGCCACGGGTCACTATTGTCAAAATATAAATGGGCAGCTGGTTAAAGGTCTAGATGGGAATAAAGATCAGACTTACTTTCTCTATACAATGAAAAAAGAGATACTTGAAAAAGTACTATTTCCTATTGGGCACTTAGAAAAAAGCACAGTTCGCCAACTGGCCAAAGAACATGATCTTATTACGAGTGATAAAAAAGACTCAACAGGAATATGTTTTATTGGTGAAAAGAACTTTAAAAAATTTATTAGTGACTATCTTCCTTATAAAAAAGGTGAGTTTAGAAGCTTAGACGAAGAAGTCGTTGGCCATCATAACGGTAGTGCCTTCTATACTTTAGGGCAAAGAAAGGGGCTTGGTCTTGGTGGGCCAGGTGAGCCTTGGTTTGTGGTAAAAAAGGATACTGAAAATAACATAGTTTATGTTGAGAGGGGAGAGCACCCTTCATTATATTCTTATGAGCTTTATGCCACTGAACTGACCCTTGTTAATGGTTTATCAATTCTCAAACAAGAGTGTAATGCCAAAATACGGTATAGACAAAAAGATCAAAGCTGTACTGTAGAGCAAATGGGGGATAGGTTAAAAGTTAGTTTTAAAGACCCTCAAAGGGCCATAACACCTGGACAATCGATTGTCTTTTATCAGGGAGATGTTTGTCTTGGAGGGGCCATTATTGAAAAGTCTGGCCCAACTCTATTTGAGTCTACCAATTCTTTGGATCATGAAAGTCAAAACCTTTTGATTTAACTTTTCTTTGTTCATAGTAGTGACAATCTTCACCCGTTTCTTTTTTCACGAGATCCGAGGGAAATTGCTTAGTCTTAAAGTTAAAAACTTTACATCCCCTAGGAGTGATGGGGTCGTGAGTAGAGTGATAATGAATACATTTAAGACAACTAACTTTTAGGTTACTCATATTGTATATTTTCTCTTGCTGACACTTAATTTTGAAGGCTAAAAATTATTCTCTACAAATCTGTCCAACTATTTGCCAATGACTTGATTTTTTACAGTTTGATATCATCTTAATATAAAAGGGGGACCACAAGTTGTTGAAATCTTGTTATATGCCGGTGGTCTAATGATTGCATATAATTGGGGGATGATGAGCAAAAAAAGTGAAGAAAAAGTTCTTATCATGTTTCCAAGCTCTAAACCCAAGGCCTTAGATCCCTTGGAAGAGCTTTTAAATGAATATAGTCATTTAAATGATGAGGATGTCATAGAGCAAATTGAGCTTTCTGAGCTTGATAAAAATGAGCTGATGACTTTGCGTGACAAATTGAAGTCGCTGTCTAAAGAGCAAAAAAGACTTAAGTTTTATATTGATCAGATTGAACAAAATATAGACCAATAAACGTTGTCAAAACAGTAATTTGAAGATAATCTCGGCACCCTAAATGCGCAAGTGGTGGAATGGTAGACACGCTACCTTGAGGGGGTAGTGCCTGTATGGGCGTGGAGGTTCAAGTCCTCTCTTGCGCACCATTAATTCTTGAAAAAACTCTTTTATAAAAACTAATCAGACGGCCTTTTAAGTATTTCTTCGCTTGAAATATCACCTTCACTTCTATTGTTTGCGATATAGTTGATGATACGAGTGATTTCGTTCGTGACTTTTTTAAAATAAAGAATATCTTTTGGTTCTAGAGAGTTATTATTCTCTTTAAAGTCATAAAAATCATCTTCACATTTTTCACAGATGATTTTTAGTTGTTTGTAGCCTAAAAAACCAGCGTTACCTTTTAAAGCATGATATTTCACATAACAGTTCTCAAGTGAACTTTTATCATTTGGATCACTTTCTAGGGTTGCAAGAGAATCATTAATAGAGTCGATAAAATCGATGGCCTCTTCACAGAATGCTTCAATCAAGGGATTATCATTCATGTCATTATCATAACATAGTTATATTAGTGATCAAGAAGCTCTTTGAGATGTATGGCCACGCAATCACCTAGGGCCTCTAGATGATAACCTCCTTCTAAATGTGATACGACTCTGCCTTCGCATTTTAATCTCGCTAGCTCTAATATCTTTCTAGTTAATTCAGAGAAGTCTTCCACTTCAAAATTAAGATTTGCTAATGGGTCTAAACGATGAGCGTCCATACCGGCGGATATGAGTATAAGGTCAAAATCAAGAGACTCCATCCAAGGCCTTACCTTATCTTCCCAAATTTGAAGGTACTCTACACCTGTCATACCAGAATTCAGAGGAAGGTTTAATATACGAGGGTGGTTTTTATTAAAGGGACGGTCTGGGTATAAGGGATGTTGGAAGCTAGAAAAAAAGTAAATGTCCTCATGGTTTTCGATGACGTTTTCAGTACCATTACCATGATGGACATCAAAATCAATTATGAGAACTTTTTTGGCCAACTGCTTCTCCAAACTATTTAATGCCGCTAATGCAACGTTGGAAAATAGGCAAAAGCCCATTGCACTAGCTTTTTCGGCGTGATGTCCAGGGGGACGCGCAAGGACGAAAGCATTTTTGTATTTATTTGAACAAACATCTTCTACGGCCTGGTTGATGGCACCAAGCCCAAATAAGGCCGCTTCAACAGAGTACTCATTGAGAGAAGTATCACCATCGATGGAGTGTTGTGCACCTTCTTTAATATTTAAAGAAAGTATATGATCGACATAGCTCTGGTCATGTCCAAGAAGGATATCTGCTTTCGTGGCCTTATTAAAATTAGCAAAAGTGAGTAAATCTTTTAAATTATTTTTCTCTATCGCTTTCATTATGCTATCAATTCTTTCTGGGCATTCTGGATGCTTTATTGTGTTATTATGCTTTTTAAAGATTGGATGGGTGTACAGGGCCGTGGTCATAGTAATACTCTCATTTTAAATATTATGATTATTTATTCTAAAACGATAATTACATTTATGAAACAGGCCAAAAAGATGGCCATGCAAATTTTGTCTGATGAGATGAATTGTCAGGTGAGTGGTCAGAGGTTTCGTTATAAAAGATATTATTATCCCCTCACCATTGTCTGTTTTGAAGGCCAATCTCAATTAGGGTACTTTAAGCCTCATGGTTATGAAATTGGTTTGAATAAAAAGTTGTTTTATCAATCTAAAGACAGTGTCATTAAGGATATCCTTCGTCATGAATTGGCGCACTATTTTACATATTTAAATTATGGCCCTGGTGTTGCTGTTCATGGAAAGGAATTTCGAGAGGTATGTCATAAGTTTGGTTGGGGTAAAGAGGTCTTTCTAGAGAAGTTGAACTTAGAAATGGCCAATCAACGACGTGAAGGGGAGATTGAGAAAGAAAAGATTATTATTAAAATCCAAAAACTATTGGCCCTTTCTTCAAGCTCAAATATTAATGAATCACAATTGGCCACTCAAAAAGCAAATGAACTTCTAATTAAATATAATATTGAACGGCTATCGGAGAATTGTGATGAAGAGGTTTATGTAAAAAGAATTTTGAAAAAAGGCAGAACTAATGGAAAATTAAGGGCCATTTATGAAATTCTTAAAACCTTTTTTGTATCTCCCGTGTTTAATTATGGCAAAGAAGGTGTTTATTTAGAGGTCGTTGGTAAAAAAGTTAATGTTGAAATGGCCGAATTTGTAGGCCTTTATTTAGATAGAGAGTTAGAATCTCTTTGGGAGACAATAAAAATTCAAGAGGGTATCAAAGGGGTCAGAAGTAAAAACTCTTTCATGGAAGGAGTTGCCAAAGGGTATATTGATAAAATTAATGAAGCTCAGGCTTCCGAAACAAAAGCTCTGATTATAGTCGCTAAAAATCTTAAAGAAGATTTAAAAATGGTTTACCCGAGGCTTAGTAGCAGTAGTTCTCAAAGCAAGATAGATCCCCGCTCAAAAAACTTGGGGCAAGGGCAAGGAAAGAAATTAAAGTTTGGGCGTCCTTTGGAAAAAGGAGCAAGCCTTATCAAAGGTTTTTTGGCTTAGCGCATTAATTCATGTAATATTATCCTCTAAATTTACAAACTCCCTCGTCTCTCTTAATAAGATAGAATGAAAAAATGGTTAAAAATTGGTCAGGCACTTAAACCTCATGGAATAAAAGGTGAGGCCCTATTCCAACTCTTTAATGAAGAGCAAAGTAGCCTTGATTATATTGATAAAATTCGTCTTTTACCTCTTGATAAAAGCTCATCACTTGATAGCGAGGGAGAGGATTATGTTATCGAAAATATTAGGTTTGGAAATAAAGTTATTGTTAAAATTAAAGATATTTTAGATCGAACGATGCTAGAAAAAATTCTACCATTTGAAATCTTTATTAATGAACAGGATCTACGAGCTACCCAAGAGGATGAGTTTTACTTTAAAGATCTTCTTGGTCTAGATGTCTATGACTTTAAAACACAAGAGAAGAAAGGAAAAGTGCAGAGTTTTTATTCCAATGGGGCCCAAGATATCCTTGTTATTCATGGAAATAATAATGTTTGGGAAATACCTTTTGTTGACCAGTTCGTAAGAGAGCTTAATATTGAGGAGGGAAAAATTCTTATTTCTTTTCCCCAGATTATAGAATGAAAACAATGACTGTTATTACTTTATTTCCTGAGTATTTTAAGGCCTTCAAAGAGCAAGGTAAGGCCTCAACTGCATTTGGACGTTTCGTAGATTTTAATGTTCTTAATTTACGTGATTTTACTGATACTAAATATAAAAGCGTTGATGATTACCCTTATGGCGGTGGTCATGGAATGGTGATGAGGGCCGATATTCTTAAAAAAGCACTTGAATCCATATCTGATAGACCAGAGAATTTACGTGTCATTTATCCCTGTCCAAGAGGAAAAAAATGGGATGCCTCAAGTGCAAATAGGCTCGCTAAAGATATTAGTAACAAAGAAGATCAAAGAGATATTGTGTTTATTTGTGGCCGTTATGAAGGAATTGATGAGCGATTCATACAAAAATATGTGACAGATATGTATAGCCTCGGTGATTTTATCCTAACAGGAGGAGAGCTTGCCGTAATGGCAATAATCGATTCAACAGTCAGGCTTATACGAGGAACACTTGGAAATGAGCAAAGCATTCAAAATGAATCCTTTGAAAATGGGCTGCTTGAACATGGTCATTTTACCAAACCTCGTGATTTTGAAGGGATGGAAGTTCCTTCAGTGCTTGTATCTGGGCATCATAAAAAAATTGAAGAGTTTAGAGCACAGCAAGCAAAGGATTTAACCCATAAATATAGACCAGATATAATAAGGGAGTCATAAATTGGAAGTTTATCTTGGCCTAGTACATTACCCAATAAAAAATAAGACAGGAGACATTGTTACGACTTCTGTCACCAATATGGATATTCACGATATTTCAAGAAGTTGCAGGACATTTGGTATTGAAAAATATTTCATAATCTCACCACTTCAGGCCCAAAAGTCTCTTGTGAATAGAATTTTGGGGCATTGGGATAGTGATAATGCATCAGTCTATAATCCAGATCGTAAAGATGCTCTTTCAGTTGCATTATTTGTAGAATCTTTGGAGTTGGCCATTGATGAGATTGAAAAAAGAAGTGGTAAAAGGCCTTTGATTACAGTGACCGCAGCTAATATGGTGGAAGATCATGGGTGCATTAAGGATATGAAATTAAAGGCAGAGATTGACAATCGGCCCATACTTTTGTTATTTGGTACGGGATGGGGACTTGCACCTGAGGTGATTGATATGGCAGATTTTAAGCTGGGGCCTATTTATGGTCGTAGTGATGATGGCTTTAACCACCTTTCAGTCAGGTCAGCAGTGGCAATTTATTTGTCGCAACTATAATAGAAAGTTTACGGCACCTAAGGAAAAATAACTTTCCCTCTGGGGGTAAACAAAAACGAGGAATATATTATGAATTTGATCGATGTAGTAAACGAAGATCATGCATTGGCAAGAGTTACAGATTACCCTGATTTTAGAGCGGGTGATACTGTTGCTGTTCACGCTAGAATTACTGAAGGTGCTAAAAGTAGAATTCAAGTTTTTCAAGGTGTTGTTTTAGCTATAAAGGCCTTTGGAAAAGTTAATGGACACTTTAGAGTAAGAAAAATGTCAGGAAGTGAAGGTGTAGAAAGAGTTTTTCCATTTCACTGCCCAAGTGTTGAAAAAATTGATGTTGTCCAAAGAGGTAAAGTTAGAAAGTCTAAACTATATTACCTTAGAGAAAGAACTGGTAAGAAGGCCAGAATCAAGATCGATTACGATAGAAAGTAATACTTCAATAAAATATATTTTTTTTGAAAGGCCTATTTTTAATAGGCCTTTTTTATTAAAAAAATCACAGGTATAAGCTCTTCAATTAAACTTTATTTATATCAAGAACTCCTCAGAATAAGTCGATAAAAAGACTCGCTAACTGACTTTTTTGAGAGGGCGTTATGGTTAAGTTATTGAAACTTATTTTTATTTTGCTCATGACTAGTTCATGTATTGACTCGAAACCTAAATTAAGAATTGGTGTTAACCCTTGGCCAGGATATGAGCTTCTTGTTACCGCAAAATATTTTAAAAAATATGAAAAACATGGACTTGATGTAGAGATCATCGAGTATGGTTCTTTATCTGATGTGAGAACTGCTTTTATCAATAATCATATTGATGTCATGGCCTCAACATTAATAGAAGTGATCACAGCGCAAGTAGAGATAAACGATCCTATAGAGGTTTTGTTTGCAACAGATTATTCCAATGGGCCTGATGTCATTTTGAGTAGGGTTGATAATATCAAAGGAAAAAAGATTGGGTGTGAGTTAGGTAGTCTAAGTATGTTTATGCTTGGTATGGCACTTGAGAAAAAAGGACTTAGTTTCGAAGATGTAGAAGTTATACCAGCTGATCAAAGTAACTTGGAAGAGTTGTTTCTTGAAGATGAGATAGATGCTGGTGTTAGCTACCCTCCTTTTAGTGTGAAATTATTAAAAAAGATAAAAGGTTTAAATGTGTCCTTTAGCAGTAAAGAAATCCCTTATAATGTAATAGATGTCGTTTCAATTCGAAGAGACTTAATTAAAAAACACCCAGAAATAAAACAAAAGATGATGAAAGTATGGGATGAGATGCTTGAAGAATATGATTTAGAGCCTGATAAAGTAATTCCCTTGATGGCAAAAAGGGAAAAAGTTAGTGTCAGTGAATTAAAGGATTCTTTAGAGGGGATCGTTTTTTTAAGTAGTAAGCATCAAGCTAAGGTACCTTTTCAAGATGTATTTAATAAGATTAATGATATTTTATTTTCACAGGGTCAAATTAAAAAACGAATAGAATTCAATTTATTTGATAATTAAAAGCTATGTTGGGAAAGAGTAAGACAAAAACGGTTAAAAATAAGATTGCCTTTTCATTAGGTGTTATTACTTTTTTAAGTATTGTTGTTATTCTTACAATGATCAGTACTTTCTTTGTTAATGATTTTGAAGATAATGTAAAAAATGATACACGACAGTTGTTTGACTCCATCTATTCCTCCATTTCGATCAATGGAGTGTCCCATCGTTTAGATAGAACTATTGCTTTTTTAACGGACGCTTATAAAATAAAGGAATTTTATGTTCTTGAAAAGAATGGGAAAATTATTACAGCAAACAAATCTTTTTTAACAGGAGGATCAATAAAATCTAAAAATACCTTATTATTTGATTTGTTAAGTGACGAAGTAAATATTAAAATTGATTATAATAAAAAAGTCGTTTACGGCAAAGCTAAGTATAGAATTACAAATAATAAAAATCTATCAAATATAGTGCTGGTCACTACGTTGAGTATTTCATCGAAAGTAAATTCTCTCAAGATGGGGTTAATAAAACTTACCTTAATCGCTCTTTTTACTTTTTATATTTTAGTAACTCTTTTATACGTCTCAATACGTAATAATATTTTTAAACCTATTGGGTTTATTGTTGAGAATTGTATTAACTACGCCCAAAAAGGTAGCTTTAATACTGATAATGTTGAGAAATATAGAAAATATGAAGAGCTAAAAATTGTTATCGACTCATTGAGTGCTATGATTAATACGATCAAAGAGAATACTAAGGCGCTTAAAGAAAGTAAGGATCGTGCCGTTGTTCTAAGTGAGTTGAAATCTAGATTTCTGGCCAATATGTCTCATGAAATCAGGACACCACTCAATAGTATTATCGGATTTACTAATGTTTTAAAAGAGAAAAAAGATCTCTTGCCTAGTTCAAAAGAATTAGTTGAAGATATTAATACATCTGGAAACATATTGTTGGTCCTTATTAATGATATTCTTGACCATTCTAAAATTGAAGCGGGCGAATTAGAAATCGAAAATGTAGATTTTAGTGTGAATGATGAGTTAGATAAGGTACTAAGAGTATTATCATCAAAAGCAAATGAGAAAGACATTTATCTTGACATTGATACAAGTTTTCAAGAATTAATAGTTAAAGGTGACCCAACAAGGTTCACTCAGATAATTATTAATATTTTATCTAATGCTATCAAATTTACAGAGAAAGGAAGTATTACCGTTAAAACCCATTATGTAGAAAGTGATGAGGATCATATACGTTTATATCTAGATATTACAGATACAGGTATTGGGTTGAGTGAACATGAAGTAGGAGTTGTTTTTCAATCTTTCAGACAGGCAAATAGTTCAATAAATCGTAAGTATGGTGGTACGGGACTAGGCTTAGCCATTTCGAAATATTTAATAGAAAAGATGGGGGGGACTATAAATGTAGAAAGTAAGCTGGGTGTAGGTACCAGTTTTCGACTAAGATTTATAATGAGAAAAGGAGTACAAGAAAAGGTTATAAAACAAGAGCAGATTGAAGAAACTCACCTTCTAGAAGATAAAAAAATATTATTAGTAGAAGATAATGATTTTAACAAGAAGCTTTTTCTTAAAATATTGGAAAAACAGGGTGGCCAAATCGATATAGCCAACACTGGATTAGAGGCCTTAGAGATGGTTGAAATGGAAAACTATGATTTTATCTTTATGGATATACAGATGCCTGAAATGGATGGCCTTACAGCAACGAAAATAATTAGAAATAAATTAAAACAAAAAGATGTCATAATCATAGGTTTATCAGCAAATGCTTTTTACGAAGACAAAATAAATGGTCTTAATGCTGGGATGGATGCTTATTTGTCCAAACCAATCGTAATAAATGATCTTCTCGGCTTGGTTTCTAAATTTAATAAAGCTGCTTAATTCGTTCCACGCTCTTTATGAGAAAGACTATTTTAAATATTTTAATGGAATACACTTCGATTTCTGTATCGGGCCACAACTGCTACCATCCGATGAAAGGTTGCATTGTTTAGTAAAACCACCAGGAACCCAATGAGTCATCATATCAACCTTACAGTCGACTTTTTCTCTTATACATTTGTCACCTTCAAAACGGAGACCTAATTTAGCACAGGTTTCAAGTGCATTAACTTTATAGACTAGTTTCGGGTCGGTAGCATTATCCTCTTTTTTAGGTTCGTCCAATTCTTTTTTTATAGTGTTATCCAATAGCTTTCGAACCCATCCTCTTGTGGCAATCATCTTCTCGTCTTCAGAGGATGCAGCCGAGTAGGTATTCTGTTCTATATTAGAAATTTCTACTTCGGTACCTGAAATATGTAGTTTGTTGTCGTCTCTCAGTTCAAGTTTGGCCATACTACCTAACTTAAGTGCCCCATTATCAACCCGAACGTCTCCATCGCTAGTAATAGCTGGTTTACCTCTCACCGCTGATATGTTTAAGCTTTTACATTTTACTTTGTCTGAGAAATCACCATTTAATGTTGAGCAAGCTCCTGCTGTATAGAGATCCTGGTCACTCACGCAGCTTTTAATATCTCCAGATGAATCGAGAAGCATGTTTAGTTTAAAAGATTTAGTTATTACTAGAGATCCAAAGGATTTATCCTTTGAGATTTTTGTTTCTTTATCTGTCATTATTTCATAATCTTTACTTCCTTTATTTAATGTAATAACAAAATCCCCAAGCCCAGAGTTTTCATTAAAATTTTTGATCATCATTTTTTTTAGAAAAACTTTAGAACCAACCGCCCCAAGCACATCCCCTGATTGGTATACTATCAGTTCTTCCCCATTTAGTTTTTTTCGAATAACCTCCGTGACTTCAGAGCCGTTCCCACTAGGGTTTAGACCTTTTAAAGTGGCCGTACAGCTATACCCATCCTTTAAAACAGAACTTATACTCGTTACAACTTGAATGACTTCAAAACTTACCTCAGATGACTTGGAGGTTTTAGACATGTTTTTCATCATATTCATTACCCCTAGACTAATTAAGGATAATACACCCATCGCAATGACTATTTCGATAAGGGAAAAACCATAATTTTTATGTAAACGCATTTTTAACTCCAAAGATTATCAAGTGTCCTATAAAATATTTCAAATTATTCAGTATTCATCCTGTACTTGAGCACAAGAAATACTGTCTGAAGAACTAAATTTAATAAAGCTGCTCAATTCGTTCCATGCTCTTTATGAGATAGTCGATATTTTTATAAGTGCATGATGCGCCCATTAAACCGATCCTTAATATGCTACCGGCCAAAGGGCCAAGACCAGCACCCACTTCTATATTATATTGTTCTAATAAATTTGTCCTCAAATGTTTTTCATCAACCCCGTCAGGTATTTTTATAGCGTTAAGCTGAGGAATTCTATGAGCTTCATCTACGAGGTACTCTAGGCCAAGGGCCTTTAGTTGGGACTCTAAATATTTTGAAAGATCTTGATGTCTTTTCCATGCATTTTCTAGGCCTTCTTCTTTTAACAGAACAAGGGATTCATGAAGAGCATATAAGGAATTTACCGGGGCCGTATGATGATAGGATCTTCCCTGATCTCCATTCCAGTAATTTAAAACTAAATTAAGATCGAGAAACCAGCTATTGACTTTACTTTTTCTCGATCTAATCTTTTCAATGGCCTTCTTACTAAATGTAACGGGAGAAAGACCTGGAGGGGCAGAAAGGCATTTTTGAGACCCAGAATAAACTGCATCTAACCCCCATTCATCGACGTAAAGTTGGCTTCCACCAAGAGAGGTTACTGTATCTGCAATGATTATTTTATCTTGGGCAATTTGCGCTAATGTTTTTGCATCACTTAAAACACCTGTAGACGTTTCGGCATGAACAAAGGCCACAATTTTAATATCAGTATCTTTCTTTAAGGCATCCTCTACTTTATTAAGATCAATGGGACTTCCCCATGAGTCTTCAATAACAATAGGAACCCCGCCATTTCGGATAACGTTTTCATACATCCTTTGGCCAAAAACACCATTTATACAAATGAGGACTTTATCTCCGTGTTCAACAAGATTGGTAAAACAGGCCTCCATTCCAGCACTACCTGGACCGGATATGGGAAAAGTAACATCATTCTCTGTTTTAAATGCATATTTAAGAAGCTCTTTTATACTATCCATCAAATCAATAAACTTAGGGTCGAGGTGCCCTATAGTAGGTCTTGACATGGCAGCTAATACTCTTGGATGAATATCACTTGGCCCTGGTCCCATTAATGTTCTTAGGGGTGGAGTAAAACTTTCCTTATTCAAAATGCACCTCGTTGTTTTAGTTTTTAAGAATTTTACAAAATTTTAATCAACAGCACAAATCGCAAAGCATAGGGACAGACTGCAAATAGGTCTTTACCATGAAGTCATGAAGAAAATTGATGAAAGCTTTTATTACTCAGGGCTAGGCTTTATTGGTGGATGTGATGAAGTCGGCAGAGGCCCACTAGCAGGTCCTGTAGTGAGTTGTAGTGTTTTTTTGCATGACATTTTTGAGCGTCCTATTTTACTAAAAGATTTAAGACTATGTTTAAAAAATTTAATGGCACTTGGTGTATGTGACTCCAAAATGAGTACTAAAGCATATCGTCATCTTGTTTTAGAAGAACTTGGTACGTCAGATTTTTTATCTAAATCTGGTACATTAAGATTAAAAGGTACTGATAGAGTTGGTATTTCTTATCATATTTCAGAAGTAAATAATCATAAGATTGATGAAATTAATATTTTTCAGGCCTCTTTGCTTTCAATGAAACGCTGTATAAATAAGGGCGCTATGAATAGGGAAGGGGAAGGTATTATGCTTGTTGATGGCAAGTATTTACCGACAGGTCTGAAAAAAAATATTTCCGCCCATGCAATCATTAAAGGAGACTCTAAAAGTCTGATGATTGGACTTGCGTCCTTTTTGGCCAAGTCTTACAGGGATATGACTATGGAAAAATGGGCGAGGCAATATCCTGGATATGGCTTTGAAAGGAACGCAGGTTATCCTACTGCTGGTCATAAAGAGGCGATCTCTGTTCTTGGCCCAACTCCTATTCACCGCTCAAGCTTTAGAGGTGTTAAAGAGCACCTTGAATCTGGACACATCTAGGGGCATAAGGTAGTCTAAAATGGTGAAAAAATTAATTCGTATTCCTTTAATTTGTCTTATGCTCTTGAGTTTTTGGTCAACAAGCTTGCATGCGCAAATGGATCCAAAGATTAAACAACTTGCTAAAACGGCATTGTATGGTGTTGCTGGTGGTGCCTTGTTGGGGACAGCATCTTTGGCCTTTGGTACGGAACCACGGTCAATAGCAAAGGGTGCATCTTTAGGTCTCTACGCGGGATTATTGTTTGGTGGTTATATTGTGGTTACACATGCAATGAAAAAAAATAGAATGAATCAACCACCACCATCAGTTCCTTATGGGGGCTCTCCTACTGAACCTGTTGTGCCGATATATGAACCATACCCCGAAGATGCCAATGAGTATGACTCTACTTATGATGAAACAATGGATTCAAGTATTTATCAAAAATGGAATCCCAACCAAATGGGAGTAGAGTTTTTAGAAAGGGCCGATCATTTTAAAACAAATCGCCTTATTAAGAACAGGCCCCTATTTTATTTTAATTTAATTCAATACAATTTTTAAGCAGCATCTGAAAGACCATCTTCACTGCATTGGATCACTTGGGTGATATCATATTGTTTGTAGAGTTTAAAAACCTTCATGAACTCAGGCTGAACATTTGAAAGTTCAACACAAACTCGTTTTTGATTTAATTTTGCTACAGTATTTACAAAGCTACCTATTCCGGAAGACCCAACAAATTCTAAAAAATAGAGATCTAATGTCACCATAGAGGCGGGGTGCTCAGCTAAAATTTCTTCTATTTCTTTGTGTAAAGTTCCGCTATATTCATAATCCAGACTGCCTTTTAATTGAATAATGATATTGCCGGTTGAGTTGGTATGAATAAGTGCTGTCATCGACATTTTTGTCCTCCCTAGGTATTAATTATAGTAACATTATGCGTTATGTTGTCTAAAGG
Organism: Bacteriovoracaceae bacterium; assembly: GCA_049415445.1. Lineage (GTDB taxonomy): Bacteria > Bdellovibrionota > Bacteriovoracia > Bacteriovoracales > Bacteriovoracaceae > JAURDE01. The sequence continues at coordinate 86,792 of JBMSGH010000007.1, read as the reverse complement.
TGGAAAGTTCTTCAAAGTAGTCTAAAAAGTAAATAAGGAGACCCCTTTTGGCACAGTTCACTCTTGTCACAGTCCCTATCGGAAATATGGAAGATATTACTGAGAGGGCAAAAAATAAATTAATTGAAGGGAAAATTATTCTTAGCGAGGATACTCGTAAATTGAAAGTATTACTTCAAAACCTAGGTATTGAATACAAAGATAAGGCAATTTTTGCCTTTCATGATCACTCGAGTGAGAGGGAAATCGAAAAAAGCTTACAATTTCTGGAAAATGGAGAGGATCTTATTCTTGTTTCTGATGCAGGCTCACCCGTTATCTCAGACCCTGGCCATAAAATGACAAAGGCCCTTTTAGCTCACGGATATGATGTGGCCATAGCACCTGGAGTTAGCTCCGTAACAGCAGCACTTGAGCTATCGGCGCTGCCACCAATCCCATTTCAATTTCACGGGTTTTTTCCAAGAGATAATAAAAAAAGAGAGACACTTATAAAAAAGATTGAATCTCACAAAGGAACTCATATCTTTTTTGAATCCCCTAAAAGAGTGCTGGAAACCTTAGGAAAGCTTGGCCCTTTAATGCCAGAGTTTAGCTTTGCAGTTTGTAGAGAAATGACAAAAACCTATGAGTCGGTTTATCGTTTTTTAGGTAAAGAATTTAATGCACAAAAGGACTCTATTGTTGAGAAGGGAGAGTTTGTTATTTTAATCCATAATGGATTTGACGAAAAACCTATAAAAAATCTTAAGGCCATTGAATTGGCAAAAGATTATTTAGAGGGCAAAAAGAGCACCAAAAAGTTGTCAAAAATACTGGCCGAACTACTTGATGCAGACTCAAAGGAAGTCTATAAGAAGCTAATCGATTAGGCCTTACGATACCTTTTAAAATCCGTGAGATTTAAAGATCTTTTTAAGAGTTCCATCTTCTTGGATCATTTTTAAACCCTCATTAAAATCATTTATGACCTGTTTAGCATTAGGTATTTTTTTTGAAATTATATTAAAAAGAGGTTGTTTATGCATAGGCGGTTCATGAATGGTAAACTCGTCTTTTTTGTCAGGCATATTTTTTTCAATCTCACTTAAAAGAACAAGTTTTTCGTCCATGGCAAAGTCTATTCTGTCTTTTAATAACATATTAAGAAATTGTTCGGGATTATTCACTATGATCTTTTTTATACTCTTATTTGAATCAAACTCGGGAGAATAGGTATAGCCCCTGATAATTCCAACTTTATATTTACTCAAAGATTCTATACTCTCAAAATTAAGTTTTTTTTCTTTTTTAGAGATGAAGTGTATGGCGGCCGGATAAACAATATTTGAATAATGAAAAACCTGGTTTCTTTCTTTATTAAAGTAGGCCCCTTGGAGTCCATGGTATTTGGTTCCTTTTTCGGCGAGAACTAAGGCCCTTTTCCAAGGCATAAAATCAATAATATATTTATAACCAACCTTCTCAAAAGCGGCGCGGGTAATTTCTGTATAGGGGCCACCATTTTTAAGATTCTCAGAGTAGTATGGAGGCCAGTTAACAGTTGCAAATCGAATTGTTTTGTCAGTAATGGCCTTTACTTCAACTTTTTCTACTTCAGGTTTATTTTCTTGGACAGGTGACTCTTCCTTGACGCAAGCGGTTAAACCGAGGAAAAATGCTAAAATAACTACTAATTTCACAGTAAGCTCCTAAAAAAGTATATTTTCTATTTTAAAACATTTATGTATAAAGAAAAGTGTAAATTAACGTACCGTTTATATTGGGTAAGGCCCATGTGAAAAAAGGTTTTAATATGAGTTTTTTTGAATCTATTAAAAGCCCTAAATTAAAAAGTTCTAAAAAGCAGGCCACAAATACTCCTACTGGTCTTTGGAAGAAGTGCACAAATTGTGGAGAAATTTTACAAAACTCTAAGCTAGAAGAACAATTTAACGTATGCCCTTATTGTGATCACCATTTCCGTTTAAATGGTCCAGATAGAATTGCACTACTTGTCGATGAAGATACATTTATTCCTTTTGGTGAAGACTTAAAAACTCTTGATCCGTTAAAGTTTAACGATAAGAAAACATATCAAGACAGACTAGAAGCGGCCTACGCAAAAAGTGGACTAAATGATGGTACTTTTGCCGGAGTAGGGGAAATTAATGGCCAAAAAGTTGCTATCGCCATAATGGACTTTAGTTTTATGGGTGGCTCCATGGGAGTGGTTACTGGTGAAAAAGTCGCCATGGTTTTTGATAAGGCCTTCGAATTAAATATTCCTGCGGTTGTTGTAAGTGGATCAGGTGGAGCGAGAATGCAAGAGGGTATCCTCTCTCTTATGCAAATGGCTAAAACAAGCTCATCAAGACAAAGACTCAAAAATGCCTCTATTCCATATATATCCCTTCTAACTGATCCCACTACAGGTGGTGTGGCCGCAAGCTTTGCTATGCAGGGAGATATCAATATGGCCGAACCAAAGGCCCTTATTGGATTTGCTGGCCCAAGAGTTATTGAGCAATCAATCAGACAAGTTTTACCCGAAGGTTTTCAGAGGTCTGAGTTTCTTCTCGAGCATGGCTTTATAGATAGAATTGTCCATAGACATCAGTTAAAAGATGAGATTTCATTTTTCCTTAAGATGTTTGAGCCTAAGTCACCAGATCTAGTAGAGAAAGAAATTAGCCTGACATGAGTCCAGATCAATGGATGTTAGATCATTATGATCATGAGAAACCAATTCTTGGTTTAGAAAGACTTGATCAATATTTTGAGAGATTTAAGGATAAATTTAAATCAGTAAAGATTATTACTGTTGCGGGAACAAATGGAAAGGGAGAAACTTGCTTTGCTTTGGAAAGCTTGTTGATAACAAATGGGTATAAGACGGCCCTTTGGAGCTCACCTCATATAACATCCATAACGGAACGGTTTCGTTTTTGTGGGGTGCAAATAGGTGAACAGCAACTTCTTGAGCATTTTAAAAAATTAGGGAACTTGGCCCTTAGTTACTATGAGTTTTTATTCTTGGCCTTCTGTGATCTTTGCTCTGTTAAAAAAATAGATGTCATTATTTTAGAAGTAGGACTAGGCGGGCGTTTAGATGCTGTTAATTATTTTGACGCTGATCTTAGTTGTATAACATCAATTTCGAGAGACCATCAGGCGATTTTAGGAAATTCTTATAAGAAAATCCTTAACGAAAAAATAGGAATATCAAGAACCTCAAGACCTCTGGTGACATGTTTTCAGCAAAGCTATCTTAAAGATTTAACCGAAAAGTATTGTAAGGCCCATAGGGTTAATCATTTTGATCTCATTGATTCTGGTTTTCTTACAGGTAATGATCCATACCCTAGAGTTAATAAAATGTTGGCCCTTGCTTTAAGTCATTTATTAACACATAAGAACTTACAAAATATGGACCTGAAACAGCTTAATCATATACCAAGCTTTTTTAATTCTAGACGAGAGAAAATGACCTTCGGCTCCAAAGAGGTTGAGCTTATTGGGGCCCACAATCTAGATGGCTTCAGAAAGCTTATTGAGTATTTATATAAAAATAGGGGAGATGATTGGAAAAAATATGATACGATTGTCCTCTCTTTTTCACAAAGGCCAATAGAAGATATTGTGGCCAGCTTGAAGTGCTTGATGAAAGAAAAAAAATTGTTTGGTTCAATCAAGTTAACAAGCTTTAATCACTCCAAGGCAATGGCCTGGAAAAACTTGAAGGAGTTACCGACCTTTGGCAACGTCGAGGTTTTTAAAACACCGGATTTTAGGGATTGCTTCAAAGACCCTCATAGGCCAGAGAAAATCTTGGTTCTTGGTTCTTATTACTTTATTGGCGAGCTTAAACGCTACTTCTCAGACGAAACAAAATCAAATCAAATTTAGTATTGGTGATCAAATCCAGGTTCTTTCCGATAAGGCCTTTAGGCGAACAAAAGATAAGAGCTTTGAGGCGATAGGTAACGTTATTATTACTCACTATGATAAGGCCTTATACGGACAAAGGGCGATGGTCTCATTTGAGACTGGTGAAGTAAAAGTGAGTGGTAATGTTCGTTATATTGGCCCTCAGATGACAGTCTATGGAACTGAGATGAGTTTTAATTTTAAAACTCAAGCACTAACAATAGAGAACGCTCGAGTCAAAGGTGAGAACTATACGGTCTTAGGAAAAAGGATTGTTCGTAAGGATAAAAATAATATCATTGCAACAGACGCTGAGTATTCAACCTGTCTTGATTGCCCGGAGTCTTGGTCTATATTTGGTAAAGATATTCATATTACTCTTGGTCAGTATGTACGAATTAAAAACGCATACTTGAAATCTAAAGGTGTGGTTTTCCTTTATATTCCCTATATCGTTTTTCCTATAAAGAAAAAAAGAGAGACCGGACTATTATTTCCTAGTTTAGGAATAGATTTTGAAGAAGGGTTTCGAATTAAGCAGCCATGGTTTTGGGCCATGAGTGATTATAATGATTTAACTTTATCGCCCTCGTTCTTGGGTGATAGGGGATTTGGAAATGAATTTGAGTTCAGACAGATGTTTGGAGAGAAAAAATGGTTTGAGCTTAATTCTATTCAGGCCTTTGATAGAATTTATTTACCAGGAAAATATGACTATGAAGTTAGTGGGAAACATTATACTAGGCATTTCTCTATCTTAGAGACTCATAATATTTTTGGTAATAGTCTTAACACACATGTCTTTTTTAATGATTTAAGAGATTTTGATACTGTTCGAGATTATTCCTTTTACACAAACGATTATTTAGAAGGAAGTGAGATACTAAGAACAGCTTACCTTGACTGGAGAACTTCCTATTCTGTCATATCTTCTCAGGCCTTCTATAATAAAAATATTCTAACAGATGAGTCACGTCAGTTTGATAAATCCTATGTTCAGTTGTTACCGAAGACAAAGCTATCGCTGATTCCTGTGACTTTATTGGATACGGCCTACTTTCCTATTGAAAAGCTCACTCTATCTTTTGATGGAGATTACTCAATCTTTAAGCAAGATGAAGTTCTAGAAGGAAGCTTTATTAGAAATGCAAGAAGGGTCAATTTTAAACCTGAGCTTCGCTGGAATTTAGGTACAGTAGGGCCTCTTTTTTTGGGGGCCAAGGCCTACCTTGATTTACAGACTTACCATTTCCCTAATGAGCAAGTTAAGACTTTTACAAAAAAAGGTTTAGTATATGAATCTGAAATAAGTTTGGATGTCTATAAAATATTTGGTCTCGCTTATGTAAAAGAATACCTTCCTGAGCAGATAAAAAAAGAGGAAGAAAAAAGTAATATAAATAGTAAGCAGGATTCAGATACAATGATCCACGCTCTTGGGGACTTTGATTCAAATTACTCTTCTCAAAAGGTAAAAGTGATAAAAAACTCCTATCGGCATAACCAAAACTTTCGTCTCAAACATTATTTAGTGACGGATCAGTCTGTGAGGGGGAATCAAAGTTTTTCAAATCAAATCCAAGATGAAACAGGACTATTCGATTATATCGATGCCCTCAGAGATCAGGAAAACCTTTTTGGCCACTTAACTTCTAAAACACGATTACCATTGAGAAATACAATAGAGCTTCAATGGAATAATGCAATTATTAAAAAGACTCCTAAAAATTTGACACCATTAAAAGACGGGGTGTTTTTACGTCAACAATTTCAATACTCTCAAGTTGCTCATTTTAATATTTCTCAAGGCTATCAACTTGGAAAAGAGGAACTCGATATAGAAGATCGATTAACAAGGTTGTATCTTAAAGGTGGGGTCAATGCCGGCCATTATAGCTTTAATTTTAATGAATATTATTTTTATTCTGAAAATGGACATATTCTCGATCTGAATTTATTTAGAGATTTCGGGTTTTTAACTCTTGGTTTCGGGGCCAATTATGACTCCTTTTCTACACCGGTTAATAAAACATTTAATTTAAATTCTACGATTAAGCCAAGTGAAGTCTTACAGCTGAGCATAGATTATCGTTATGACTGGGAAAAGAAACTTAGCTCTGAATCAACCTATGGCCTTATTTATAAACCACGTAATAATTGTTGGATGCTTGATGCAAAATATATAAAATCTAGAGTAGAAAAAAAATTCTCCTTAAACTTTCTCATTAATTTCAATGATAATGCCTTTACTCCTTTGACCGGTTCTTAATTATGGCAAAGGTTCTCATTATCGATTTTTATGACTCTTTTACTTATAATATAGCTACGGTACTATATGAGATGGGAATCGAGAGTATTGTCATAGGCTTTGATCAATTAGAAACTTACCCGGATCAAAAACATATAATTCTTGGCCCTGGGCCAGGGCAACCTAATGATTACCCCCAATTTTTATCACTTTTAAATAAGCTTCTTGAAGATCAGAGTAAATTTATCATGGGGATTTGTCTTGGCCATCAAATGATTTGGCAACTTAAAGGATACCTTTTAGCAAAATCAAATGCACCATCTCATGGAGGACAATATGAATTTACTCTTCCTAAATGGGACTGTTTTGATAAGGCATTATGGGGGCAAAAAATGACTACCCAACGCTATAACTCACTTGCTATTAAGATTGATAAAGAAGCTCCCGACCATATATGTGAAGGAGCAGAATTGCTCATGGGGCGATTCTCAAATGGAATTAGTTATCAGTTCCATCCTGAGAGTATTGGAACCCTTAAACCACAAGCCTTTTTTGCTCCTCTGAGGTTTGTATGCCACCCAAAATTAGAATAGACGGTGTATATGATGTTTCAACTTTTACTCATTTGAGTAATATGGAAGTTGAAAATTTTTTGTTTGATTGCCGTCCGCTTTCATATCAATTCATTCAGCAGCATTGTCTTAATGAACTTATTAAGGATAACCAAAGACCTTTTCAAAACTATTACTTAAAATTTTCAGATGAAAAAGACTTTGTTGTTCGAAAACTTCTTAATGATTTAAACGAAACGATCTCTAATGGCCCTCAAGAGAAAAAGTCTGTGATTTTAGAATTTAGCGGAGACGAACAAAGTCGTTATATGGACTCCTTTAAGACCCCTTATTTTAAAGAAATTAATCAACAAACATATTTAAGACCTTATATGTCATCACTTTTTTTACAAGGGTTTGTCTTTCCCTTTTCATTTTTCTCTGAACTAAAAGAAAATGGGGGGTTAGAGTCTTTTAAAGAACAATTTGATGACGAAATTAAACTGGCCCAAATTATTCAAGCACCAAAGTTAATTCTAAAAATTGAATGGGATGATGATATTTTTGGCTCTTTATTTGACCTTTTTGACTTTGATGCAGTCTCTTTTCCCATCAATGCCAATGTTGAATCGGCCTACCGTCAAGTGAATCTGGAAAAAACGGAGCAAGAAATACGTTTTTTTATCGATAATGGCCTTGTGGGCCGTGTAAACAAGCATTTTTAGGGTTATACAGATCCTCTATGATGATCTTACTTTCAAATGATGATGGTGTTCATGCTCCAGGGATCAGATCGCTGTATGAGCATCTAAAAGACGATTTCGATGTCTACGTAATTGCTCCTCTTGAGGAACGTTCAACAACAGGGCATACACTTAGTCTTACCAATCCACTTCGCCTCGTTGAAGTTGAAGAGAAGGTTTTCGGATGTAGCGGTTACCCTGCAGATTGTGTTTTAATGGGCCTAGGTCATGTGTTGCCAAAAAGACCAGACCTTGTCATCTCTGGAATTAACTATGGGTCCAATTTAGGTCAGGATGTATATTATTCAGGTACTGCAGCAGCTGCCAGAGAAGGCGTATTTCATGGTGTGCCTGGAATTTCAGTAAGTACTACAACTAATATTGGACAATCCAAAAGAAAAGAACCTTGGTTTGAGACAGCAGCTGAGTTTGTTCATAAATTGGTTAAAAACGAAGTTCATACGCATATAGATGAGCTCACAATGCTTAATATAAATGTTCCTAATATGCCTACAGCTGAGTTGGCCCCAACAAAAGTTTGTCCTCTTGGATTTAGAAACTATTCTGAGGCCATCGAAAAAAGAATGGACTTTAGAGACCGACCTTATTACTGGATTGTAGGTGATTATTTAGGAAGTGGACCTCAAGAAGAAACAGACTGTCATGTTCTAGAAAATAATTCCATCTCTTTTACTGAACTTAACCTTCTTCATAAACAATCCGATAGCACTAAAAAATGGAGGAAATTTATTTCCAACCTGTAATACTTCAGGAGTGCTATCGTGAAATTCATCATACTTTTATTTCTTTTTTGCAGTTGTGCTTCTATTAAAAGCGGTAAATATATATCGATTAAAAAAAATGATAGCCTTGATTCTCTATCGAAGGTTTTTGATGTACCAACTTGGATGATTAAGGCAAACAACCCCAACAAAAAGTTCGTCCAGGGAGAAGTGGTTTTTATACCTTTAAACTGGGGTATTATGGGTGATGGCTTCTTGAGCACTTTCAGTGGGCTAGGAAGTAAAGAATATATATGGCCAGTTCCAAACTCAAAAAATATATCCTCAAAGTATGGACACCGCTGGGGAAAAAAACATGAAGGTATCGATATTCCCGCTAGAACAGGAAGCCATATCCTCTCGGTAAGTGATGGTGTTGTGGTTTATTCAGGAAATGATCTTGGTGGATATGGAAATATTATAGTGATAGGACATCGTTATGGTGTTTTTAGTGTCTATGCTCATAATAATAAAAACTATGTCTCTAAAGGAGACAGAGTCCACAAAGGTCAAGTCATTGCAGAAGTAGGAAGTACTGGTAAGAGCACAGGGCCTCACCTTCACTTCGAAGTGAGAAGAAAAGGTAAGGCAATGGATCCACTTTATCTTATTTCTAAAAATTAATTACGTGTAAACTTCTCTAGAATGGCCAAATACATCAAGGCAGTATTTCTGGCATCAGTAAGAGCTGTATGGGCGACATCACCATAGCCTAAATATTTCATGAGTCCTGAGCCACTATCACATTGTTTAGGAAGAATATTGAGATCAATGAGGGAGCGAGCAGTAGCAGAGAGGTCCAGAATTCTGTGGTGAAAGTGCTCTTTCATGAAGTCCCAGCCGAGGTCTCTATTAAGAAAAGGAATATCAATACTATTAACTGATTTACCAAATAGAGAGATCCTTTCTTTTTTACCATCAAAGAAGTAATCGAGAACCTCAGGGTCATTTACATATTCATTCACATTATTTCGGAATTCCTCGATGGTGATACCGTCTTTGTGGGCCTTGTTAATAATATCTTCATTATTTTCAATAACCCAAGGATCTAGGCTTGGCTTTAGATCATCAAAACTAGGGCAGACGACATAGTAATTTCTTGCTAAGTCATCATTTAAACTCATTGTCTCGGTGTCAAAAGGAATCATACCAAATTCTATAAGGTAATCATTTTCTTTTAGGCCAGTCGCCTCTATGTCCATTGATAGATATTTCATTAAATTGTACTCCTGTTTAAAATTATATTAGAGATAATCAAAAATGAGTAGCTCTTCTTTTTGAGATAGATACTTTTCTACCGTCATTTGACAACTTAAATGAACTTGATTGAAACGACACTTTTTGCAGCTGCCAGCACCATCACAAGAATAGGCAATAGGAAGGCCATTATTACGGAGCAAGTCGAGTAGACGTTGTTGTAGGTCATTCTGGTGAATAAATAGGCTTTTCACTATTTTTTTGGAAGCATTGCCATAGATCTCTATTTTCTTAGACATTTAAGTTCATTATCAGAGCGGGGGTCGTTAATAAAGCCTGAAAAAGAAGATTGAGAAGAGTTGTGGTAAATGAGTAGGCGCCCTAATGACGTAGTGTGATATTGGGGGATTGGTGTAAAAATCTTTTCTTCCACTAATAACCTATCTGGAAATTGAAGATACATACTTCGAGGCAGATGGAGGGCCTTATCTATTTCTAAAGGGCCAAAATCATTGGGAAGCTTCTCTAAAAACCTTAGAAGAATTTGTCCAGGAGAGCGCTCTTTGAAGGATACAATGGCGGTTGTTTTATGAGGTCCATTAAGTATGCAAAAAGAACTTGGTCTACCTGGGGCCCCTAGAATAATACGGCCTTTATGCCGAACTTTGATGTCAGATGTGTCGAGAGAGGCAGAAGCTATAAAAAAATTGTCCTTGTCATCAGAAATACCAATGACTTGATTATTTAGACCTTGTGAGTAAACAGATGATTTTTCAACATCTGGCGAGCAGTTATTTCCTTTATGTGTAATTGTAGGTGACTCATTTAAAACAGTGTTTGTCGTAAGCTTAGTTAAGGTGCTTATAAGAGAAACTTTTGGAAAGGTTTCGCCTTTTTTTAAAGTTTCATTGGCCTTATAGAAAACTTTTCCTAGCTTTTGAGATTTGTTTTTATTTAAAAAATTGGCCAAGTCAGAATTGACAGGAATTCTTTTAGGAAGATCTTTTTCAATAATTGAAAGGAGACTTAAAAACCTTTTTTTCGAGTATTTTTTGATTAGAGATTGTATTCCAGAAAGTGCAGGGTTCTGCCCAGTTGCAAAGTCATAATACTTAAAAGTGCCATTCCATTTAACAATGACTTGAAGTCGAGCACTAGGCGAGAAGCTTTGGGGAGAGTTATAAAATTGGAAGATGGCCCAAAGAAGAGACTTTTCTATAAAATTTAAATGAGTATTTTTTTTTAAAATATTTTTAAAAATAAGTTTAGAGATTGGATGATCTGCATATAGAGATTGCTTTTCATTTATACAATAAAGGTTTTTCTTTGCCTTAACTTGCTGTTTAATTTTTGGTGTGTTTTCTATGCTATCTATAAAAAACGAACAGCTAGAAAAGAGAAAAAGAAAAACAAAAAGAAGCTTCATGATTTATTCTTCAATATGGTATAGGTCTTGAAATGTTTCAGGCTTGGGGACTTCCTCCCCAGGGATTGAAAATGGCCCATATTCAGAGAGATTGAGCTCTTCAGACTTTCTATTTTTGGCCCTGACAACACAAATAATCCAAAACCCACCTCTGTTAGAAGAGCTATCTGATTGGGTATTTATGGAGATAATTTCAAAGCCTTTATTGATAAACTCATAAAATACCCTATCAAAATGTTTCTCACGGTAGCCCACGCGACCTTGGTTTGGTGCAGGTATATAGTAAGTAAAGCTTTGAATTTTATATTGTTTCTTCCTGAAAGGCCAAATCATTAATCATCTCCTTTGGTGATACCTTATATATTATACGGAAAATATTTCCTTTTTGGAATGAATACAGGATTGATTTCTTTGGAAAAGTTTACCCTTGTTTTTTTTCTGAGAAAAAACAAAAAATGGTTTAAAATGATTGTATATAAGTGACAGGATGTTACTTATTCTAGTAGGCAGGATGCCGAAAAGAGGGGGCCTTTGCAGGGAGGCCCCTTTTTTTATGCTATCAATGTTAAGAGTTAGATTTTAGTTTGACTGCATTTATATCTTAAAAAAATCATCGTAAAAGAAAATATATATAGGAGTTTCAGATATGAAGGCGTCGATCATACTTTTGTTTTTATTATTATCTTTTACTGTAGAATCTAAAAAAGTTGCTATCATCGGAGGAGGTACGGCCGGCATCATGGCCTATAACTTTTTAAGTGGTACTGATAATGAAGTCCATCTTTTCGAGGCCAGAGATCAGCTTGGCGGAAATGCAAGGTCAATAAGTCTTCTTAACCCTAGAACAAATAAAGACGTAAATGTTGATATGGGGCCATTGGTTTTGGCCACTGGGCCATGGGATCTTTATTTAGAAATATTAGATATGTACAAAGTAAAAAGAAAAGAATTTTACAAATTCAGAGGAAGTATAGCCGTATGGGCCCAGGGAGACAAAGATGATCCTTCATTTGTTACACCTAAAGGTAATTTAAACTATTTAAAATATCTCACTAAAAATGATGCTCTTAAAAAAGTGATAAAGGTTGCTCTGGCCTTACATAAAAGTTACAGAGATTTTAAAAAAGGTGAGCTCCCACCAGAAACATCTATTAGGCAATGGCTTGAGCGGGCGAAAGTAAGTGAAGATGATGCAAGAGAGATTCTCTACCCTATATTCACCTCTTTTCACACGGCCACTTATCAACAAGCCGATGACTTTACCATACTTCCCATTATGTACACGACGACATTTAGAAGTCCTCTATCAGTAAAAAAATTGTTGGCCTCAAGACCAGGAATTGGCAATTGGAATAAAATGATTGCACAAAAGGCGGATAACAAATTTAAAAATGGAACTATTCATATTGGAAAAAAAGTATCTCATTTATCGATGTCTGGAAAAGATAAATGGTTAGTTAAATTAAATGGTGAAAAACAAGGTGAGCTTTTTGATTCTGTTATTGTAGCAACTCAACCACATCATGCGATAGACTTTTTACAAGAGCAAGGTATGAAAAATGTTATTAGGTTATTATCTGGATTAAAATATCATTCCGCAACGGGAGTTTTACATAATGATGAAAGCTACATTCTTAAAGACCATAAGCGCTTTTTAAATATTATTAAAAGAGCTGATTATAGCTTAATTACAACGATGGATCTAGGTGAAATCCATAGGGATATGAAAGGTCTCTATCTAACGAGTGGTCTTAGAGATGAGGAGATTAATGAGATAGGAAAAAAAGCAAGGATATTTGCTAAAGAAAACTTTTATCACCCTTTATATAAAACAAACTTTTATAAAATCACACAAAGTTTAAGATCACAGACTTCAAAAATAGAGGGCCTAAGTTTTGCGGGTGGTTGGACAATGGTAGGTGAAGAGACTCAAGAGACGGCAGCACTTTCCGCCTATTTGGCCGCGAGAGATATTGTTTCAGATTCTAGTAAATTTGATGAATATTGGATGAAAAGGTTAACGACACTAAAAAAATATCTCAGACAGTATAAGTGATCAGCTTGCGATTTTTTTTCCTTCAAGATCAAATGCTAATATTTGCTGAGATTGATTGGCCACTTCGCAATCATCAATATTCTGTTTGCAAATAATACCTTTAAAAGAAGCATCAATTTTTAGCCATTGAGTGATCAACTGTTCATCTTTAACAAACTCACCAATGGCCTCTTTGAGTAGATCATGTCTTCTTTGGAAATGTTCTTCAGTAATAAACATATGACGGTGGGCCATACCAGGTGTTCTACCAAAATATATTGAACTACCACCCATTGCCTTTTGCATGAAATCACTCTGTTGCTTTTCAATATGTTTTTGATCAATCTCCTCAAACCACACCTTTAGCGTAGGGTCCGCATAAATATCGTCATAGAATTTCTTATGAACTTTATCAAGAGTTTCACGGCCTCCTAATTTTTCGAATAAGCTCTTTTTAGAATTATCATTCATTAATTACTCCGATAAATCGGGCCTTATTTCGAGGGCGCCTTTTTTCATTGTTTCTAATATAAAATTAATAAATAGTTGCCATTGCTCTTTCATTTTTTGAGACCAGCAGTCCTTAAAAACTTGCTCAAATGTTTTGAAAAGGGCGGACTCAACAGTTTTGTAATATTTTGGCACAATTCCATAACAAATATGCCTTATGCCACTTTCTTTAAGATATGTTTCAACTTTATCTGGGTCATCAAGATTATTAATAATATTAGTTATAGCTTTTTGAAACTCCATCTTTTGGAAGTGAATTTCTGTATTATTAAACAACTCTTCAGTGCCTTCAAATTCGTGAAAAAGAATATCATAGAAATATTCCGCAATTAAATCTGCTTGTTCTAGATTTTCATTCCACGTTTTTTTTAAGTACTTTTTATCAAAGTTCATAGGTTGATCCTTTAGGTGCCTATCGACATTATTAAAGGATCAATTAAGAAAGTCTAAAAGCCGAGTAATGCTCTTGCTATAAGTAGGGCCGCACTTGTGTAGATGAATTTATTAGTAATAGAGTCTTCTATTTCATAAAACTCGATTTTTTCTGCTCTTTTTGAGGGTTGCGTTTGATCGTATTTAAACCCGTTACTATAGATAGAGTATTTGTGTCGAATATCTTTGAGTTCAACAGTGTGGATATTATCAATTTCTAGATAGGTTACCTGCATTGGTAGTTCGTTAAGGTTTTTTTGTTTCACTAAGGTCTTTGCCTGAATAACAAAAAGTTTACCAAGGTTTTTATTTATATACTCAAGGGTCTTTTTATCTTTGTTGGATATAGGAAAGACCCTAGGGATATTATTTTTACCACCTTGAGTAGAATTATAAATAAAATAATAATCTTCTTGAAGAGTATTGTTATGCTTTGGTGCTATAAATTCTCCAAGGATTTTAACATGAGTTGGGCCTTGGGCATGGAGTGGGGTAATAAAAACAAAGAGTAAAGCTATTACAATATTTTTCATTTCTAGATCCTGTTTTATAGGTGAATTGATGTATAGCCTAAAATACATTAATTCACAAACTTATGTGCTGTGTTGTACTTATGGCAACTTACATTGTTGCTCGGTCACACCTGGTGCCAATTCAATGATATCAAAACTGTTACCATTAGGTTTGAACAGGCCTAAATCTGTGATCACCAGATCAACAACGTTACATCCTGTTAAGGGGAGGGAGCACTTTTTAGCTAATTTGGGTTGAGCTTTTTTAGAAAAATGAGTCATCATGACAATGACCTTTTTGGATCCATTGACGAGATCCATGGCGCCACCCATTCCGGTAATTTTTTTACCGGGAACCATCCAGTTAGCAAGATTTTTTTCAACATCAACTTCCATACCACCTAAAATAGAGTAGTCAATATGCCCGCCCCGAATCATTCCAAAGCTAAGTGCACTATTAAAAAAAGAGGCACCTTTTTTTATGGAAATAGTTTCTTTTCCCGCATTTATGAGAGTGGGGGAGACTTCATCTTTTTTAGGTCTGCCCTCTACACCGAGAACTCCATTCTCTGACTGGATCATAAGATTTTTGTCGCTTGGTATACGCTCGGCAATTAATGTCGGCATCCCAATTCCAAGATTAACACTTGAGCCATCTTCAATTAAAGAAATAATTTTGTCGACCATTTCATCTTTTGACCAGCTCACTGATTCTCCTCTGTTAACAAAAACTCAATATCATTTTGATAATCACATCCTTGATAAATACGTTGGACAAATATTCCTGGTACATGGACATCTTCAGGGGCAATATCTCCTAACTCGACAAGCTCTTCAACTTCAGCGACAGTAACTTTGGCCGCCATGGCCATAAGAGGGGAGAAATTTCTTGCTGTTTCTTTAAACCATAAATTCCCATAACGGTCTGCTTTTTGCGCTTTAATAATAGCAAAGTCAGCGTGAAGAGGAAGCTCCAGCAGACAAGGTCTATCAAATACTTTAACTTCTTTTTTATCAGCAACGACAGTTCCATACCCTGTTGGTGTATAAAAGCCACGGATTCCCATACCTGCGGCCCTGATCCTTTCGGCGAACGTGCCTTGCGGGACGAGTTCAACTTCAATTTCATTATTTAGAATTTGCTTTTCAAGATCAGGGTTTCCTCCTACGTAACTACAAAAGGCCTTTTTGATTTTTTTTTGGACTAATATTTTTACAAGCCCCCTTCCTGAGTTTCCTATGTTATTGGAGATTACGGTAAGGTTATTGATGTCCATTTCAGTTAGAGCATTTATTGAGTTTTCCGGTATTCCACATAAACCAAAACCTCCGCTCATAATTGTCATATTAGACTTTAAACCAATGAGGGCAGCCTTGGCATTAGAGAAAATTTTTTTAAAAGGGTCATCAACAGCATTCATTTTTTCCATTCCAATAACTCTTCAAGAGTGTCTAGAGTTGATTCGAGTTGGGGGATTGTATAGCAAAAATTCGGGGCCAGTATGATTCTTTTATCGTTAACAACTAAATATAAACCTTTTTCTAAGAACTTCTTTAAAGGTGGAAGCTCTTCGATCTCTATAGCAGCGAGCATACCAATACAACGGATCTCTTTTGTTCGAGTTTTATTGGCATAACTCAAAATTCTGTGGTTAAAGACACTTTCAAGCTCTTGATAATGTTTAATAAATTGATCATCTTTACAAAGCTTAATAACAGCTTCCATGGCCGCGAGACCTAAAGGGTGAGCATAATTGGTTAATCCGCATGAAAGTATATTCTCTTCGAAGAAATTTGAGACTTTTTCACAAACATAAACCGCTCCAAAAGGAATCATTCCACCGGTTATACCTTTTGAGAAGGTGATAATATCGGGTTCTAATTGATAGTGAAAATATCCAAAAGGCTCTCCCGTTCTGTAAAAGCCACAAAGAACCTCATCAAGTATAAGTAAAAGATCATATTTTTTACATAATCTTTTAATACCATCCCACCACTTTTGAGGTGCTGGGTATACTCCATTTCCACCAATTATGGTCTCAAGAAAAAATCCCGCTATATTTTCAGGGCCTACTTGTTTGATTACTTTTTCTGTTTCAATTAAGTCAGGGTCCTTATTGGCCTCTGGAATCCAGGCCGTCCAATCATCTAGGGTGATATTAAAGTCCCTTCTCCAGTCACCAGAGATAGAGAGTGCACCTAATGTGGCACCGTGGTAACTTAACCTACGACTTAGGATAACTTTTTTATTTGTAATTCTACGGGCCATCTTAAGAGCATTTTCATTAGACTCTGCTCCTCCGGTTGTATAAAAAATCTTTCCATCTTTTTTATTTAAGAAATCAAGAAATTCCTTAGTAACTCGGTTCTTAAGCTCAAAGGTGGCCTTAGGTGAAGCGATGGGGAATTCATTAAGTTGGTTAATAATAGAGTTTTGAATAAATTTATTTTTTAGGCCAAAAGAGGCTTGATAACTAATACTAGAGAGATCATAAACACGGCCATATTCTTTTGTTTCAAAGGAGACTTCGTCAACAGATAGGACTTCAAAATGGTTAACATCTTTTTGTTTTGTCCAAGTAAAAAAGTAGGGAAAGTTCAATCATTTCTCTCTTAAAAATTTTCCTTCCTTTAAAGTAAAAGCATATTCTTTGAAATTGTCATCATATTTTTTGCAGCCACGCCAAAAATAGTTATGTCCACCACTTAAATCACTCACTAGACCTCCACAGGTTTGAGAAGGGTCTTTGGCACCACTTGAAGCATAATGAGAGCATAATGAGAGTGGCTCATTTTCGTGCCCTTGCAGAAGTTGGGTCAAATCTGAGCTGTTTGAGATATTCTTGATATGTTTTTCTAAAAGGTCTAGTCGAACATGGGTTGTTTTACTTATATGCTCTTGTGTCTCAAAGCTTTTGGTTTCTGGGGAGAGGCAATGATTAGTATGTAAACAATGCCCTTCGTCAAATACTTCGGAGGTTGTTATTTGTGTATGAGGCAGAAGTTCAATCATTTTTGCTTGATTAACATCTGCTAAGAGATAGTTATGACCACTTGTTACAGGATGTGCTGTTAGTGTTTTCTCAAACTCTGTAAACGAGCTTTGCTCTAATACGGCCCTAACTAAAACCGGCCAGATGATTCCACTTTTTTTGGCCATTGTATTTAGATTATTAACACCGATAAAAAGGCCATGTCTGTTGATTCCGGCCATCCCAATACAGCCTATGATGGATAGACTTAATTCATGCTCAGTTTGAAGAAGACACATGTAATTTTTAGCACTGGAGTGCATATCCCATGTTTGTCCTGCAATTGAATGATTTTCGTTTTTAATGTAAGCGGTAGAACAGCCCTCGTCACCTAGAAGTATGTCCCTAAAGTCAGTGTAGTTATTAATGAGAACAATATCTTCAAGAGCAAGACCACTAGATTCGGATATTCCTTTTAGTTCTAGGCTCGCTCCTTCAAAAGCTGATAAGGACAGTTCATATTGTTCTTTGGCCAAAGGTTTAAGAAGGTCTTTTAGAGATGGATTTCTCTTCAGTAAAAGCTCTTTTCTTATCTCATAAATTTCTTGAATGGCCGTTTTAAATTCCTCCCCATGCTTATGTCCTCTTTGAAGAGGTCCCATATTTGAAGGGAAATCAATAATAGGGAATCCATAATCACTCATTAATAAACCTTTTCATAGCGCTATAATTTGGACAAACAATAAAAAAGTCTTTTTCCTTGCGGGTAATTGTGGCCAAAGATAGGGGTAAGTTCCCTTTTATTTGAGCATTACCATTGTGAAATTGATAGGAGACGCCTTCACAAGATTCAAGGGTTTGCTTAAGTTTTTCTTGAAATGCTTTTTTGGTGGCGAAGAATTCATCTTTGTTAGATTCAATAAGTTCAAGTGCCTTTTCGAAACATCTGAAGGAATATTCATCCCCATCCCAAGTTGAAATCATCATGAGTGGTTTATCAATAAAATAGTTCTCTTTGCATAAGACTAACCCTCCTTGGGATCCAAGATAGAGCATGCTTAAATCTGGTCGGCACTCCTCAATTTGAGTGACAAAAAAGTTATCATTAGAATAACGATACATACTTGAGGCCGTCTCATTAAAAATAAGAGGAGTGTTATGCTTATCACATATTTTCCTTACTTCTTTTAGAAACGATAATGGTGTTGGTATCATTAGGTTTTGAGGAAGAGGCTCAAGAAAAACACCAAGAGCTGGGTTCTGAGTTATTTCTTTTTCGAGATCCGAAAGTACCTGCTTGTAATTATTTTCATTAGGGCATTCAAGATGAGTTGTATCAAAGTAGGCCTTGTTAGAGTGGCTCAAAGATTGTGAGAGAAAACTACCTTCACCAAAATAATGACCTTTAAATGTGATAAGCTTTTTGTATGGTCTCTTATCTCTATTATTAAACCAAACTGACTTTATAATTTTATCGACACACTCGGACTGACCACTACAACTATAGGCGTGTTGAAGCTCAGCTGGTGCTAGTTCAATAAGGGATTTGAGTGATTTAAGAAAACTTTCACTGACAAAGTTGGATAAGCAGATTTTATTAACCATAACGTCAAGATTTTCATTGATAAAATCAGAGTTAATATCATTGATACTAATAGGTGTGGTTAATCCATTTCCTAAGTGAACAGTTTCCTTGTCCCATTTGTTCTCAACAGTGTAGTAGATACAGTCACGGTAAGGGTTATGATCTCTATAGTCTTCAGGGACGTAGAATATTTCACGTGCTCCAATTGAGAGATTAATCCTAATCATTTCTTTGGCCATGCGGTAACGATTTCTACCATTAATTCTATTGGTGTTATTTGTATAGCTTAGGGCCGTAATAGCATATTTTAAATACCGGCCAATAGCACTTCCTGAAACTGATTGATCAATTGTAATATCGAGGACATAAAATGTTTTCTCATCATTAAAGTGTTTATCCCTTCTTAGAACTTTTTCTAAAGGAAAGTTTTTGATTTGCGAAGTGATAGCTAATCCAACAATGCTTTGGCCTTTTAATAGTGCAATACCTATTCCACCAGGAGTAGAGACTGCTTTTTTAAATGCTTCTAATTCTGTTTGCCTTGCTGGCTCATAAACCTTTTCTTGTAGTTTCTGTATCTCTTTTTCATACTTTTCAAAGTTATCATTGTTAATTTTTACAATTTCAACATCATCAGGAAGTATGAATAGTTTGTTTAATTTATCCATCACTTCATTTTCTGAGGGCGTTAGTCCTTTGGCCGTGCCAAGTCTTAACTCTAAGAGGTACTCTTGCCATTGGTAGAGGTTAAAAATATTTCTATCTCTTGTCTCAATAGGAGCATTGTCTTGTTTTTCGTCATTGTAGATTTCTTTGGCCAGTTTTTTGATTCTTGAAAAGAGCTCGTCAATAAGATCTTGCGTAAATCCAAGGTTAAGTCTAAATCTTAATGTGTGAGAGCCTGCTGGATAAAATAATAAACCATGATTAAATCTCTTGGAGACAAATGTCATAACGTCTTCGGGTTTTGCTAATGAAAAAGCAAATGAGAGACCTTTTACCCGTGGCCTTGAGAATTGTTCAGGGAATTCACTTATAAGTTCATTAAGTTTTTCACGAGTATATTTTTCCATGCTGAGAATTTCATCATGACTTTGATCAAGCGCCATGGCGTGATGATAACCTCTAACGGTGGATGCGACGGAGTATTCTTCACCACGATGAAGTTTTGACTTTGAGATAACGATTCCTGTTTGGGCCTTTTTGGCGCACGTAACATAGTCAGGAACAAGGGGTTGACCATTGATATCCTTTAAGTTGAATGTGTGATGCCAGAAAAACTCTCTACCAAGATGAAAGCCGGTTTGTACTTCATCAAATATGATGGCCACTTGATAAACATTTGCTAAAAGAGCTAGTCCATTAAAAAAACGTGAGGTTGCGTAACGATCGCCACCTTCACATTGCATCGGCTCGACTAAAACAGCAAATACTTCGCCACTGTCTAATGTCTTTTTAACTTCAAGTAAGCTAGCTACTTCTTTTTTTAAGACTTCATCATCTTGCCATGACAGAGGTACCTGATAATCTTTTTTTGTAATTTCGTTACCCCAAAAATGAATCCATTCTTGTGTGGCATCTTGTTCATAATTGTCCCCATCTATTTCTGGGAAAGAACAATACTTTGTTTTAAACTCTTCCCATTCAAAAGGCTCTCTTTTGGAGGGGTTCCATGTAGAAGACAAAGTGATAAGCATTCTTCCATGGAATGAGCCTTCAAAAGCAAGGACTTTATTAGCGTTTTTTCTGGTTCTTTTTTTCCAAGCATCTATTAAGGCCGTTTCATTTGATTCTGCACCAGAATGAGTGAAGGTCATAAATAGGTTTTTATTATCTAGTTTTCTTTTTACAAAATGAAGAAACCTTTTACGTAGATCTGATATGGCCGTAGAGGTTTGATCATTTGTCCAAGACTCTTGGTAATGGGCGCATCCAAATAGAGATGGGTGGTTAAAGCCAAGCCCCAAAGTGGCTATCTGTGAAGCACCATCGAGGATATAACCAGTTTTGGTGTCAGAGCTTTCAATGGCAAGGAATGGACCTTCTGACTCTTTTAGTTTCGTTAAGTATGGTTTTTTTTCCGCTGGTATTAATTTGTTCTGATAATAATTTTTAAGTTTTTGCTCAGAGTGGACTTGATCGTCACTTCCGATCATATCAAATAATTTACTCATAATTTAATCCTTAAGATAATTTATTGTCGATGGTGTCCTGAAGGAAATCTTGGAAGTTAACACCGTAGTTCTCCATCATTTTAGGAAACATAGAGATAGGTGTAAGACCTGGGAAAGTATTAATCTCATTTAAGTATACTTTACCTTGGTCTGTAAGAAAAAAGTCAACTCTGGCCATGTTTTTAACTTTGAGCTCTTTGAAAGCTTTTAATGCCCAAGTCTTAATTTGATCGAGTTGTTCTTTTGTAAGGTTTAGTGCCTCAACCATAGTTTTAGTCTGGCTGTCTTTGTTGTATTTTTCTTCGTACGTATAAAAGCTTTTTTCATCTTGTGGAGGAAGTATTTCTCCTGGTGAGCTTACGTGAATATCACCATTAAACTCGAAAACACTTACTTCTAATTCTCGTACGTTAAGAGCTTGCTCAATGAGAGCATAGGGGCCCAGTGTAAAAGCTTCTTCAATTTTAGTTTTTGTATCTGGCCCAATTTCATTAATTTTATGGCATCCAACGGATGAGCCTTGGTTGCTGGGCTTTAAAAAAAGTGGTCCGTTTTTATTATGGAAATCTATTACCTTATTCATGTCTATTTCGCTAAGGTAAATAAATGGGGTCGTGTCAATACCCATACCTTCTAGCCAAAGTTTTGTTGTAACCTTATTAAAGCAAATCTTTGATGCTTCAGGGCCAGCACCTAAATAAGGTAATTGGATCATTTCGAAATAGGATTGAATATCACCAGTTTCACCTGGATAACCATGAATACAAGGAATGGCATAATCAATTTTAATTTTGTTATTACCATGTACAAGACTATTCGATTCATCGATGTGATATTCGTTTTTCGATTTATCTAAAAACTTAAAGTCTTTCGTTAAAGTGAACAGGTGGACATTATACTTATTTAACGAAAGTAGCTTTTCTTGAATATAGTTTGCTGAAACCAAAGAAATCTCATGCTCACTACCGCCACCACCACATACGATGAGTATATTCTTTTTCACCTTAATACCTCTTTAGAGCCCTTATTCACGAAACTTTTTTGGTAATTTTTCCATATTAAGTTCAGTAAAGTTATTTAAACAACTAGCAAGTTCTATAGTTTGAGTTCTTTTTTCACCATAGGCCCTGATGTTAACTGTATCAGATTCAATTTCCTTGTCTCCTACAACTAGCATATAAGGGATTTTAGATTTTTGTATTTGTCTTGTCTTATAACCCATGGATTCATTTCGGTCATCTATGTCGACTCTAAGTCCCGCTTGGTCAAACTTTGATTTTATTTTAATACAATGTTCAAGGTGACTCTCATTATTTACGGGGACAATTACTGCTTGAGTTGGTGCTAACCAGAATGGGTATGCGCCACCAACATGCTCAAGGTAAATACCAAAAAATCTTTCAAGTGAACCTAATAATGCACGATGGATAACGACTGGCCTTTCTTCGGCCCCCTCTTTATTCGTAAATTTTAAATTAAATCTTTCAGGAAGTTGAAAATCGAGCTGTATCGTACCTAGTTGATGATATCTTTGAATTGCATCAGCTATCTCTACATCAATCTTAGGGCCGTAGAATGCACCATCACCTTCTTTAATAAAGTAGGTTCGACCACTTTTATCAAGAGCTCTTTTTAACGCATCTTCTGCTAAATCCCATGACTCATCACTACCAACTCTTTTTTCAGGTCTAGTAGATAAATTGATTTTTACATCTGTAAAGCCAAAGTGGTCATAGCAAGTAAAGAACATATCCATGAGATTAAGAATTTCGTCTTCAATTTTTTCTATCGGTAGAAATACATGGGCATCATCCTGACAGAATGTTCTCACTCTTGTTAGTCCAGCTAAACTTCCAGATGCTTCGTTTCGATGAAGTCTTCCAAAGTCGGCAAATCTTAGTGGCAGATCTCTATAACTATAATGATAATGCTTAAACATAAGCATATGACATGGGCAATTCATCGGCTTTACGGCATATTCTCTATCTTCTACGTTCGTAAAGAACATATTTTCTTGATAGTTAGCGTAGTGCCCACTTGTATGCCAAAGCTCTGTATCTAAAATTTGGGGAGTGATGACTTCAGAGTATCCATATTTATCATAAACTCTTCTAATGAACTCCACGAGCTGGTTGTAGACATAGGCCCCTTTAGGCATGAAAAAAGGTGAACCAGGTGCAACTTGCTCAAAATGAAACAATTCTAATTCTTTTCCAAGCTTGCGGTGGTCTCGTTTTTTAGCTTCTTCTAGAAAGTTGATATGTTTTTTTAATTCCTTTCTATCTTTAAAACATGCAGCATATATTCTCTGGAGCATTTTCCTTGTGCTATCACCTTTCCAATAGGCACCTGCAATACTGAGTAATTTGAAATGGGTTGGGATCTGACTAGTTCTTTCAACGTGAGGGCCTCGGCATAGGTCAATAAACTCACCTTGCTGGTAGCTGCTTATGGTTTCATCTTCAAAGCCTTCTATGAGCTCTGTTTTAAGATCGTCTTCTCGCTTTTTCCAGAATTCGAGGGCCTCATTTTTAGTCATTTCGACTCTTTTAATCTCAAGATCCTCTTTAATGATTTCAAGCATTTGGGACTCAATCTTGGCCAAGTCTTCATTTGTAAGCTTGATACCTATGTCGATATCATAATAAAAACCATTATCTATTACGGGACCAACCCCTAATTGTATCTTCTGGTCTGGAAATGCCCTGTTAACTGCCTGGGCCATAAGGTGGGCGGTAGAATGCCTAATAGTATCAAGGTCAAATTTAGCCATATGCTCCTCTAGATCATCATTATAGCGGGAAATGTAACAATAAGCCTTTATTAAATCAATGAGTTAAAGCGTAAAAATTTAACAATTTAAGGATTCATTTTTGACTATAGGCGCAGCGTTATGGTATAAACTCTCTGCCTAAGCACCTTAGCTTAGAGGGAGGGGAAAATCTATATGAGTAAATCAATGGAAGGACTAGAACCCAGTGCTCGAATCGGTCTTCATAATTTCGATACGGAAATAAGGGAAAATGAAGAGTTCTCTATAAGTTATAAAGACTTAGGGAAGTCTTACTATCTGCTGGCTAAGGTATTTTATGATAAAAGTGATTTAGTAGAGGCAGAAAAGAACTTTGTTAAGGCCCTTGAGTTTACCCAAGTTCCAGCTGATTGTTATTCTATTTTAAAAATTTATGGCTTTTTAATTAGGATCGCTTCAGAAAAACTTGAAAATGATAAGGCCGAGTCTTATATCCAAAAAGCAGAGCAACTTGTTGAACTACTCTCTACAAGCCTTGGTAGCCTTAGCTCAGAATACTTTTATCATTTAGGGATTATTAAAAATTATGGTGGTAACTTTTCTGAGGCCAAGGAAAACTTTTTAATTTCTTATAAAAAATCAAAAGAAGAAAATGAGCCAGGGGTTCTTGCAAAGTGCTCATTGGCATTGGCCATTTTATATTACAATGGAAAAAATTATAAAACGGCCATTGAGTATTTAACTCAACTTGATGAATTACTTAATATTCTTAATAAGACATATTTAAGAGGTTCAATGTATTACTACCTTGGTAAGATATACATGGAAACTGAACAATATGATCTAGCTCAAAAAAATCTTCAGATGGCCAACAAAGCTCTTCAAGAAAAAAAATGTTGGAACCTCCATGGTTATGTCCTTCTTTCAAAAGGTATAGGTCATAAAAAGTTAGGAGAGTTTGAGAAGGCATTAGTTTATTTTAACTATGCACTTGAAAGTACAGACCCTAATCACTTCAAAAGACTATACAGCATCCTTAGGGCCGAGATTCAGGATGTAAATGATGAAAGTGTAGATATTTATCTCGATAGAGTGAATAGAAGAATCTATGAGAGGACTTTAGGAACAATAGATTTCAAGCATAGATTTGTTTTACTCGAAATCCTTTTTCTTTTGGCAAAAAACCCTGGTTCATATTTTGATAAGGACAAACTTGCTAAATCTATCTGGAAAGATGAATATAACCCTCTTATTCATGACAAACTTATTTATACGAGTGTCAGTCGTTTAAGAAAATTAATAGAGCCTAAAATACCAACTACAGAGGATAAGGATGATAAAACTCCTCGTAGAAAGTATATCTTAAGAGGCAAAGATGGTTATACCTTTAACCCACGAGTAAAAATAAGGTTCCACTCTGAAACTAAATATGTTTCTGAAAAGATGATTGCGAATGTTGAGATTACTTCTCCTGTCTAAACTTGTTTTCTTAAGCTCCTTCAATTGCTTTGGAGAAGAAGTTTTTAAGGATAGGGCCGTTTTTAGAATTGATGGCCATGTTTACTTTGAGACAGATCTTAAGTCTATAAATAAGCTATACCGGTCGTTTGATTGCATAGAGTCGAGCTCATTTAATAAAGTGATGGGAAAGTTGACCTTGTCTCAGAACGGCTCTTTTAATAACGCAAGTCTAAGAAAGATTATGCGCTTTGAAAAACTGAGAAAGTTTGTTCAAGCGGAAAGATCAGTAAATCAGAATATTAAGCTTGATTTAAAGCAATCAAAAAAGTGTTCAAATCTCTCAAAAGAAGTTCTTAAAATTGAGTCTTATTTAAGACAAAGATTTTATAACGAAAATAGCTCTCTAACTAAACTTGAGCTTAAGAGATTTAGTAAAGATAATCATTATAAGGATCAGGCATCTCTTAAAAAGGCCTTTGAGGATTACCAAGAAATTAAAAGGAAGGAATCTCAAAAACTCTTTTTAAAATCGTTGGTAAAAGTAGCAGATTCTTTTGAGTTTTTTCATGATTAAAGCGAGGGCCTTAAATAAAGATGATTCTTATACGGTTAAAGTCCAGGAAATGGACATACTCCTTTTTGAAAGGCCATGGTCTAATAAAACTTGGAAAACGGCCTTAAGTGACCAAAATTACAAGGTATTTATTCTTTTAGATGATGATAAGCTTATTGGATTTAGTGTTTTTTTTATACCAGATCAAGATCAGCAGGCCCATCTTCTTAAAATATATATTTCACCAGAATATAGATCCAAAAACTATTCCAAATTACTACTTTTCCCCGACTTACCACTTAAATCTATATACTTGGAAGTTGACTCTAAAAATTTAAGAGCGAGAAGCTTTTATGAAAAAAATGGTCTAATTATATTAGGCGAGGTCAAAAAGTTTTACAGCGATGGAAGCGACGCAATAAAAATGATTAAATATTTTTGATATTGTTTGCCATCCAATTTTAAATTTGCTACAAAGACTGTGTTCTTAAGTTGTTGATTTTTGTTAAAGGGCGGTTTTTAAATCCGCCCTTTTTTTTTAAAAAATTAAGGGTTAACGTTGGAAGTCGTTCGAGAGCGAAAAGGTATTGAAAAAAGATTTTATGAGCTTACGTTGAAGCTTGTTGAGGATAATGGTTATCTTCTATATGATCTGGACTACCTTCCTTCCAATCACGAATTAAGAGTTTTTATCTATAACCCTGAAACAAAATCTGCATTGATAGAGGACTGTGTGAAAGTTGATAAAGCTTTTGATGAATACTTAGAAGAAGAGTGGGTTCCAGAAACACTTACGCTTCAGGTATCTTCGCCAGGTCTTTTTAGAAATTTAAAGTGTCTAGAGCATTTTAAGATGTCGAAAGGAGAAATGGTATCGGTCGTTTTATCTCGTCTTGTAGAAGGTATAAAGGATAGAAAGATTATTGGTAAAGTTTGTGGCGTTACCGATAACGGAGTTGATTTAGAAATAGAAGGCAAAGAATATGTTGTTCCTTTAGAGAACATTAAAAAAGCAAACTTAGAAACAGAAATAGAGAAATTATAGTATAACGAGGTGGAAATATGACTTCAGGTTTTTCAGAACTAGCTAAAATAATTGAAACTCTTGGAAAAGATCGAGGAATAGGGAAGGAAGTTGTTATAGACGCAATTGAACAGGCTTTCCTTGTAACAGCAAGAAAAAAATATGGTATTCAAGGTGAGTATGAGACACGTTACAATGAAAGTGAAGATGATATAGAGATCTATCAATACAAGAACGTTGTAGATGATGTTAGAGACAGCATTTTAGAGATTGATTTAGATAGCGCTAAAAATCTCGATGAAGATGTTGAAGTAGGTGATCAATTAGGTATTAGGATTGAAAATCCTAATTTTACAAGAGTAGATGTTCAAACTGCTAAGCAAATAATTTTTCAAAAAGTAAGAGATGCCGAAAGAGAGATTCTATTCGCTGAATTTAAGCATAGAGAAGGGGATCTAATAACAGGTATCGCAAGAAGATATGAAAGAGGTAATATTATTGTAGATTTGGGCAAAGCAGATGCTATTTTACCTCGTAGAGAAATCATTCCAGGTGAAAACTTTAAGCCAGGTGATAGAATACAGGCTTATTTATCAGAAGTTGTAATGACCAATAGAGGCCCTGAAATTAGACTTTCAAGAACCTCTCCATTATTTCTTGTTAAACTTTTTGAAATTGAAGTACCTGAAATTCAAGATGGTACAATTGAAATTAAATCTGCTGCAAGAGAGCCTGGTCACAGAGCAAAAATTGCAGTCGTTAGTGTCGATAAAGATATAGATCCTGTTGGTGCTTGTGTTGGTATGAAAGGTAGTAGAGTTCAAAATATCGTTAATGAGCTCCAAGGTGAAAAAATTGATATTGTTAAATGGTCTGATGATCTAGAAACATTTTGTAGATCTGCTCTAGCACCTTCTGAAATATCAAATATTCAAACCAATCATGAAGATCAAATGATGGATGTGATTGTAGAAGATGACCAGCTCTCTTTGGCCATCGGTAGAAGAGGACAGAATGTTAGATTGGCGGCGATGTTAACTGGTTATAAAATTAACATCCTCTCCAAAAATAAGCTTCAGGATAAATTTAAAAGAGCAGCTGAAAACCTTATGCAGGTTGAGGGTGTTACTGATGCAAGAGCACAAGTCTTGGTTCAAGGTGGTGTTATGTCTGTTGGAGACCTTTCGGCCATATCGACAGAAGATCTCTCTGATTTATTAGAGGTTACTGAAGATGAGGCGAAAACTCTTATCGATCAAACTCATGCTAGAATTGAGGCCGCTGATATTCAACTTCAGCCTGAAGAAGAAGAAGAAATTGTTTCTGCTTCAGCTATTCCTGCTTATTCAGGGATGTTGAGAGAGAGTGCTACAGAAGAAGATGATGGTGAAAAATTCTCTGATGCAGAGAAAAGACTAAGAGAAGAATTAGCAGCATTTAAGTTGAAATAAACAATATTAAAAGTGCAGTTGAATTAGGAGTACTTTGAATGCCTATGAAAATATTTGAATTGGCTAAAGAAATTGAAATGAAGCCTCTCGACTTGGTCGAGTTTTTAAAAGGTAACGGTTTTTCAGTTAGAAACCACATGAACTCTCTTACTGATGAAGAGGTGAATAATGTGAGAGGTCTGATTGAAGCTCAAAAGGCTGTAGCGGCTGAGGCCAAGGGCACAACCAAAAAGAAAAAAACCACCAAAAAGAAAAAAGCCACAACGAAAAAGAAAGTGACTAAAAAGGCCGCTGCTACTGAGGGTGGAGAAAAGAAAAAAGCAACGAAAAAAAGAATTGTTGTTCGAAAGAAAAATGAGGTCGAAAAGCCTGCTCCAGAGGTTAAAGAGACTGAAGCCGAACCGGTTATTCCAGTAACGACAGTTGAAACAAATGAAGTACCGGAAAAAGAGGTTTTAGAAGTAAAAGCTGAGCCAACGGAAACTCCGAAAGAGGTCAAGAAAACAAGTGGTTTAAGAATTGTTAAGGCCGCGGATAAAAAGCAAGAGCCTAAAAAAGAAGTAACTCCTCCTTCAACAGAAGAAGCGAATAAAAAAGAGTACTATAAGGAAAAAGTTCATAAATTTACCCCTGTTTACACTCCTCCAAAAGAAGAGGTCGAAGCGGCCAAAGCTAAGAAGGAAGTTGAGTCTAAAGCAGCTGGTGAAGATAGTGCTGATCCAGAGAGAAAGGACTCCGATTCAAAGAAAAGATTAGGCGGCCTAGCATCGATGATGAGTGGCAAAAAGCCGATTCTTAAAAAAGCAGAGGCCATTAATTTATCAAAAACCGAACAAGAATTAAGGACTTATACCCTCAATTCATTTGGTAAGCCTATTTATGCACAGGTTAAGAAGAAAAGGGCTTTTTCAGGCGTTGGTGAAAAAACCAAAATTACAGAAGTAAAAGATTCAAAAAGAGTTATTAATATTCATGAAGTTTGTACTGTTGATGAGCTCGCTCAAAAGCTAAGTACAAAAACGTCTAAGATGATTGATAAGGTGCTTGATATCAATCTTCTGCTTAAAGGTTCTGATTATGTTGGAGTTAAACTAGCGGGAAGAATCGCTGATCTTTATAACTATAGAGTAGAAAATAAATCTTTTGATGAGACTGAGTTTATTGATAAGGGTGGCATTACTGACAAAGAAAAAAGTAAGTTACCCGTAAGATCTCCAGTTATTGCAATCATGGGACATGTTGACCATGGTAAAACCACTCTTCTTGATAGCATAAGAAAAGCTAAGGTAGCTGCAGGTGAGGCCGGAGGGATAACTCAGCATATTGGAGCTTATCAAGTTGAGGCACGAGATCAAAAAATTACTTTTTTAGATACTCCTGGTCACGAAGCTTTTCATTCAATGAGACAGCGTGGTGCTAATATTACTGATATTGTTATCCTAGTTGTTGCAGCAGATGACGGTGTTATGCCTCAAACGAGAGAGTCCATAAAGTTCTGTGAAAACGCAGGTGTTCCTGTGATCGTTGCAGTTAATAAAATGGATAAAGAGGGGGCAAACCCTGATAGGATTAAAACATCCTTGGCCGAATTAAACCTATCACCTGAAGAATGGGGTGGGGAAACTCAATATGTTAATATCTCTGCTTTAAAAGGTGAGGGGATAGATGATTTATTAGATGCTATTCTTCTTCAAGCAGAGATGCTTGAACTTAGAGGTGTTGTAAAAGGTCATGCTCATGGAATGGTCATCGAATCACGTCTTGAGCAAGGTAGAGGACCTGTCACCACAATTCTAGTTCAAAGAGGAACTCTTAAAAAAGGTGATAGCGTCGTTGTTGGTGAGTGCTATGGTCGAGCGAGAAGCTTAATGGATTTTAACGGTAATGACTTAAAATCTGCTGGCCCAAGTACACCAGTTCAAGTCCTTGGACTTAATGATCCTCCTAATCCAGGAGATGAGTTTGATGTTGTTAAAAACGAAAGAGAGGCCAAAAAGGTCGTAGAAAATAGAATTGATACAAGAAAGAAAATTGAGAGCGCTCCGACAAAACCAAAAGTTTCACTTGAGGACTTTTTCAGTAATGCTGCTTTAAATGGCTCTGAAAATAAGACTCTTAAAATGGTAATAAGGGCAGATGTTCAAGGTTCCTATGAGGCCGTTGTTCAATCACTTCAAGGTTTAGGTACAGCTGAAGTAGATGTTAAAATTATCGGTGGTGGGGTCGGTCCTATTAACGATAGTGATGTTCAGCTTGCTGAAAGTGCTGGTGGGATTATTTTTGGCTTCAATATGAGACCAAATACGACAGCAAGAAGATTGGCCGAAGATAAGGGTGTTGAAGTTAAAACGTACTCTGTCATTTATGAGCTGATTAATGATGTTAAGCTGGCCCTTGAAGGTCTTCTTGATCCTGAGTTTATTGAAGAATACGTTGGACGGGCCGAAGTCAAAGAAACATTTAGTATTCCTAAAATTGGTCTTATTGCTGGATCTCAAGTTATTGAAGGTAAGATCGTTGACGGTTGTAATATCCGACTTCTCCGTGACGGTAAAATCGTCTTTGATGGTAAAATGTCATCACTTAAGCGCTTTAAAGATGATGTTAAAGAAGTTCGTAATGGCCTTGAGTGTGGTATTGGTCTTGAGAACTTTAATGATGTTAAGATTGGCGACTTATTTGAGGCCTATAAAATTATTGAAAAGAAAAGAACTCTTGAAGATTCTCAGTCTAAGCAAGAGTCTAGTGTTTCGCCAGCGCCTTAAGGGAATTATTTGTGGCCAAGAAGAAATTTGGAAAAGAAAAATACGAAGAAAGGATACTGAACTCAGTAAACAATTTCTTCAGGACTCAACTTGGGGATCCTCGTTTCCAGTTTGTTTCGGCCACAAAAGTTGAGCTTAACCAAGACTATTCACAGGTTTTGGTTTATTGGGATACATTTGATCTTTCTCGACGTGATGAGATTGACGAAAATATTAATCTCATTAAAAAGAAAGTGAGAACATATCTATCAACTGTTCTTGATGTGAGACATGTTCCAGAAGTTTCCTTTTCTTACGATTCGCAATATGTTGATGAAATGAAAATCACAGATATCCTTGATAAAGAAAAGAAAAAACAAAATTGAGCCTTTCTCCTTCAGTCTATTGTATTCATAAACCTATTGGCCCATCAAGCTTTCAAATGGTTGGGCTTTTTAAGAAAAAAATAGGTCGGCCTAAAATAAAAATTGGTCATTTAGGAACACTAGATCCATTTGCAAGTGGGCTACTCATTATTGGTGTTGGAGGCGCTCTTCGTATAAATGAGTACTTTAACAGCTCCGTTTCAAAAGTGTATCGGTGTGTGGGAAAACTTGGTCAAAAGACGGATACAGCTGATTTAAAGGGCACCGTTATCGAGACAAAAGATGTTAGTGTCGTTTTAGATCTAAATCAACTTGAAAAACAAATCCAAGATAAGTTTATCGGAGTCTATGAACAAAGCCCTCCTGCCTATTCAGCGGCCAAACATAAAGGAAAACCTCTCTATCGATATGCTCAAGAGGGAATAAAAATAGAAAAGCCACCTAAAAAAAGATTCATTCATAACCTAAAGGTATTATCACTTAAAGGTGATTTATTAGAGCTAGAGTGTGAGGTTAGTACAGGAACATATATAAGAACCTTATTTGAAGATGTCGCTGGCCTAATGGGAACATGTGGGCACCTTGTTGAGTTAGAAAGAGTATCGATTGGACCTTTTAATCTTGATAAGGCCATTGACCTAGAAACTATGGAAAATGAGGCCATACTGGCCAATGCCATAAGGGTGGACAAGCTACTCGAATTGCAAAAAATTCATCTTGATCAACAGTTAGGGCATAAATACTCGAATGGGGTCGTTATAAGACACACCTTGTCTCAGGGAAAATACTGGGTTTATAGCGATGATAGTAAACTTCTAGGGCTTGGAGAAATCGACGAAAATCATATGCTTCGCCCCAAAATAAATTTCAGCTAGTTTTGTTACGCAAAATATAATAAAAAAAATGGACTAAATTCCTTGAAATAACTTGGCCTTACCTTAAGTTCGGCATTATAGTAGAGGTATATGTGTTTTTAATTTCTCGCTGAAGTTAAAGGGAGTTTTTTCCATGAATGTTGTTCTTATCTCATTCTCCTTGGCACTTATCTTGGCCTTGGGTTTAGTTATCACACTAGGTGGGCTTAGTTTATTGTCAGGTGTTATGGAATTTTTATTTGGTAAGCCTAAGCTTTATTTTCTTAAGTCTAGCTCTAAAGATGGTTTCTCTTTTGGCTTTAGATTTAACGATGCTAAAGAGCCAGCAAAGTACGATATGGTAAGAGTAAGGCAATATAATCCTTTCGGTAGCCCTACTCAGGTTGAGGTCACAAGACCTTTTTCTCCTCAAGGAAGTAGCTTCGCTACTGAAGTCGACCTTGGAGAAAGCTTCAAAGATATAAAAAAATCTGCCGGACTTGATAAGTCTATAATCTCAGTCACACTCTTTAGTTCTAAAGATGGAATCTCTCATGAGTTCAACTTTAAGGGTGCAGTATTTATGGATAAAGTAAACCATGCTGCTGAGACAATTGAAGAATTTGAAAATAAGTTTAAGGCCAAAAAAGTTAAACCTCTTTATCAGACGACATCTAAGTCTTTTATTGCTGAGCCTTTACCTAAAACCGGGGCACAGCTTAAGTTAGCAACAAATCCACAGTTTGCAGGTGATTTTGCTGCGGCCGCAGGTGGTGAAGGTGCCGCTGCAGTTGAGTCTTTTCCTGTAAGTAAGGTATGGATTGAGGCCGGTTGTATTATTTGTAATGCTTGTGAGGATATCGCTCCAGATGTCTTTTTAGTAAATGATGAAGGTTGTATCGTTAGAGATGGTGCACCTCTTGATAATGGGCCACTTATTCAAGAAGCAGCAGAGGCCTGTCCTGTAGAAATTATTAAATTTAACAAGGCCTAAAAAAAAGGCCCCTTGATTAGGGGCCATTTTCTATTAATCAAACATAAATGGTTCAACTGAAGTTGGAAGATCTTTAATGATTAATTTAAAGTTCTCAATTTGTAACTCTAGGTTACCATTAAGAAAGTTTTGTAGGATCTCTATCGGAGTATCGTAAAGCATTTTGGTGATATCATCACTTCCTTCAGGAGTCTGATCTCTATTATTAAGATGATCAATTACCTTTTGTAACTCTTCTATTGAAAGTAACCATACTTTTTTGAGCATTTCTCTAAACTCAGCATCAGGCGTAACTTCATCCCAGTATTCGTCTGATAGGTTTGGAGTTGCCTTTTTAATTTCAATCAAATGCTCCAAGGTCACGGTATTGAAACTCGTACCGGCCAATTTCATTGCTTCATTATAGTCTTCCGGTAAAACAGTTCTTGCTTTAATCACAGACAAGATCTTTTCAGTTTCAAGGGCCTTCAAATCAGAAAAGATATTTATTGATTTTATCATTTTGTAAGCAATAACATTTGTTTTACCAGCACCGTAGACCTCTTCATCAATCTTGGTTGTTATGATGTTTGTGTCTTCGATTCTATAGGCACTTGATAGCTTTTTAATGGCGTAAAAGTTGACACTATTTTTAGCATACTTGTAGGTAGAGGAACCTAACATAAGATCAAACTTTTTAGCATTTCTTAGTAGAACTCTTCTAAGACTAACTTCACTAGCACCATCCATCGCTAAAAATTGCCTGGCCCAGTAATAAGGTAAATCACTTGAGTTTATGCTATACCTCTGATCGATATCATAGTTAACGGTCACTATTGGTTGGCCTTTTTCATTTTTAAATAAAACAGGCTCAGCAAGACTTTCTCCGACAACGATATGAGATATAAAGTTTGTTAACTTTGGCCCAATTTTAGGGTGAGAGTAAAAATTGGCATGTCCGCTGTTGCTTACTTCTTCAGAGTATCTTTGAACCAAACTTTTCATGGCCAATACTTTATCAACCCATGTTCCTAAAACGGCCCTATCATAAGAGCTATTAAAACCAGGTTTATAGTCATTTATACCATTGAGATATTTCCCGGCCTCAGCAACAACTGTTTTAGGTACATCATCATTACTAAGAATTTCTTCAACAATTGGGTCAAAACAAGATCTTGGTACCTCATCAAAACGATGCCTATTTTTCTCGTAGATATCTTGAAGGAAAAGAAGGCTAACATTTAAACTTTCTTCACTTTCTGAACTTTTCTTAACAGCACAGCTGTGGTGAGGTGTTTTTAATATGTTCAAAAAGAAGTTCCCGGCCATTTCAGAGGCCTTAATTCTATCTTGAATTTCCGTACAGATTTTTACTAATATCGCATTATCGCTTTCAAAGTATGACTTTGAACACCCATAAGTTAAAAGGTACTCACCATAACTTGCTTTGTATCTTTCCCATTCTTCAAGTACGGCCCTAACTCTTTCAAATTTACGGTAACGAGATAGGAAGTAACCAAACATATGTCTTCCTGTATTGAAACTCGTTCTATCATTTCTAAAGTTCATGTTATGATAACTGTCTTCATAACCATCGATGATTGATTTTGTTATTTCAACCATATTAGTTCCCTCATCAAATCTGTTACATGTGAGGTTAACTCCGGCATTTTCATCCGTACAGTATGTGTATTCTTTAGGCATGGCCTTTTGAAGTTTTAGGTTAAGACTTTTAACGAGTTCTTTGTTATCTTTGTTATTTTTTATCTTTTCACTTATTTGCTTTCTTAGCTTTTTCAGCTGATCAAGTCCTTTGCCTATTTTAACGTAATCACCATTTGTGGTTTCAACTTCTCTAGCATAACCAAATCTTAAGGCCGCGATATCGTATTTCCCTAGGATATTTAATTCTCCAAAATTTGAAGATACATAATCCATCATCGAGCTTGATTCAGGAGCATATTTGAAACCATGCTCATGGGCCTCTTCTTCTGTATACCAATTCGCCCTATCATAAGAACCTGCAAAGTTATGTCTAAGCCCAAGATTGTGTCCAATTTCATGTACAAGAGTTGAACTATAAACAAATGGAACCATCACTTTTTCAATAGCGCTTCTTTGTTCGTAAGTTAATTGACCCCATGACTTTAACTTCTTTGTTCCTTCGATGAATACATTTTCAATCTCTAAAAGTTCTGGGAATATGGCCTTAACAGTTTTATTTACATTAAAAAACTCGGCAGAATAGGCATTACTTTCTGAAAAGACTGCAAGCCTTTCTTTTTCTAGCTCAAGGTACTGCTCAAGAGTTTCAACTCCATTTTTATACTTTTCAATTGAGGCCACATGCTCTTGAGTTAAATGAGCACTTCTTTTTGACTCTCTTTCATTAAGCTTTCTCCACTCTGATTTGCTGTTTGCATGAGCTTTTTTCAAATTACTTATTGTTTCACCACGATCAGGAATATTTGTTAGAGCTGGTAAAACATTATTAAGTTGCTGCTTATAAACATTATGCTCATGGTGCATATGATCTGAAGATGCCATATTAGTATGACTCTCAACAGCTGGAGATTCTTCCGCATCTTCTTGCTCTTTGCTCTTTTTATTATGAAGACTAACCATTTTTGTCCAATAGTTACGTAGAGCACTTTTTATAACTCCACTGTACATATTGGTATGGGTTTTAACGATTTCACCTGTTCTTGGGTTACTTACTATTGGCCCGTAACCTAGGAGTCCGTTGGCCAAAGGCTCATCGATAAGGTTAATCATATTGTATCTAAGATCACCAATGTTAACATCTGCTTTTGGCTCTTCTAGTTTTATTCTAAAACCGACATTTGCCTTGGCCAAACCATTGTTGATTGATGATACGGCCTTATATGTGGCCTTTTTTAGCTCGATATTTTCAGGTTTATTAAAAGTTTGAGATAGTTGATATACAATACTTTCTCTTTTTGGGTTCCACCTTTTAATAACTCTATTTTTCTTTTGGTAGCTGCCAGCTTCTGTGAAATGTGGATCTAGCTTATTACTATCTTTGTAAAAGAATCCAAATTTTACTTTGTCTTCCTCAGAGTAACTAACAGACTGATAATCTTTTGAGGCTATATCTTTTAATCTTATTAATGAGAAATGGAATTGTGCCTTGAACGAAGACTGTCCAAGGTAGCTTAAGTTTAAGTATTTACTAACACAACTAGGAGACTGACTAACTTCATATCTGTTTTCAATATGTATATTAATTCTTCCAGGAACCATTTCTTTGCTGATAATACGAGAGCCTGTTTTATTAATACAATCACCACCTACGGCCCATGAATCAACATTTAAACTATGAGTATCAATATTAGCGAAATCGGGAACGAAATGTTCTTTTTGATTCCATTCAAGGTCATTGTTTTCTTCTTCTCTATTAGTACATTCACCTAGAGAGTTTTCACTACAACGGTAGCTATGATATGTTCCAGGAAGAGTAAAAACCAATGTTTCATTAAGATCGTTGCCCTCAAACCTTTTATCTTTGTCAGTTTGATAAGCGACAAGACCTTCTTCCATCATTTTGAGCTTTACTATTTTTTCTTGTCCTTGGAAGTAAGCATAAGCACTGACTACTTCTCTTGGCGCTCCCAAACTCATTGGTACATAAAGATACTCGCTATTTGTATCTATGGCCGATGAAATGGTGACAATGTCTTTATCCTTAGTAACCTCATCATAACCAGGCTTTTTGGCACATGAGACCAAGCCTGTAGATAAGATTAGGATAACTGTAACTGTACTCGACACTGCTGATTTAAACATTTTTCCCCCAGTTTTACCTATGTATAAATCTCAAACCCAGATAAACCGATGAATTTTCTGGATCAAAAATTTCTATATTTGAATCTCTTCCATTTACACTTAAAACATTACCTCCAATAGCGTGCCCAAAACTAAAGCTTAGGTTCGCGTTTGGAGAGTACGAAATATTTTGTTCTATTGAGTAGCTGTCTCTTTCATTTTTTCTGTAAGTGTATGACTTAGTATATGAAGCACTGGCACCTATTGATATCTGGTCACTAAGCCCATAACCGATATCACCATAAGTTGTATATGCAGATTGTGTGTTACTATCTCCACTTACTGTGACTTCTGAAGCATGAAAATTTTGTCTATAGCTAAGGCCTAGACCTGAGCTGAGTTTTTTGTAGCTATAACTCAACCTCGGGGAGACTTTTACTGAAGTTCTTAACGTTGAGTCATTTCTAGAATATTTACTTATTGGTAGGCCAAACACCATACTTGCACTTAATGAAAGGCCATTATCTAATGAGTAAAGTTTTTTACCTAAAGAGATATAACTGTCATTTAATGTTAATTCACGCTCATTTTCTAAGTTTTTAGTTACATTTAGCGATGTAGATACACTTAAACCGTTTTTAAGAGTAAATGATGGCCTTATATCAAAATTGGAGCTGGTTCTTTTTCTATTGTCATCAAACCCGTGTAATGACGTACTTATTGAACTACCTAGGCTGACTGTCGTGTTTTCGTCGGCCGTCGAATTTTTAGACAAAAAGACACTACCCAATGTGACACTGATTACAAGGATTTTGGTGAATGTCTTTGTCATTTCAACCCCTTAGTTACTCTTTGATCTCTCTCCTAAGATCGTAATGCCATTAAATATGCATACCCGATGCCAAAAGTAAGATATCGCTAGGCAATATAAAGGAAAATAGGGGATAAATCCTTGAAACTAAGTTTTATTATAAAGATTACACCGTCTAGGTAGTTGAATTTACTTATTGTAAGACTTTGTAAGAAAGTTGATTAGTCCAGTCTTATTTTCTTCCCAGATATCCTCAACGCTATTACGCATAGATAGAAGTGGACACTCATATGTTAGCACTCCAGCGTTATATACCTCTGGGACCCACTCACCAAAAGAGCCAGGAGTAGGATATTCAAAGTCTCCAACAACTTCATAGTTGTTAAATTGAGATATATATTCGGCCGCCTTTTTAGAGTCACCATTAAAATTTATCATTGGCTTATAGCTATGGAAGCTAATGATCAAATCTGGGGCATACTTATTTAAAAGCAGCTCAAGATATTGATTTTCTGGCTCACTCAATGGGCCAGGCCCTGGGTTGTATTTTGGGTCAGAAAAATCAGCAGACCACGCTTTGGAAGGGTAGTTACGGTTTAAATCAACCCCATTTGCATTGACTCTACTTTTTTGTGATAGGCCGTCTCGGTTTAGCTCAGGAATAACAACTATATTGTAAGGAAGCTCTTGGTGTTGTTTGAGCCAATCAAAAAGCATTTTTAGAACAAATACACCTTCTATTTCATCACCATGGACACCGGCCATTAAGTAAAGATAAGGTCTATTTACTTCAGCTTCATATTTAAAGGCCTCAATAGTTTTATTTTGTACTGTTTTTCCCGTTTCTACTTTGTTGAATATCATCTCTTACTCCAATTGAGCTTGTATGAGCATAGTTTTGAATTATAATAAAAGTATCTGAAAGGAATTATGATGACAAAAGAAAGAAGAAATATACTCGTTGTAGATGATGATAGCGATCTTTTAACAGTTATGGGGCAGGCTGTTAAGAACCTAGAGCACATGGGAATAACAGATAATATCTTTCTCGCATCTGATGGAGTTGAGGCCGCTAAAATTTGCAGTAAAATACATATTCATGCGTTAGTAACAGATATAAAAATGCCTAATAAGTCAGGTCAAGAGCTAATAGAGGAGTTGAGGGAAAAAGAAGGCAGTAATTTTCCCATTTTTGTTATGACGGCCTATGCCACAGATAACCTTACTCAAGAACTAGAACAAATCAATGCGGTTAAGGTATATAAAAAGCCGATTGATATCCAGAACCTTTTAACTGAGTTATCTGATTATCTTGATAAAATGAAATCTTGATTATTCTCCCTCTACAATATAAACCTGAACTAATGAACTTAAAGGTTTAAATCATGAATAAAGAACGAAATCCTCTAGTTGAAAAAGAGGTCCAAAGACAATTATCAATATTAAAGTTTGGCGTGACTGAAATTACTCCTGAAGATGATTTTGAGAATATGTTGCGCCATTCTATTGAAACAAAGACTCCATTAAGAGTTAAGTGTGGAATTGACCCCACAAGTGCCGATGTACACTTAGGGCATACTGTCCCTTATCGTAAAATGAGACAATTCCAAGACCTAGGGCATGTAGGAGTTGTTATTATTGGTGACTACACGGCCGCTATTGGAGATCCAACAGGAAAAAATGAATCAAGGCCACCACTGTCCAATGATCAAATTAAAATAAATGCTCGAACTTATATGGATCAGATTTTTACAGTGCTCGATCCATCTAAAACAGAGATTTGTTATCAAACAGAATGGTTTGAAGATAAAAGCTTGAAGGATGTTGTAATGTGGGCAGCGCAAACAACTGTGGCCAAGCTTCTTTCCCATGAAACTTTTAGAGAAAGACTTGATCAAGGGAATCCTCTTTCTTTACATGAATTATTTTATCCTATGTTACAAGGGATTGATTCAGTTTTTGTTAAAGCAGATGTTGAGTTAGGAGGAACGGATCAAAAATTCAATGTTCTTATGGGAAGGGACTATCAAAGAAATTATGAGCAAAGACCTCAGGTCGCCATGCTTTTACCAATAGTGACAGGAACTTGTGGTTCACAAAAAATGAGTAAAAGTCTGGGTAACACAATAGGTATAAAGGATGAGCCTTTTGATAAGTTTGGAAAGGTAATGTCCATACCAGATAAGTTGATGCTTGAGTACTGGCAGTACTTAACTAATATAAATGAACTTGATTTTGATAAAATTAAAAACTCACTTAATCAAGGAGAGTACCATCCTAATGAATGTAAAAAGGATTTGGCCTCTAGTATCGTAGATTTTTTTCATGGGCATGGCCAAGGTCAGTTAATGCGTGAACAATTTGAGAACGTTTTTAAGAAAAAAAATGTTCCTGATGAGATTCCTACTTATGAATTAAATGAGCAAGAGGAATTACTTAATATTCTTGTGAAGAGTGGTTTGTTAGCTAGCAAAGGGGAGGGCAGGCGTATGGTAAAACAAAATGCCGTTTCATTTGTAGATGGTGATAAAATAACGGACCCCGAAATTAAATTAGATGTGGCCAACAAAGAAAAGATTATTAAAGTAGGTAAACGAAAGTTTCTAAAACTAATTTAGGATTATTATGCTAATCACCAAAAAAAACTTTGAAAAGGCCATTAAAGTATTAAGAGATGCATTTGATGAAAATCAGCAGGCACAAAAACTTTTAACTGAATTATGGGACCTATCTGAAGATATAGAATTTTTGCCTACAGGTGGTTTGCAAAACCAACCTCAATTCCCTATTCCTCAAGAAATGAAAGAGTGCAGTGAAGGATTGGCCCTTTTTTCTGATGGTGCTTGCCGTGGTAATCCAGGGCCAGGGGCCTGGGCCGGATTCGCACAAAATTTAGCAGGAGAAGTTCTATTTAAATTAGAAGGAGTAGAGGTTTCTACAACTAATAATAAAATGGAGCTAGAGGCTGCAGTGTGCTGCTTAGAGGAAACTCTTAGTTACTTAAGTGAAAATAAGTTAGACGACACTATTCCCGTTTATTTATTCAGTGACTCCAAATATGTGGTCAATGGGGCGCAAAAATGGATGCAGGGCTGGAAAGAAAAAGGCTGGAAAAAGGCAGATAAGAAAGCTCCTGAGAATATTGAATTATGGAAAAGAATGGATTCAGCGGTTGACTCGATTAGTAACCCTCTTCATTTTATTTGGGTTAAGGGGCATTCTGGCCATCCGCAAAATGAATATTGTGATCAAGAGGCCAATCGTCTTTTAGATGAATCAGGTTTCTAAATTATGAGAAATAAGTTAATCTTTTAGGTAAAATTTAATCTTTATAAAAGGAAATTAAGGATGAAAAAAATTCTATTTTTGGCAACATTGTCTTCCTTATTGTTTGTATCTTGTAACAAGCAAGGCGGAACAGCGAACCCTAGTACTGAAGAGGATAAAACTTTTTATTCTGTTGGTGTAATGTTTGGTGAAAGACTTCAAAATCTTAAGCTCTCTGACAAAGAAATTCAGATGCTACAAGCTGGTTTGGTTGATTCGGTTAAAGGATCAAAATTAAAAGTTGAACCAGGTGATTACCAAAAGAAAATTCAAGACACATTTCAGGCGCGTATCAATGCTGCAAATGAAAAAACCAAAGTCGCTGGTGTTGAGTTCTTAGAAAAATTTGTTAAGACCGAAGGTGCTACTAAAACGAAAAGTGGACTAGCTTATAAAATTGTAAAAGCTGGTGAAGGTAAAGCACCTAAAGAAACTGATATCGTAGAAGTTCATTATAAAGGAACTCTTATTGATGGTACGGAATTTGACTCTTCTTATAAGAGAAATAAAACAGTCTCTTTTCCATTAAATAGAGTAATTAAAGGTTGGACTGAAGGTCTTCAGCTTATTAAAGAAGGTGGGAAAATGAAGATGGTTATTCCTTCTGAATTAGCTTATGGAGATAGAGGTGCACCACCTAATATTCCTGGTGGAGCTACATTAATTTTTGATGTAGAGCTTTTTAAAGTTAGCGCCAGTGAAGAAGTTAAGAAAAGCCCAAAGAAGTAGTAATTAAAACTAAAAAGGCCCCATCCTGGGGCCTTTGATTTTATTTCACCCTTATCTATCCTAGATTCAGGTATCAATATTTGGCTTAAACCAACAAAGTGGTCTGATTCCGACTTTGTCGCCGTCAACTCTTGTACATACATTTATGTTGGCATCTGTTTCTGAGACATCAGAATAAGCATCTTTGTCACAAATTGAAGCAGAAAAGTATGTATCAAGTCGACACTGAGGAGCAGGGTGATTATCATCTGTTTTTTGAACAATATTAGGGTCTGGTGTATTAAATTTAAGTTCAGCCCTAAGGTTTCTTAGAGACTTAAATAAGTTACCAAGTCCTAGCCCTGCCATTGCAGTTCTTTGGCAAACAGCTATTTCATCCTCTGAACTGTAGGCGTTCTCACATGCTTTTTTAGCGTGGGGGTCTATATTCATTTGGGATATAACTGCTCTATTATCATCGCCTTCAAAAACTTTTCGAAGACATTTCATTGTTCCCCAATAGTCAGACTGTCCTTCATTTGAGGCCCAATTAGATCCCCACCAGCCATTTTTCTTAGGAACTCCACCTATGTGGTGTCCAAGCTCATGGCACACAACAAGAGCAAAAGAGTCTTTATCAATTGCTTGATGCCTAGCTAGACCGCCATACATGGCAACTTTCCATGTTGTACCTTGCCTTTGAGCATAAGCATTAACAGTTCCATCTTGCCAGTTACGCTCTACCTTAAGCTGAGCACCTTTTGCTTCAATGATTGGAGTATAGATGGCCTCAACCTTGTCTATAACCTTGTTAAACTCATCTTCAGTAATGGTGGAAGTGGCCTTTGAATCAACACCAATCCACAAATCATTATCTTCAACAATGCCTGATATTCCATCAAAATCACAGGCCCACGAAGCAGGCGCTATATTTGAGGCCAATAAGGTACCGAGAAGGACTTTCCTCATGCGTTTCCTCCTTGAAAAGTTACGGGGGAGTAAAATCATATTAAAATAATAGGAGGCTTTATTTTGACTGTCTATGCTCGAGCGTAATTGTAAGAATTATTTAGATTTATATCAATAAAATTGATTGAGTGAAAATAAACAGACTAAAACACTAAAGTAAATCTCTATTAAAACCGATTTGAATGGTATGATAAAAGGGGCGATCATGAAATGGTTCACTAGTATTCTCCTCTTGAGCGCTGCTTCTGCATGGGGATTAGATTATGGGCTTCCTCAAAAGTTAGAAACACCGCAGAGAGAACATTCAATTATTATAACGGACGAGGGATATTTTCCTAAAAGAATATCTTTGTTTAAAGGTGAGAAGCTTAAGGTTTTTGTGACTAGTTTGAGAAACAAACCCAGCTGTCTATTCATACCAGATAAGAACGTCTTTATAGGTGTTAAGAAAGGAGAGGTAAGAGAAAGTGAAGTCGTATTTGATGAGGAAGGAGTCCACTCCTTTTTTTGCCCAACGGGTAAAATATACGGAAGGATTACCGTGTTAAAAAAGATGAATGAAGAAGATAAAATTCAGAGAATTATAGCTTCAGAACCGGCCACTTATTTGTGGGTACCAAAGGATGAATAATGCCATCAGTATTTGAAGACGCGATTGCCACGTTGCTTTCTCCCATTGCTGATCTCTTAGATAATCCTAAGGTGTCAGAGATTATGATTAATGGACCTCATGAGATTTTTGTAGAGCAAAGTGGGCTTGTTTATAAAACAGATAATCAGTTTCGTGGTGAAGAAGAGCTTGTTTCTGCTTTTAGGGCAGTCGCCCAGTCAGTAGGACGAACAATTGATGATGATAATCCTAGACTGGATGCAAGGCTTCCCAATGGGTCTAGGATTCACGTTGTGCTACCTCCTATGGCAAGGAAGGGAACGACCGTTGCCATTAGAAAGTTTTCAGAAGAAAAACTTACTTTAACGGATTTAATTAATTTTGGCTCTTTATCAAAAGATGGGGCCAGATTTTTGGATATTTGCATACATTTAGGCAAGAACGTATTGGTTTCAGGAGGAACAGGTTCTGGGAAAACAACAATGCTTAATGTTTTAGGTAGCCGAATACCTAGTACTCAAAGGCTTTTAATTATTGAGGATGCAGCTGAGCTGCAAATTAAAGCAGATCATGTTGTTAATTTTGAAACAAGAAAAGCTGATGCTCAAAAAGGCTTCAAAGAGGTAACGATACGGGAGCTTGTTATATCAGCGATGAGACTTAGACCAGATAGAATTATTGTTGGAGAGGTGAGAGGCGAAGAGGCACTCGATTTAGTGCAAGTTATGGGAACAGGTCATGATGGGAGTATGGGGACAGTTCACGCTAATAACCCTTTAGAGGCCTGTACGAGACTCGAAACACTGTGCTTAATGGGAGATATTAAAATTCCACCTGATGCTATTAGAAAGATGGTGGGCTCTGCTCTTCAAATTGTTGTTCAGTGTAGTCGATATCATGATGGAGGCAGAAGAACATCTCATATTTCTGAAATCTTAGGTGTTGATAATCATGGTAACTATGTCGCGAGAGATATATTTAAGTGGGTACAAACAGGAAAAACACCAGAAGGTAACTATATAGGGGAGATGATGCCTTGTAATTATGTTCCTTCTTTTTTCGAAGACATAGTAACAAATAAATTGCCATTTCCTAAAAGTAACTTCTTGAGAAAAAATTCTAGTAAAGATCAAGCTGCCTAAAAAGAGGGACGGATTAACACATTCCGCCCCTCCTATAACTTCATTTTATAGAAGCTTTAGGGCCGCTTGATTTCTTACGTTGGCTTGGGCCAGAACCGAAGTACCGGCTTGAGTTAAGATATTATTCTTAACATTATTTGATGTCTCACTTGCATATTCAGTGTCAATAATTCTAGAGTTTGCTGCGCTTAGGTTCTCATTTGAAACCTGTAAGTTCTTGATGGTTGAGCCAAGTCTGTTTTGAATGGCACCAAGAATCGCTCTATGTCCTGATATTTTT
Source organism: Bacteriovoracaceae bacterium (assembly GCA_049415445.1). Lineage (GTDB taxonomy): Bacteria > Bdellovibrionota > Bacteriovoracia > Bacteriovoracales > Bacteriovoracaceae > JAURDE01. The sequence continues at coordinate 41,885 of JBMSGH010000007.1, read as the reverse complement.
TGAATAGCAGTATCTAATGGATCTAAAGCACCTTGCGAATCTTCTTTAGTCAGAACGTTAGCATCTGCAATTTCTAAACTATCCACTCCTGAGTTAATGACTGCAGCATCATAGCTTATTCTATCTTCATTTGGGTTATTGAATATTCCAATTTGAAAGTCATATTTTTCACCTTCACCATTGAGTAACTTTTTACCATTGAATTCAGTAGAGTTTGAGATTCTTTGAATTTCAGTTTTAAGTTGTTCGTACTCAAGATTAGCAAATTCTCTTTCTTGATTCCCAACAGTATCTGAAGCCGATTGAATTGAAAGCTCTCTCAATCTGATAAGGATATTTGCAATTTCATTTAATCCACCTTCAGCTGTTTGAATAAGAGAGATACCATCGTTTGCATTTCTTTCTGCTTGAGTAGTACCTCTGATTTTAGCTCTAAGTTTTTCACTAATCGCTAAACCAGCAGCATCATCAGCTGCTTTGTTAATTCTTCGACCACTTGATAGTCTTGTTAAACTCTCTGCTTGATTGTCATTTGTAACCGCAAGAGTTCTTTGTGCTGATTGAGAAACAATGTTTGTGTTAATTCGTAGGCCCATAGTAATACCTCCATTGTGGTTTCCCTCTTTGGAAGTATTCCTATAGTCTATTATAGGAGGGAGCTAGCCTTGCTCCACCGTTGTTAATTTGTTCACAGGCCAGATCGGGGCATAATCAAAAAGATTAATAAAAAATTAAAAGAAGATAGAAATTTAAGGTTACCTAGATGTTGATCAAAGTGATTTAGTAGCCTTTCTGGTGCTTGATCACATCTTCATAGTGTTCTACTAATTCTTGCCTTTGGTCCTGATGCTCTTCAAGCAAGTTGGCTATTTTTGCATCATTTTTAAGACCTTGAATTTGATTTTCCTTTTGTACTTTATCAATATTGAGGTCAAATTTTGAGCGGTTTGTTTCAAGCTTCATATTTGAAACTTCTTCTTGACGCTCTTTTTCTTTGTTAAAGTCATTAACGATTACTTCGAGCCTTTTATTGAAATGTTGATTCATTTTATTTTTTTCAGCGAAGATAGCATTATCGACTCGGTCCTTAACTTCTTGTTCTTTTCTATAAAGAAGGGCCTCTTGTTGAGCTTCCATCTTTTTAATGTTTTCAGCATAGATCTTTTGCATGTTTTTGATTTCTCTAGCATGGTCTCTGTTTAAATTTTCAATATCTTTGCTGTGTTTATAATCTTTTTCGCGAAGTTGGTTTTCATAGTTCTTTGCCTGGGAATCGAGAGCATTCTTTTTTTCTTGTCGTTTTTTTCTCTCGTTTCTTTGTAACTTTAATTCAAATTCTGCTTGATTTTTGGCCTTTTCAACTTCGTTTTCTTGTTGAACTTTATTAAGTTGGTTCTGATATTGTGTCTTTTGGTGGGCCATAACCGCCCCGTGAGATTTGACTTCCATTAAATAATTCCTCTTGTTAAGAGTTCAATTCTATGGACATTATAACCTAAGAGATAAGGGGGAGGGGGGAATGGTTAAAAATTTCCTTATAGGGTGGAAAAGAATTCCCCTCATTCGAGGGGAATCCAAAGAAATTTATCCAATAAGCTTCAGGGCCTGTTGACCTTGAAGGTTTGCTTGGCTTAATACACCTGTACCAGCTGCATTTAGGATATTGAGTTTTGCATTTTTTGCAGTCATTGCAGCATAATCAGTATCTCTAATCCTAGAGTTGGCAGCACTTAGGTTTTCATTAGAAACCTGAAGGTTACTAATGACTGAGCCTAATCTATTTTGAATAGCACCTAACTCTGCTCTTTGTCCTGATACTTTTTGAATAGCTACATCAATATTGGCCAGTGATTGTTGAGCAGAGGTCTTGTTATCGACCCTTAGCTCTGCAATCTTTCCGCTAGCATCATTGTTAACTTTCTCGTTATATTGTGCCCTTCTTTCCTGAATGGCCTCAATTCTTTCAATTTCAGTGTCAAAAGAATCGTCTCGTTCAATTTCGGCAATATCTCTCTTTAGTGATTGGGCCTCTGACTCAGCTTCATCGCCTCCAAAAAGGCTAGCTAGAGTAGAGTTTACGTTGAAAGCATTGTAAGAAATTCTATCTTGAAAAGCGTCATTGTTAACACCAATCTGGATATCATACTTGTCGCCATCACCGTTAAGAAGTTTTTTACCGTTGAACTCAGTAACTTGTGAAATCCTTTCAACTTCTTTTTTGAGTTGTTGGTACTCAAGATCAGTGAACTTTCTTTCAGCATCACCAATTGTGTCTGAAGCGGATTGAACGGCCAACTCTCTTAAACGAATAAGAATGTTGTTAACTTCCATTAAACCACCTTCGGCCGTTTGAATGAGTGAAATACCATCGTTTGCATTTCTCTCGGCCTGTGTTGTACCTCTAATTTTGGCCCGCATTCTTTCACTGATTGCCAAACCAGCTGCATCGTCTGCCGACCTAACGATCCTGGTACCTGAAGAAAGCTTGCCCATGACATCAGCAGAATCTCTAACTGTGTTACCTAGAGATCTTTGAGCCGCAAGTGACGTTACGTTCGTGTTTATCCGTAAACCCATTTTATCCTCCCTTGGATAATCTTAGGTCCCTTACTGGAACGATCTCTTTTTTAATGGAAAGAGAGAAAAGCATACTGCTATGTGTTTATAATCTTCCGTGCTTAAATAGTTTTCGGTGGAGGAAAAAAATTCCTTAAGGAAAAATTTTCTTATTTTTTAAGAGATTAATTTTTTGAAGTTAGATGAAAGAGAAAATAGTTGAGTACTTAGACTTGAAATATTTTGGTCGGTAATACTTTTTTTAACTAAATCGATATCATTATCAAGTTGATTGAAGTTTTCTTCTAATACTTGTTTTATTTCTTTTTGTTGGTTTTCGATTTCAACTTTATAACTTACTAAATCATTGTAGCACTTTTCGAGCTCATCTAATTTGATATTATGTCCACGTTTGAGATGCTTCTCTAGATTATCAATCGAGTTAGGGCCATATAAATATTTTTGGAAATTTGTATTAAAAGGTGTGGCATTATCTATATCACCATAGTCAGATATTAAATTAAATAATTGTGCCTTGAAATCATGATAGCGTATATCTGTTAACCTTAGCTCTTCTGGGTTCTTCAGAAGGTGAGTGAGAGAAGTAACTCTATTTTGGGCCTTCTCTAATACACCTATACAACTATTAAGTTCTGCATAGTTATTTTTGAATTTAAACTTTGCTTTAGCTTCATCTGTTAAACACAAATCATCATGAGTTTGCTTGGTATTAGTTTGATCTTGCTTTTTTTTCTGCTTTTTTTCTTTTGAGAAGTTAGCCGTGTTACCTAAAGAAGAGCTAAGTTTATTGATTGTATTCATGGATGCCTCACTGAAACCAGTTATGACAATCCTTGTCTATTAGTTCTCATAGATGCTTTCGGTAGGGTCTTGCTTATATTTAAATATATAATTATAGTGAGGCAAAAAGGTTCATATATATGAATAAAAAAGAAAGGGCCTCTCATATTCTCAATAGGTTAGAGGAGCTTTATCCTAGGCCTGAAATACCTCTTTATCATGAAGATCCTTATACACTGCTAATTGCGGTACTCCTATCTGCTCAATGTACTGATGAACGAGTTAATAAGATAACTCCCTCTCTATTTAAAAAGGCCAAGACACCACAGAAGATGGTTAATCTTAAAGTTAAAGAAATTGAAGATATAATTAGACCTTGTGGTCTTGCTCCTCGAAAGGCCAAAGCAATCTTTGATCTGTCTCAAATTCTTTTAGATAAATATGACGGTGAAGTACCTCAGGGCCTTGATGAGTTAGAGGAGTTACCTGGGGTTGGACATAAAACAGCATCAGTTGTTTTGATTCAGGCCTTTGATACTCCTGCCTTTCCTGTGGATACACATATCCACCGATTGGCACAGAGATGGGGGCTTAGTTCAGGTAAGAATGTTAAGGTAACAGAAGAGGCCCTTAAAAAAGTTTTTCCAAAAGAAAGCTGGGCAAAGCTACACTTACAAATTATATACTATGGAAGAGAGTATTGTAGTGCTCGTGGATGTGATGGGACGACTTGCCCTTTGTGCCAAGAGCTTTATCCTAAAAGAAAAAAACCAGTTAAGACTCAGAAAGCTTAAGGTCTAGTTCCTTAATTGTTTTAGAGATTACCTCTCTAGTTTCTTGCATGAGTTCATCGACAGTTTTTCCTTCAGGGCTTATGGGGTCCATAAACTTAACAAGAATAGTTCCTGCATTCCATTTATTTAAGTCGATATATTCTCTATAACTACTAAAGGCCATAGGGATGATAGGAACGTTGGCCTTTTTGGCCGTATGGAAAGCACCTTTTTTAAACCTACCAAGACCTTTTCCATGACTTCTGGTTCCTTCTGGCATTATATAGACAGATACTTTATTTTTCTTAATATCTTCTGCAGCTGCATCCATTTTTCCTACGGCATGCTTACGTTTTTCTCTATTTATAAATATTGTTCCAACAAACCAAGTAATAGCGCCAAATATAGGAATATAGAGTAGGCTCTTTTTTGCTAAAAAAACTGTATTTTTTGGAACAAGGTAGGCCATTGCAAATGCATCGATATTACTTTGATGGTTTCCAACAAATACACAGGGGTAACCTGGGTAGAATTTATGTTTATCAATGGACTTTATCTTTAAACCTAAAATATTAATGACGGGCTTACCAAGTAGCCATGCAACAATAGGGGCCGAGGTGGCAGACCTTGGTTTAAGAACAAGAACAATGGGAAGACATATTATTCCCCAGACAATAAAGTATAAGGCTATGGTTGTGTAACGTATTATAAGTAACAGAAATACAATCCTTGGTAAGTATTTAAGATTCAATTAATAACAGTTAGTGTGTTCATTTTAAAGAATATTTATTGTGAGTTAAATAAATAATGTTTAATAACGATAGAAAAGTGTGCGTCGCACTGTAATGTGTCACCAATATAGGGTAAGCTGTATAGAGCATTAAATTAATAAGGAGAAGTCGCTATGAGCGAAACAGTGAGTGAAAACGCCAAATTTGCGATTACAAAAACACCTCATAAAAAATCAGGGACTGAGGATACAGTAATACCCTTAGTAGATGAATACTTGAATAAGAGCTTTACACCCTTGAAAGGGGATATAGATATTTTTGAGGCAGCAAAGTTACTTCAAAATAAGAAGCTAAGTGGATTACCCGTTGTTGATTCAGAAAATAACCTTATTGGTTTTCTTTCAGAGAGGGATGTTATTAGACATGCCTTTGCGGCCAAGTATGGGAGCTTACCACCTGGTACTGTTGGTGAATATATGAGTAAACGTCTTATTACGGTGGAGCTTGGGACTGAGATTTTTGAAGTGTTAGACCTTTTTCTTAAAAACAATTATCAAATTTACCCTGTTATCCATGAAGGAAAATATGTGGGAGTGATAACAAGAACAAATGCTTTAAAGGCCGTCCTTAATATGAAGGATCATATTTGGTAGAGATTGAGCTTTTTGAATTTATAAAATCTCAGTTGTCTTGGGATCATATCACTATTGATTTTCAAAAACCTACTTCACCCGTGAAATTATTTACATTGGGAAAAAATGCTCCTGATCTTTTTAAAAAGATGTCTCACTTAAACCCTTTAGATCATTTTGGTGTCACAAAGAATAATGTTGAGGGTTTTTTACAAGGGGCACACCCTTATCCTAACTCACAAAGTTTTAAAAATGGAGAAGACTTTATTAAATGGCTTGGAGAGTTTGAAAGTCATGAATTACTATATGCAGGAATTAGTGGAGGAGGATCAGCGTTACTAGAATATCCTAAAGAACCTTTTTCTTTTGAAGATGTGATAAAGATTCATAAGGTTTTAGTGGAGAGTGGCCTTGATATTAGAGAGGTAAACAAAATACGCGCTCTTTGCTCTAATTTAAAGGCAGGACAATGCCTACGCTATTTTACAGGGAAGGCCGTTTATCAGTATATAGCTTCGGATATTCCTATGGGTGATGACTTTTGGACTTCAAGCAGTTTATTCCTAAATCCCAAAATCAAGGTCTCAAAAAAAATAATAGAAAAGACATTTAAGGGGAGCATTAGAGAAAAATTATTAAATGCTTCTATTGAAGATAACCAAATTAAAACCCATACAAATATAATAATAAATCAAGAAAAACTTATTAAAGTTGCTACAGAGTTTTTTGCAAATAAATCACTTAAAATAGTTAATATTAGCAATTCCTTTGATCAAAATATCGATACTCACTTAAAGCTGCTTTTAGAAAAAGATATCGATGTTATATGTTCTTTTAACGAATTAAATATTCCGCTTATAGGGCCTGTCGGACTTGGTGGTAGAAACTCACACTTTGTTCTTCTCATGGCGAAAAGTATTTTTGAAGATAATTTATTAAACTTGACGACAAGTGAGCTCGAAAAAATCTCATTTGGCAGTATTGCAACTGATGGTGAAGATGGAAATTCACCTTATGCAGGAGCATATTTTAATTACAAGCTTTACAAGAAATCCTTGGAGATGAAATTAGAAATCAATCAGTACTTGATTGATTTTAATAGTGCTAAATACTTTGAAGAACTTAATTGTCTTTATAATTTTGAATCTCAAATGAATTTAATGGATTTTCGTTTTATTATTAAAAATTAAAGTCAACGGCAAGGCCAAATTGTAGACCTTTATCAGAATCAAGCATGTCATCGGATCGGTCTTGATAATAGTTCCAGTATTTTGCAATATCTAATTTGATGGCCATATTAGGAAAATAATAACTTGCGAGAAGATGATAGCCTTTAACTTCTCCTTTTGTATCAATCTGAACACTTCCCATATCAACATCAATGCCATATTTGGCGTACCAGGCGCCCACTGTGAGTTGAAGAGCATCAATCACCCTTAAACCTGCGGCCGCTTCATAATCATGATAAACAGATCCAATCCAAAAAACTCTGGTACTTCCATTATTGGCCCTTAGGGTCCGACTTTGAATACTCGCACCCGCCGAACCTAAAAGGGCCAGAGAGTAGCTCCACATCTTAGCATCCTTTCTACTATCTCCTAATAGCTGCCAATTAGCTTTTAATCTAAATGGCCCAGAAAGAGCATAATCTAACCCTATATCAAAGGAGTCAAAAACAGAAAAATCTAAACCGGCCCCTGGGGTTAAAGATGTACCGAGGTTTCCAGGTGTAAGATCAATTGGTGAACTTGCCAAGTCTGATTCGATATTTATATCACTTGAGCCTCCCAAAAATAATTGGGAGCTTACTCCTTCACCTAAGGATTCAGAGGTATGATAACGGTTAATAGGAATTTTTGGATTTATTGAACACCCATAAAAAAAGATATAAAAAATGAAAAGATAAATAAACCTCACGATCCATTAGCGTCAGGTGTAAGCAATCCCTTTAAATAAAATTTAATTGGAGGAATTAATTTCCGGGGATAGCATCAAGAGGGTTACCTTCTCCAACAAGCATCCACATTTTCTTGACTTCAATATCCAAGCTTCCAGGTATAAACTCTACCTTAAACGTGCCATACCTCTTTTCATCGTACTTGGCCTCATCGATTATCTTGCCTTTAAAGCTAACTTCTAAGTATTTCCCCTCAGGTTTTTCATAAATGAAACCATTTCTATTTTGGCAAAAAACCCAAAGATTACCTTCAAATTTGAACTTTAAATATTCTGTTCTTTTATAAAATGGTTTCCAGTATATATTGTGGAAAGTTGCTCCTTCAGGTCGTGACCTAAAGTCTCCTTGACAGTCTATTTCTTTTTTTACTTTCTCAGTAATATTTATAATCTGGTTATCGATGTAAATAAGGATCTCAGGAAATTGCATTAGGCTATCGCTATTAAAGCTGACGACCTGAATTTTATTATTAGTAGGGAAAAAAGGTGCTTTTTCGGAAAATCTTTCGACAACCATCCCAACCTTTGCACCTAATAGATCTAACTGAGTATGATCTTCTTCACCCGTATGGTGTCCTATTTCATGGATGAGCAATGAGACCGCTTCAGCAACTGTAAATGCTTCAACTTTCCCATTAAACTCCCTATATAATAGGTCTTTATTAATAAATATAGGGGAACCTGGTATTAACTTTGTTTTGGCCAATTTGATTCCTTCACCAAAGTCGAAGTTCTCTTCTTTTTTCTTGTGGGATTTAAACCTAATAAAATTGGGGCCTTGTGGTTCAGTGAGGTGAACTTTTTTAATTTTTTTAAGTAGCGTTTTCTCTTTTTTAGTTAGGTTGCAATATGGTCCATTTAAACAGTTATCAATATACTTATCTAATGAAACAAGGGCCCAAAGGATATTTTTTTCGGCCAGTCCACCGCCGTTCCAAACTCTATCTCCGGCATAAATGTTAAATGTTAAAGTTGTTATAAGTATTAATAAAAAAGCTTTCATTGGAGAAGTTCCTTAGTAAGAGGAAAGAGGTGAAAGTTAAGGACATAGACTTCTTCAGGTGTTTCATCCTCTAGTGTATTTTCTATTTTAGATACAGTTTTTTGAATAATTTCTTTGGCCTTATCAATTTTTGCAGGATTAATGGCCATAGTTATGGAGTTGAAGTTTCTTTTTTCCAACTGATCATTCTCTAAAGACTTTTCTGCCAAATGGAGTTGATCTTTATGATGTTTACGAATTGCCATAGAGGCAATTTCTTTTGTCGTATTTATAGGAGAACTGGTTCGAATTAACCTATCATCTTCGATTTTAATTAAGTCTAACCTTTGAAGTCTATCGATGGCCTCTTTGATGGTTTCTTCGGGAAGGCCTAAGCGTTGAGAAAGGTAACTTGGGTTGGAGTAATTATCTGGAAGTCTTGCGAAGTTAAGTATGGCCAGGTAATACCAATCAGCGATGAGTCTAAATTGGTCTTCTTTCATTTCAAGAAACTCTATCTCTGTTTTTGTCTTATTGCTGTTACCTCTGAGCTCATCTTCAATAAGAGAAACTTCTTTTGGTGATAGAGAAAGTTTCTCTGAAACTTTTTGGATATTTTTGCGAGATAACTTTCTTTTATTACTCATGACATCAGAAAGCGATGTACTTCCTATTCCAAGATCACGTGCAAATGCGCGAAGCGAGTAAGAACTATTTCTTAGTTTTCTCTTGTAAAGCTCATCTTTTAAAATTTGAGAACAATAACTACTTGTTTCCATATAATGCGATTATGGCGCATTAAAATTAGATCATCAAGAAAAAAGGGACATTTCGTTCCGAGTGGTGAAAGGGTGGCTGACGCCACCCATTAAAATTACTCTTCTGTTGGTATGAAGTGTAGTGTTTTATTTCCTAACTCTTCAACTTCTTTATAGATGCTCATGAAATTGTGCGGCGTGTTTCCGATATTTCTAAAAGGTGCCTTTTTACTTCTGCTTGTGGCCCTAAATTCAGCTTTACTTAGAGCAGCTTGAAATTCAAATTCATCAATATGTCTTCCACTTCTGGCAAGCTCAAGTACCTCTTGAGGTATCACGCTATGAATGTCTACAAAAAAGGCAAGTCCGTTTTTAAGGGGTTGATCTCCAGTATAAATACCAACAGATCCAAGAACCTCTTTAATGTTAAAGCCAACAAAAACGTTAGCACCATTTATAAGGTCTCCAAGCTTTTCAAACTCTGCTATTGAAACAGCAAAGCCTAGCACTGTCATGCTATCACTAGCTCCTAAATAGATTCTTGAGTTAATAGAATCGATGACAAGCTGTAAAACATCACCGTTATTCATACCAGCGATAGGAAGTTCACTTCCATTAGGTAGAGAAGCAAGTCCACCTTGAACTTCGTCTGAAGCAGATAAGTTAAAAGAAAGTGAAATTTCGTTGTAACCTACTTCTTCTAAAGGGGTAAAACTAATTTCACCATAACGAATACTACTGTCATCAGGGTTTACTATAGGGAAAGAGATTTCTGTTAGACTGGCCTCTCCTAATTTAAAGTTGGCCTTTAGGTTAACCCATACATCGCCATCTCTTAACTCTGTATAGACATCTACGTCCTTAACAATATCTTGCTCAGGGTTCTTACCACAAGAAGCAAATATAAGACTTGCTCCAAGAAGAACGGCCATAGAAGACTTTCGTAAATTTAAAATCCATTTTGTCATTTTTACACCTCACATGTTTAAGTTTGTCCGTGGACACAACGCTATATTCGACCTAGATAACAAAATATTTTAATAGGAATTTGCTCGGAGATATGTTGAAAAAATGATATTAATTGATTCTAAAAAAGGAGTTTTTTATGCCCTCAGCTTATTCTCAACAGGCCTTAGAGATACTTAGAAGGCCAGATATTACGTTTCAGTGGTATATCATACCATTTCTACTCATTGTTATATTCATTTATTCTAATGAGGTTGCTAAAGGTGAAATATCAACAGTTTTTGCAGGGCTTGCTTTGTGGGGGCAAGATTTAATTAATGAGACAGTAAATGGTTTAGTATTTCACTTTACTCAATTTGCTCCAATATGGGGAGCTCCAACAAAAACGGCCTGGCTATTGTTAATGGGTCTAAATATAGAAATTACTTTTATGTTTGCCATTATGGGAATTGGTGCTGTTAAACTATTACCAAAAGATAAGACGGCCAAAGTGTTGGGCATCAATAATAGAGTCTTTTATGCTGTAGTTAATAGTATTTTATCTGTTGCTGTTGAATGTTGGCTTAATAGTGTTAATGCTCTAACGTGGGAGTACCCATGGTGGAGTACTAAGTTTCCTTACCTTATATTTCTTTTTGGATATCTGCCTTTTTATTTAATGTGTTTTTATGTCTACGATCTCGATAGTCCAAAAAAGCAAATAAAAGTTTTAGGCATTCAGTGGGGAATAGTTATTGTTTCCCTGATTACTTTTGGTAGTTTGGGATGGCTCTAAAAAGTCAAAATCATAAATGATTTCATGGCCTTCAGATTCGATAAGTTTTATTCCATTGCGAACTCTATCGATAAATCTGTGGGCCGTTTCTTGGTGATAACCCATAACGAAAATGACATCTTTTTGATGAGAAGCTATCGCTTTGAAGACGTTTAAAAAATCTTGTGCTGGCATATAATCAGCTAAGCAAGCTGTATTTGGTAATTCCCATAAATTAGGAAGTATTTCATAAGGCCTAGAAAGTGTATTTATATCGGCCCATAAAGGTTCTATCATTTTATAAAGAGTTTCATTTTTTCTTTTCGCCTTCAATAGTTCTGGAGGTACAGCGGAAAAATCATGAGTATAATGACACTCTTTAAGTGCTTTTAATGTATCACTATTGGCCATCCAGCCACCAGCACGAAAATAAGGACGATTGAGTAGATTGTATTTCTTTAAAATATCTTCACTCGTTTTAATGAGCTTTATAACTTCATTATGATTGTAAGCACTCAAGCTAAGATCATGTCCACAATCATCCTTTTGAAGCTCTTGAGTTGGTATACCATCTTTGTAAACAAAGCTTGGCCCTAAACGAAAATCAAGACCACTTTTTTCGACAAGACTTCTCCAACAATGAATATGTAGTCCTAGAAGATCATTATTTTTAATAACACGTTTAATTCTTTTTTCCACTAATGAATTATCAAGTCCTTTGGTGAAATAGGCAGCATTCATAAAGTGAAGAGTGGGTATATGAGGAAACTCTTGATTAAATTTTTCCATGGCCAAAAGGTTTTCTTCTTCAAGACAACGGCCTTCCCAATCTACTGTGTTTAATACTCTAATTTTCATGAAAGGGAACATAGCATAATCAGAACGCGAATCCTACACCAAGTTTAAACTCTCGATTACTTTCAGGGTTTGAGACAAGTGTATAGTTTGTAAAAACTCGATCTATATATCTAAATAGTGGAATATCAAAGACATAGCCTAGACCAAAGGCCGTATATAAGTGACGGTCTCCAGTTTGGTTATTCCAAACTTGAAAGCCAGCTCCAAACTCATAATAAAGTCTATTAGGGTTGTATTGAGCATAGACACCTAGCTCAAGAAGAGAAAAAGAATTTTCTGTGCTTCCTTCAGCTTCTTTAATAAAGTGAATGCCGGCATTACCACGAAGGGTCCATCTTTCATTGAAAAGGTAATAGGGAGTCCAGCTGACATTGGTTGTTCTTAAAGAGTCTCCCTCACTGGATACCTCAACCATTGAAGCACTCGCTCTAAACCATTGAAACTCTCTGATAAAGCGGTCATCAGATGAAGTTAATCTTCGAAGTTTATAAACCTTTGTCATTCCATCTGGTTCAATAGTAGTTTGAAGAACCCATTTTACATCTTCATCTGTGAAAGGGTCATAGTCTCTATAAACAACGTCGTCACTGACTTTTTCTCTTTTTAGAAAGGCCTTTATATCTTCTTCGTCTCTAATATCATCAGGAGAGAGACCTTCACTTTTAAGAAATTCCATTATTTCATTATCATCACTTACTTCAGGCTCATTTGGTAATACATCTTTAAGTTTACTTAATCTGGCCTGGCGCTGTTTTTCTTCTTTTTCTTTTTGGGCAAGCTGTATTTTCCATAATTTTAATTGCTCTCTTTTTCGGGCCATATCACCGCTTTCAAGAGCGAGGGCCTTTTTGGGAGGCATGATTATTTTTATTTCATCTTCAGCGACTTTTGTCTTAAAACGCTTCATTTTATTTCTTGTTGAAGCAATTAATGTAGAACGGTTTATTTTTTTTGAGATTCTTGAGCATTTATACATTCGAGAACAGCCAACTCGGTTTGGGTTTCTTGGTGTGGCCTTACAATCCCAAGCCTTACTGGGGGTAGCAATAAATGCGCCTCTACACTGACCAGTTTCATGGGCCATACGATATTCAGTTAATGCTTGAGCGTACCCTCTAGCATCTGAAGGTGCGAAAACTTTAACCTCAAAAGGCTTTTTTGAAATTCCTCTTGGAAAAGAGAAAAGTGTAGAACTAATAAAAATAGTTAAAAATGTGAAATATTTCATTTTAAATAAGTTCCTGTAATTTCAATATTAACTCATTTTGGCCAATGAGTCTTTGACCAAAAATGGAGTCACTTTTTACTCTACGTTTAAATATAGTAAAAATCTCAACAATAGTTAACTGTTCAAAATTATGAGGGAAGAGCTAATCTGACAAAAACCCTTCGCTGTAGGCGATTAAACTGATCCAGTAAGAAACCTATGAAAGACGCTAAAAGTTTAGAGATTTCGGAACGATAGGTGCTTAAGTGAATATGAATATGGATGCTATTTTGAAGTCTTTTTTTAGGAATACATTATCTTTGATGTTGACCGCTTTTATATTTATCGGCTGTGTCGCAGGTGACTTAGAAAAACCTGGTGCCGCTGAAAGAGCAGGGTTAACGGAAGAGGGGCTTGTCGATAAGGTTAATAAAATATCCAAGCTACAAGTCACACATAGAATAGCAGCATTTAATGTTAAACCTAGCCCAGAAGCATTTAGAACACCTTCAAATGTGTTAAGTCCTTTTAAAAGAAATGTAGGGCCCTTTAATCTTCTTATTTCAGTAGATAATCCACTTGGAGAAAGTTACATACACAAATGGTATCGTAATGGTGTCAATATCTTTACCGAATCTAATCAAGTAAGTGCATTATTTGTAGATGTGTCTAATACAAATATATGGCCTTTAGGTGTCAACACTATAGTTAGTTCTATTATTGATCCAAAAGATAATAGCTTAGTTGAGTCTGTTGCGTGGAGCTTTATTGTTAATGACTTTAATGATCCCACGTTTTCCTTCGTATGTTCACCTTCTAATTTTGGTAACTGTGATCCTTTACCAGCAAAAATGACAACTGTGACAAGTGATGACCGACCAACTATTTTTGGAAATGTTAGTAATCCGGATGGTGTCGATTATTATATTAAATGGTTTCTTGATGGAGTAGAACAAACAAGCGCTCCCTATCCTTCAAAGCCTTCTATAAGTTTTCTCGTTGATCCAGCAGATCTAACAAAATTTCCTAAGGGAAAGCATACACTTTATTTGGAGGCCAGAAGAACGCCAACAGGTCCTATCTTCTTACAAAAAACTTGGGACATTGAAATTAGCTACCCACCACCAACAGTGATTACGGGAGCGGCGGCAATCGAAACAGCAACACCACCGGCCATCTCAGACCCGAATGTGCTTATTAGTAATTTCACGCAAAACCCTACGAACGATAGAATTTTTAGTAAAAGTACTCCTATTGATTCTGTTTCAGGTAACGTCTTAGATGAAACCTCTAATGAAAATAATCGTTATGGCTTTTATATAGCACCTGCTCAAAATGCAAACCCTAATACTACTCGTGGTACTCCAATCCATGATTTTTGTGTCTATATTGAGGACGGAACTGGTTTGTCTGCTGCTGAAGGTGTCTATATTGTCTTTTTTGACGAAAATGGAAGAACGATAACGGCAGATGGAACAATTAATCGTTTAACTTTTCAACCTGGACCTAATCCAGACCCTGTTTGTTTAAGTGGCTACGGTGCACTTTCAGGTAATGGCAATCCAGGATATGCTAAAGAGTTAAATCCGGTCGATAGCCTATCCTCTGCTTCTAATAAAGAAATTTATGCGAAAGTCATAGATGGATTAAGTGGTCAACTTGTAGGTGAAGTGCATTGGGATAATATAACAATAACACCTGCTAATACTGCTCCTGTTTTAGAGATAGATGCGTCAGGTGTGTATATAGCCGACCTTCAGGCCGGTATTCTTCAGGCAGGAGGTACAGATCGTCAATTTGCTCTTTCTATAAAAGATAAGGATAGTTCTGTTTCGCCTGGGCTTAACTTAACGGATTACGCGATTGATTTTAGTATTTGTACTCCTGATAAAGATTGTACAAATGCAACCAACTTTACTGCAATTGATGGTAGTAATCCACATTGGTTGTTGGCCGATGTACCTAATCCTGATTGTACATTTACTTCAGCTGAGGCCATTTCAGGTAAAGATATTTGTAATCTACGTTTTCCCTCTTATAACGATGAGGATAATGATGGGAATACTTCTCCAGTACAAGCGGGTCAGTATGTCATCAAAGCAACAGTTTCAGATAATCAGACAAACGGCACTGATGGCCCTTCAAGAACATCAAACGAAGTAACGTGGAATATAAATGTCGGTGAGGTTAATACAGCACCAACAATAGATCCTGTGCCACCGAACCTTTCACCAGGGCAAATACAAGCTGGATTGGATGTCAATTCAGATAGCTTTATCTTTGAATCTGGTGATAACACAACCGCCGTTGCCTTAGCAGATGAAGGGGATACAATTACTTTTAATCTTTTTATCAAAGACTTAGAAAGAGATCAGTTTAAAGTAGAAGCATCCTATAAAGGATTCGTTAATGGTGTAGAGAATACGACTTGGACACCAATAGCATCAATTACCCAAAATAATATAGCACACCCAACAGAGAAAACTCTTTATAATCAATCTTGGCAGATTCCAACAGATGTTATTCAAGGTGGCCCAGCTAATAATGCTACTGAAAACGTCACGATAAGAATTGTTATAACTGATATTCCTGGTAGTGGAGTTAGTCCACAGGCCCTAACCCAAGATTTTGTATTTGCTATTACAAATTCTAACCCAGCACCGGTTTTAAGTTCAATAGGCCTTGATCCAACGCAAATTAGTAATCACCGTGTTTTTGAAGGTCGAACTTTTTCTATTTACCCTGGTGATATAAGTGATGCTTCTCCTGCTGGAGGAGATGGGACAAACATAACTTTTAAGTGGCAGACATATTCGCAAACAACTACAAATGACTGTTCAACTATAGCCGATAGTTTTTGGACTGATATTGAAGGGGCCACTGGCCAATTTTCAAATACCGTAACGAGTGCTCAACCTTCTCAATT
Source organism: Bacteriovoracaceae bacterium (assembly GCA_049415445.1). Lineage (GTDB taxonomy): Bacteria > Bdellovibrionota > Bacteriovoracia > Bacteriovoracales > Bacteriovoracaceae > JAURDE01. The sequence goes on along the minus strand of JBMSGH010000007.1, from coordinate 25,985 downwards.
AAACTGGAGTCCGCCAAGTTCATTGTATGGGCCCAATACTTTAAATCCTTTTGATGGTTCTAACCTTTTTGATCCAGCCAATAATAAAGTATGTTTTAGAGTTTGTGTTGGTGATGATGGAATTGGGAATAATGTCAATGACTGTACTGTTAAGCGTGTTTGGGGAGGCTCAACAAACTTTGGTATAGTACGTTTTGTAAATAAACTTGAAACAAAACTACCAAATATCGTTTCAGCGGCAGAAAGTCATGACATCTGGGTCGATGAGGATACGATAGCAGATCTCGATACACAAGATATGGATATTTGGACCGCTCATAGTGTGGGAACAAATGTTATTATTCAGAAGTTTAATGTCGATAATAAAGGAATTATCACTGAAAACTTTAAGTCTTCGAATATCCCTTCAGATCCAACAGATAATATATGTTCAGCTCCTGGAGCACCTTCGGCAAGCGAGACACCCTTTGATATTTCTATTACAGGGAATGATTCGCATATATTTGTTGCTTACAGAATTGTTGAAGTCGATACAATACCAACTGGTGCACCACTTATGAGGTTTATTATCTTAACCAAAGATAGTGATCCGGCGAATATCGAATCAAGTAAGAGCTGTTTGAAATTAGATATTGTGGCCTCTCAGGTTGGTGAGATCGTTGCTTCTGATGAAGCTTGGTATTTACCATTTTTAGAAACAGTAAATGAAAACAAAATTGCAGTCGCTTTTGGAAAAGAGACCGATAACTCTCTTTCAACCAATCAGGCAGTAAATGGAGTGGATGGAAACTATGTGCGCTTAAATTCTGGTGTAAGAGGAACGCGCGTTAGAAATGTATTAGATACTTATAATATGACTACGAAAAGGCTTATTATAGCAACTCAAAGAGAAGATGGAAAAATAGATCTACGAGGACATGAAGTAAGGATAGGTACAGATAATTGGGATTCCGATGGTATTAATGATAATGATCCAAGACCTGTTCAAGGTGGTGACGAAAAAGGCCCTTTCACCTTAGATGCTCTTGATCAGTACGAGATATCAATGGGGCACTCAGGAATTATTGCAAGTAATGAATATCTTTTTATTGCTGGGACAAATCCAAGTAGTTTAAATCAAGATGAGTTGATGATTTCGAGAAGAAAAATTTCCGAAGCAAATTATTTAGAAGATGATATAGGTTCACTATCAAGTGGAGAGATTGTGTCGTTATACGATAATAATGGCGAAAATGATACGGATCTAAAGAATTTGAAGGCAATTGGTGTGGCTGCAGGAGACTCGGATAAATCTTTAATCATAGGGGTGATGAATTCCTCTGACGAAGTTAAGATCATCCGTGTTGGCTGCGTAGCTGGTGGTGGTGATATGGATTGTGTTGATGCAGATGGAGATGATAGAATCTCTCGAAAGCTTAACCCTAGTGAAGTCCCTCTTACAAATATCAATAATAAGGCCTTTAAAATGTCGAGTTTTCTTCCATCTATAAAGCATGGAACAGAAGGTTATGTTTCAGGTCAAAATGCGATGGATTCAGTTCTTATCAATCTAATGAATAATACCTCAGAAATAGTTAACTACTCTATAGGAGTAGAACCAATCGAGTATCAGTACCCTAAATCTCCAGGTTCTCCTAATAGTGATGTAGGTTATCCAGTTCTTTGTACCAATTCAACAACAAATGGTTGTCTTATAGGTGATTAAAGTTTAATTCCAAATGTAAGTGCGTAGTTATAAAAAAGAGTTTTGCGTGTGCCTTCAATTGAGCTGTATTGATAATGACCTCCCAGAAAATAATTCTCTGAAAAGTTCCATTTTAATTTACCTATAATTTTGAAAGAGTTGAGGTTTTGCTCTAATTCACCATTATTACTATTGGCCTCACCAAGTAAAGAAAAGCCTGCCATAAAAGTCCATATTGTTTTGCTATCAAAAATAAAGTGATGATATTGAGCACCTAAAAGAGCATTATAAAACAAACCTTTTGTACCAGAAATTTGATCGAAGATATTGACGGTTGAGAGATCGACTTCTTTATCTGCACTAACGTATGAAATTTCTTCTCTTTCAACTCCAAGAATTGGTTTAATATCTCTATCCCATGTCCTATGAATAATGAAAGCACCTAATGAGATAGTATTTTGAGACTTATAAGAACGGCTTGTTTGAGAAAACTCTGCATCACTAAAAAGGCTTAATTTTGCGTATGTTAATAAATCAAAATCTAAATCGAGTACTTTTCCATACTCAATCCCAAGTCCGACTCCTACCATCCGGCCGTCAATTTCGGTTTCGCCGTCAATATCTTCATTAAATGAATTATTCTCATAAGAAAGAGTCGCATCGAGAGTATAGTCTTTTTTCTTGCTTTTTAGCCTCTCTAGTTTCTTCTCTGGAGAGTCTAGCATGTCATCAATCTCTTGTTCTAAGTTGGGTTCTTCTTGAACAATAGCAGACTCTTTAGCTTCTTTTCTTGCTGAAGGAATACTGCAAGAACAAAAGAGGATAAAACTGAAAACTAAGGACCATTTTATTAACATAGTTCTATTCTAATGAATTCGTTTAATTTTGATAACTTGGCCACTCTTTCCGGAAGGAAAAGGTCAAATAAATAAATAGTATTTATTGAGTGTGCCTTATGGCTGTGGCGAATTCTTAAAGAGGCCTTTTAGAGAGGAATTTTAAAAATAAATATTATCCAATATAAGTAATGAGAAATTCCTATGTCCTTAATTTTCCTAAAGAAGGGGCGAAAAAATCCCGAAACTTAACAGTAAAATATTAATAACTTAGTCAGGACTCAATTGGTAATAGTTGATGAAGTTTAGTTTTAACCTGTTTTTATTATTTATCCTTGTAAGTTGCTTACCTAATCCAAGTAATCGGGGATCTGTAAAATTAGGTAGTGATGCAAACCTAGGAATTGAGAACTCTTCATTTAAACCCGTCGATAATAGCATAAAGATTGAACGTGTTCAGGTCTATAATAATCAGCTCTACATTCAAGGGCAAAACTTAGATCAGGTTAAAACTGTACAAGTTAATGGGCAAGGGCTTGATGATCGAATGGTTATTGAAGCGCAAGAGGCAAGACAAATTATTGCTAATGCTTCAAAACAGATATCTTTTTTAATTGATAAAACTTTTAACTTAATTTTAAATACTGCTAATGCTTCAGCAACATTTCAAATATTTTTTGATTTTACTGATAAAAGTATAACGGCCATCAAGCTCAATAATATGGGTGCGAACGATGGAGATGTACTGAGATGGAATGACACTCGTGACACGTGGGAGCCAGCTGATCTTAACAATTTAAGTTTTGGTGGAACTTGGGATGCTAATCTCGGGCAGCTTACAACAGGTGGTACTGATATCTCAACGTTAAGTCCTATGAATGGAACCTATTATGTCGTTAATGTTGCAGGGTCTTTTAATCTTTCTGGGATAACTGATTGGAAGATTGGTGACTGGGCCATCTATCGAGATGATTGCTGTTGGGAAAAAATTGTTAACAGTAATGAGGTGACAAGTGTATTTGGGAAAAAAGGAGTTGTTACCTTTGGAATAAATGAGCTTGATGATGTGGACATTGTCACGAATGCACCAACAGATGGACAAGCGCTCATTTGGGATAATGCCGGGACCAAATGGGTACCTGGTTCAGTGGTCTCAGGAGATGCTGGCTCTATAGATACTAGCAATATTGCAGATGGTGCTGTTACAAGCTCGAAGATCGCTGATAACTCTATAACAACTGCTAAACTTCAAGATAACTCTGTCACTTCTTCCAAGATAGTTGATGGAACAATTACAACAGTCGATTTAGCAGCTGGCTTTGGGCTTGACGCTAATCAAGTTGCTAGTGGATCGTGTACAGTATCAAACGCTAGTTTTTGTGAGCTTGAGGGATTAGTCCTTGGTGGTGGAAACCTAAATGACGAACTTCAAAAGTTTCTAAAACGCGATGGTTCTGTCGTTATGACAAATGATTTAGATTTAGGTGGTAATAGTTTACTAAATGTTGGTGGTTATAGTCTAGCAGGTGGGTTTACGGCCAACAATACAGACTCAGATGCTACTGCTGGTTCCTCAGGTGGAAGTGATGTTACGATTACGATTAAAGATGATACCGATGGTAAAACATTCGGAGCTGACACCTTAGGAAGAATGTTAAGATTTCATAGAACTGATCCAGGAGATCAAATTTATACTTATGATATTGGTTTAGATATTGAAAATGAGTTTACTATCTTCAACAGAGATGGAACAAGTGCTGCTCTTAAAATTGATTCCAGCGGATATCTTGGGATTGGGAATGCAGATCCCCAAGTACCAGTTCATATAAATGGTAATGGCGCTATAATGCGTTTAGAGGGAACGGATCACTCTTTTATGGAGTTTTATCCAGACGGATCAGCAACAAGAAAAGCTTTATTTGGGTTTAAAGCCGCCCCAGATGATTTAATTACATTAGAAAATGAAGCTGCCACAAATGGTCATATATCAGTAATACCTGGCCCGATGGCCTATGTGGGTATTAACGATACTACCCCGGAACAAATGCTTCACGTAAATTCAAGTGCTGATAAAACTGCTGTTATAATTGAAAGCGAAAATGCTGATGGTGATGCTTTTATAGAGTTTAGAAACAGTGATCCAGGTCCTATAGTAGATCAGAGTTGGTATCTTGGCCTAGACGAAGGTGATTCTAATAAACTAAAAATTCAGGCCGGTTCGAGCGGATGGGATCCATCTACTGCACAAGTTAGTTTTGATATTGATGGCAATGTTGGAATTGGAACAATGTCACCAGATTCAATATTTCATATAAAACCTTCCGACTATACGAGTAATACTGATGGAAGATCAGCTTTATCTCTAGAGACTACAGACCAATTTGATGATATGGGGGTGAGCTTTAGAAATAATGATGGGCAACATGCTTGGTCTATTTTTAAGGCCTTTACAGGCGATGATTCTTCAACCTTTACCGGTGATTTAGTCTTTGCCGGAGGTACTCCAGACGCAGACCCGGCGAACTTAATTGAAAACGTTAGATTTACTTCAGATGGAAAGATTGGTGTTGGAACGTCCACACCAATTCAAGATATTCACCTTTATAAGACGGCGAGCTCAGGTGTTGAGCTTTTATTAGATACACCGGGAAGTGACCCTTCTCAATCTACTCGTTTATCTTTTATCACAGATGGTGGAAATGGTGCTAAGCCTGTCTCAGATGCTACGGTAAAAGGTTGGTCCTTAATAGCTAGGGCAAACTCATATTCAGTGGCCGATGATATAAACGACTTGTCTTTTTATTTTTACGACTCTGGCACACCTACAAAGCATTTTACCATTGCGCATGATACGGGTAATGTGGGTATTGGCGTTGATGTTCCAACTGAGAAACTTCATGTTGATGGTACCGTGGTCGCGACAAATTTTCAGACAACAACTGGTATGGCCGATTTTGATGAAGTTCAGATTAACGACAATACAATTACAACTAATACCGAAGTAGCAACAGATAGAGATCTTGTTTTAACATCTAATGGAAATGGTGTTGTCGAGATTTCAAAAGAAGATTTAAGCTCTAGTGTAACGAATGTTTTAACTGTTTCTCATACTAATAGTGGCGGGAGTGGAGCTAGTGGTATTGGTGTTTCAATGGATTTTGCTACACAAGACGATGCAGGAAACCCTGAGTCTGTAGCAATGATTGAGGCGGTATTAACTGATGCTTCAGATGGTGCTGAGATTGGTGATCTTAACTTTAAAACTAATAATGCTGGTACATTAAGTACGGCGATGACAATTAAAGGTAGTGGAGACATTACGCTTGATAATGACACTTTATTTGTAGATTCTGCTAACAACAGAGTTGGACTGGGTGTAAATACTCCAGAATTAAAATTAGATCTAGGCCCATCAGCAACACTAGGGGGGCAATCTCTAGATGTAAGTGATCACTGGTATGTTACAGTTGATGCTAGTCAGACTCTTCTTACTGCCGGTGGTGCAGAAGATGGGTTATTGCTTAGAGTGGGTGCATCAGGGCCAGAGTCTTACGGCGGTCAGACTTATGTTACGGGGCTTAAAATAATGCCAACAGGTAATGTGAGTGTTGGTGATAGTGTACCAGAGGCCAAACTCGATATAAGAGGAAATGCTATTATAGGCGATGACTCCTCGGTTGGTGAAGTTCACCTTAGAACAGATAATGCGACAAACTTTATTGGTCTAAGAGCTCCTACAGCTCTAGCTTCTGATACAATTTTTACTCTCCCTTCTGTAGATGGAAGTTCAGGAAATATATTAGTGACTGATGGGGCGGGTAATTTAAGTTTTACTGGAAGTCCTAACATAACTGAGGCCCGTGATATTGATCTTGATACGTCTATTAATTTAGAGACTAATCCAGATGAAGACAAGATCCGCTTTAATACGGCGGGCTCAGAAAGGATGATTATAGATGAGAATGGAATGGTGGGAATTGGAATCACCTCACCAAGCTCGACGATAGAGATAAGGCCCTCAGATTATGTTACGGATACAGATGGAAGGGCCACAATAGCATTACAAACAACAGATAATTTAGATGACTTAGGTCTTACTTATAAAAATAATGATAATACTTATGTATGGTCTATTTTTAAAGAATTTACAGGTGATAACGCCACAACATTTACTGGCGATTTGGTTTTTGCTGGTGGTGATACCGTTGCTACACCTGATCTTCTTGTAGAGAGAATGAGGTTAAGTTCTTCAGGTTTCTTAGGTCTTGGCACAAGTACTCCTGTAGAAAACTTACATGTGTACCAGACAGCAGATGATGATTCTGAGCTTATTATAGATACTTCAGGAGTTCAGGCCAATCAGGTCTCAGCACTTACTCTGATGACTAAAGGAGATGGGGCCAAGCAAGTAGAAGATGCGGCCACACAAGGTTGGTCATTTGTAGCTCACGGAGATGTTTTTACTACCGCTAATTATCAACATGATCTTCATATTCAGTTTGATAACCTGGGAACGTTGTCTAAATTGGTTTCTATTGAACATGATACGGGTAATGTTGGGATTGGAACGGATGCTCCAGTGCAGAAGCTTCATGTCTCTGGAAATGCTTATGTAAATGACAATATAGGTGTAGGAATAACGGCGCCTACTGAGAGATTACATATTTTATCAAATGGCGTTGATGAGGGACTTAAGATTGAAGGAACGGGTGCTTTTACTGATGGTTCAGTAAAGCTTACTCTCGATGGCGCTCGTAGTGCTGTTGATTCAGTTAATTCAATGATTGATTTTGATATACAAGGAAATGATGGTGCGAGGATATCGAGTCTTCAAACGACAACGAATTCGTCAGTGGACGGATCTCATTTGGCCTTTAGCACTTCTGTGGATAGTGCATCTTTAACAGAAAGGATGAGAATATTAAATAGCGGTGAAATTGGAATTGGTGCGAGTACTCCAACTTCGATGCTTCATATTTATGATAGTAACAACACAGATAGTTTAGATGTTAATCCTGGTTTGGTTATAGAAAGTAGTAGAAATGCTGATAGCCCTGTTACTCTTATGTTAAGAAATAGTGCCACTTCTCCTGATGATGATCCTGTTTTTATAACGATGGGTATAAGTGATTCTGGAGATGAAGGGGCCGCCGGAACGACTGGTGAGAAGGCCTGGAAGATTGGTAACATTGCTAATAATACAGCTCGATTTTCTATTGGTTTTGATACGGGTGATATTGATGATATAGATGCGGGGGTCACAGAGGGTTTAATTATTTTAGATAATGGTAATGTTGGAATACCTGGTGGTGACACTTTTAATAATTTTAGCCCATCTTATAACCTTCATGTTATTGGCCCGGCCGGACTATCGACGGGTACGGCCTGGACAAATGCATCTGATGAGAGGTTAAAGGATATAAGAGCTAAATACACTAAGGGAATAGATCAGATTATGGGTTTAGAGCCTGTTGTGTTTAATTATAAAAAAGATAATCCGGTTGGATTACCCAGTGATCCTGAAATCGTTGGTTTTGTTGCTCAAAGTGTACAAAAGGTAATTCCTGAAGCGGTATCAGAGGATAAAAATGGCTTCCTTCAGCTAAATGTGGACCCTATTCACTGGGCGCATATCAATGCGACTAAGCAGCAGCAGGGTGAAATAGAGCAAAATTTAAAAATGCTAAAAGTCATGCAAGGCGCTTGGGAAGAGATGGAGCGTAGAGTGGCCTCGCTTGAAGAAGAGAATCAGCGTTTAAAAGAAGAAAACCTGAAGCTTAAAGCGAGACTAGATAAGATAGAAGAGATTCTTAATATTCAAAATTAAACGGTGATGAATCACTCTCCACCACCGTCAATTTCAGTTTTATTAAATCGTGATAGGTAAGCTTATTCCAACATAGATTTGGCTATGTTCAAATTCACCTGTTCCAGCGCTAGGGAGATTAAGTTTTTCTCCGCTGCTATCATCTTTATAAGTATCATAAGTAAATACTTTGTACTCGATGTTGATACTTAAAAGAGGTAGGAGAGTATAACCAAGGCCTAGCCCATAGCCGCTACCAGAGAGTTCATCTCCCTTATCAAAAGTGGCCGTATTATTTGTGTCTTCTAGGCTAGCATCAAAATAATAAGTAACCCATGCTCTTAAAAGAATAGGAAATTCAACTCCACCAAATAGACCCCATGTCGCAGAATCAAATTCTTCTTCTGGCCCTGCCACAGCTTGAGGGGCCTCTATTTCCCAGGTTTGTTGCCCAATTGTGTAATCGATTCCGAAGTTAAACATCATTATTGAATAACCAGCTTTTAGTCCAAGGTTCATATCGGAAGTGTCATACTCTTTATTACCACCACCGCTTTCAGTGGCATCTCCGAGGACACCGACAGAGAGGTGAGGCTCGAGAAAAATATCCGCATGCGAATAGGGAATAAAAATAATAAACGAAAATAACAGTAAAAACTTTTTCATAGAATATTCTCCTTTAATTCCATAAGTTTTGGTGCGACCCCGTGGACAGTTTCAGGGTCAATATAAGTTTGCGTTACCTTGGCATCATGATGCCCAAGATAATCTCGGGTATAGATTAAATCTTTTGTCTTGAGATAAATATTGGTTGCACAAGCTTTTCTAAAACTGTGTGGTGTTAAGTCGGGGTTTACTTGTGCCTTTTTAAATAGCTTCATGATTCTATTATACAAAGTTTTTGTGGTATAGGGATGATTTCCATCATATGAAAAGATAAACCCTTTTTGTCTTTTAATGTATTGGAGTTGATTAAAGACTTTTCGTCCATTATCAAGCTCTAGGGTTTGTCTGTACCCACCTTTTCTTTCGATATAAATCTTGTATTTGTCGAAATTGCAGTCTTCCCATTTAAGTTGGGAGAGTTCTTGGAGTCTTAGGCCTCCGAAGTAAAGAAGGTGTACCATGGCCCTGTCGGTTGAATTGGTAATCACCTCTTGAAGTTTTTGCCAATCTCGAGTTCTTAGAATTTCAGTATGTTCAACATCTATTTCTTTGAGTCTTATTCCGTGGATTTTACTTTTGACGGGGTTATGTTGAAAAATTTTGTTTTTGTCTTCGTAGTTTTGTTTTAGGAATTCAAAGAAGTTTTTAACAGATGAGAGATGTCTTCTTCTTGAGGTGACCGATAAGGGGCCCTGATCTAAAACAATTTGTGGTAATGATTTTTCGACTTTTTTGAAGATGGCCATATTAATAAGTCTCTTTATACCTAGGCCCATTTTTTGCTTTAATGGTACCTTGGCCAAGACTTTACCACCTTTGGATAAGAAGTTTTGATAATGGGAAATAGTATCCCCATTTGCTTGGTGTATAAGGCCTAAGTGGTTGTTTTCATACCAGGTAAAAAATTTATGAAGATCGGCCTTATAGTTTTTTAATGTATGCTCAGATTTATTTAAGATTAAGCAATTATGGAAATATTGATCTAACCAGATTTTATGTTGCTTTCTTTTTGGCCAAATATGAGCTTGATCTACCATAAAACAATTTTATGACACAGACTCTTGATTTACCAGTTGATATTCTCACCATTTGTATGCCAGAAGGTTCCGGTCTCTTTTATAGATTTTTCTGTCATGATTTTATAGAGGCCCTCTGCTGACTCTGGCGTATCGATAAGGCCTTGTCCACCAGTCATATCAGTTCTTACAAAGCCTGGATGTAGAATTAAAACAGCTATGCCTTGTTCTTTTAAATCTTCACTTAAGGATTTGGCCATTATGTTAACGCCACATTTACTAATTCTATAGCCGTAGTATCCGCCTGATGTATTGTCTGAAATTGATCCCATTTTAGAGCTAACAATTCCTATTTTTGAGCCTTTTGTGAGTTTGGGTAAAAGTGCTGTTACAAACTTTAAAGGGCCAAGAGTGTTGACGATAAATTGCTCGGTAATGCTATCAAAGTTTAAATTGTCGAGGTTATCACTGCTAAGGATTCCAGCGTTGTTGATAAGGATATCGATATGAGGGATTTTTTCGAGAAGGGGTTCTATTGATTGCTCATCAGTAACATCAACTCCCTCAATAACTGTGGCCTTTGTTGCTTTTAATTCATCGGATGTTGCTCTGCACACAGCGTAAACATCATGCCCCTCTGAAATAAACTTTTTAACAAGTGCTAATCCAATCCCTCTATTTGTTCCATTAATTAGTATATTGGCCATATTTTAATACCTCCTACAGGTCCTAAACTTATGAGTTAGTATAATTTTTTTTAAGGTATGTGGATATAACAGATTTTGGATGCTAGAAGTATTTTCCATGCGAAACCTACTTCTTCAAATCCGTCTTCAATATCATGTATTTTTACTGATACAGCTTTTTTTGACATTGCCTTTGGTGGTTATTTTTCTCAACTACAAAAAGGATTTTCCAGATATAGAGTACTTATTTTTTGGATTGATTTTTCTTTTGAAAATCATCTTCTTTAGAGAAAAAGAGTATCGGGTAAAGCTTGGTAAAACGGTGAGTAAATCCTTATCAAAAGAACTAGGCAGAACGCCTTCAAAAAGTGAAATTGTTCAAAGAATAAATGCTTATGTTAATGGTAGAGACTTAATGCTTGGTTTTAGTCTTTTCATTCTCTTTATTGTCACCTTGATACTGGCCTAATATGAAGCACATATCTTTTATAATAGTTTTATTCGTTTTGATGAGTTGTCATCAATCCTCTTTAAATGATTCCTCTACTGAGGTGATTCTCAGTAATGTTGTCTATAATGATGACAATAGATCAGAGGTCTTTAGTTTGGATGGTGGTTTTTGGGAACAAAAGGCCAAGGCAGTTGCTGTTCAAATTAAAAGCAATAAGTTTAAGCGTCCTAATTCCTTTGGTGAGCGTATCGTTGTAGGTAGGACCTTAGGAAAACAAAGAAACCTATGTAAAGATGAAAGGTTTTTTAATCAAAAAATTGTTGGGGATTGCACTGGATTTTTAATTTCACCAGATGTTATTGCAACGGCCGGTCATTGTGTAAAGGATGAGTTTTACTGTGAGCATTTTCTGTGGGTTTTTGATTATAAATTAAAAGATCCGTTTGATTTGGACTATAATTCGATTCAATCTAAAAATATATATAAATGCAGTAAAATTCTTAAGTCTGTCTATAACACGAAATCTCAAATTGATTATGCGCTCATTCAACTTGATAGAATAGTACCTGACAGAGGGCCTCTGAAATTAAGGGAGTCGGGTAGTGTTAAAAGAGGAACGAAATTGGCCGTAATTGGCCATCCAAGTGGACTCGCACAAAAGTTTGCGGGTGGTGCACAGGTCATTAGAAATGATCATCACAACTTTTTTTCAGCAAATCTAGATGCATTTCAAAGAAACTCAGGTTCACCTGTTTTTAATGAAGAAACTGGTCTTGTCGAAGGAATTCTCGTTAGAGGAGACACGGATTATAAGTTTGACTATAAAAGCAAATGCCAAAGGGTCAACACCATTAAAAAAGATTGTATAAAGATGCATTGTCGCCTTGAGGATGTCACTCGAATCACCCTACTTCAGTAACTGATTTTGTCAGTTTAGTAATTTTAAAATTTTGTTTGGTGTGTGCAAAATTTATGTTTTGGGCCGTGATGACGAGAGGTGTGTGTAAATTTCAAAAACCCGAGCATCATGGTCTGTTGTTGCCTGAAATAAGAGTTTAGTTTCGTATAATTTATATTATATGAACTAAAGTGCACCTAAGTTATTGAAATTATTGAGTTAGCTTCTAAAGTCGGTTTTAAGCAAAAATGAGGGGTAAGACATAGGGTAAAACAAGTTTTGAAGGTCTCATTGGCGAGTATTTTACAGAGGGTTAGTTTTCTTAGATTATTTCAGTAACGAGTGATGTTTTGATTTCTTTTAACTGATAGCCTTTATCAATTAAATAGTTTTCCATATCGGGTAGGTGAAGAGCACCCCATGGAATAATCACAAGTTTTTCATTTTGCATAAGCTCTAACTTCTTGGTCAGAAAAACGTTTCGGTCATGTAATATCTCGTGGAAGAATTTGGCCGTTTCAGCTCGTTTAGAAAGTAGGAGCTGAAGCTTAAGGAAATCCGAGACTGCCTCCGTTTCATTTTCTTTAAATTCTTGAGAGAGCTTAAAAATAAGATTGAGTCTTTCAATAGTATTTTTCGAAAACTCGGATGTGTCCATATCAGAAGTGACCATTCTAAGCTTAGAGTCTTCTGGTAACTTGAAATGATCTTTTTGACTAGTTAGTCCTATCGCCTTGGCCATCGCTTTATAGTCAGCATCATACTTAATTAAACCCTGAGAGTCTTTGACACCTTCTTGAAGAACGACGCCATCTTGATTGTGGTAGTCCTTTAATACATTTTTATAGAAGTCTTTATCAGCAATATGGACCATAGGTATCAGCACAATCCGTTGTAAGCCTTTTTGATACACCTTTTTATTGCTCATTACCTTGAAGTTTTTAAAGGTGATGAGCTCATGAGTAAGGTTTTCGAGCATATTTGCTAAATTGAGATAAAGGTAGCTTGGATATAAAATTAAAACAAAAAGCCCGAGCTGGGCGAATAAGTTTACAAAAGAGCGCCCAATTGTTTTTTTCACGTTTTGCTGGGGTCTTTTAAGAAAGGCCCAAACTAATAAGCTTTGTCCTAAAAAAAGGACAATTCCCCAGTACATATATGGAGGGTAATTTTGAATCGTAAAGTAGAGGCTTCCTTGATTTAGGATAAACTCAGCAAAAGGCACATTCTTTAGATGGCCATGGGAGAGTATCGAGAGAGTCATTTGAGAAAACACTAAATAAACAAAATTGTATTTTACGGCCTTTGTATAAGGACTTTCAGCAAAATGAGCATAAAAATAGCTCAAAACCCCAATCAGAATACATAGGGGTAATAATAAGTGGTAGATACTGGCCAAAAAATTGAGCTTGGCATAAAAAAGTGCTCCAAAAGTGGCGATACTTACAATGCTAGTCCCTAGACAAAAATATAGAAAGGTCTGTGGTAGATATCTCATGGGCGTGAATTAAAGCATTTATAGCGGCTAGTGACTAGTATATAGGGTGCAAATAAATACTAATTATGATACGAGTGCCCTAAATCTGACAAAGTGTATAAATAATCAGCTGGAGGAAGCATGACAAATAAAAAGGCAACATCCCCAACAAAGTTTGGACTAGAGCATAGAAACTTTAGGGATGATGAGTTTTGGAAGCAAATTCCCGGCTGGGCCTCCGCAACAAGAGATGAATTTGCAGACTCTAAATGGCAGCTTAAAAACTCCATCACAAAAGTGGAGCAAGTTGAGAAAATATTAGGAAAAAAAGTTTCTAAAGACTTTATGGCCGATATTATCCAAGGTCAGCACTATACCCCTATGAATATTAGGATTACTCCTTATGTTTTTTCATTAATTAATTGGGATGACCCCACAAATGACCCTTTAAGAAAACAATTTCTTCCTATTGGTAGTCAATATCTTGATGATCATCCGTATTATAAGTCAGATTCACTTGCTGAAGATGAAGACTCTCCTGTTCCACTTCTTACTCACCGTTATAGGGATAAAGTTCTCTTTCTTCCGACAACGATTTGTCCTGTGTACTGTAATTACTGCACAAGAAGTCGAATCATTGGTGGATCAACAGAGACAATACAAAAATCTACTTATGGGGCCAATCAAAAAAAATGGGATGATGTTTTTGAATATCTTATGGGAAAACCTGAAGTAGAAGATGTGGTTATTTCTGGTGGTGATGCTTATATGCTAACACCAGATCAAATACGCTATATTGGTAAAAATCTTTTAAATATTCCTCATATTAGAAGAATTCGTTATGCCACTAAAGGTATAGCCATTTTTCCTCAAAAGATATTGACTGATGATGCTTGGTTTAATGCCTTAAAAGAAGTTCATTTTCTTGGAAGATCATTTGGAAAGCAAGTTGTTATTCATACTCACTTCTCTAGTCCTCAAGAGATAACGAAATGGTCTCAAAGAGCAATGGATAGACTTTTTCAAGAGAACTTTATTGTTCGTAATCAGGCCGTTCTTCAAGAGGGTGTAAATAATGATGTCGATATCATGGTAAAACTAACCAGACAGCTAGAATGGATTAATATTCAGCCTTACTACGTTTATTTACATGATATGGTTCCTGGTTGTGAGCACTTTAGAACAACTCTAAGAGAGGCCGAAGAATTGGAAAAGGCCGTAAGAGGAACGACAGCTGGATTTAACACACCTACTTTTGTTTGTGACCTTCCTGGTGGTGGTGGAAAACGTCACGTGGCCTCTTATGAGTATTATGATGAGGAAATGGGGGTATCTGTCTGGAAAGCACCAAATGTTAAACCAGGCGATATATTCTTTTATTGTGATCCTCTCCATAAGCTAAGTGAGCAGGCCCAAAAAAGATGGTCAGATAAAAATGAGTGGGAAAAAATAATTAATGAGGCCAAAGAAAAGGCCAAACTTTAATAACTGCTCTCTCTTTTCTAGGGTAATACATACCGCGTATAAATAGCTCGTGATTCTATTTACAATATAAGTAATTGAAAAACTTAGATTAGAAGGTCTATATGAGAGCTATTTTTATTCTTTCTTTATTAACGACAATGTCTTTTAATCCTTTATTTGGTAGAGGCTCTAAAGTTAAAGATCAGTACGCAGCAGAAGTTAATGAACTATGTGTTAAAAGAGTAAATTTAGCACGGAAAAAATGGACAATAAGAACAGATGTACCTGTTCTTGATCAAGGCCCTGTAAGAATGTGTGGGCCTTTTGCTTCTGCTGCATATCTCGATATCTGGAGGGCCTGGCAGCTTCCTCATGTAACTGAAGTCATGGATGTTAAGCCTCCTAAAACGTTAGGTGGCACTCCTGTTTTTGGTGGTTTAAAGCTAAAGAAAAGGCTAGGCCTAACGAGTCCTTATTGGATGGGGTTTTTAGGTAAGATTAGTGAACAGGCCCAGACAGGTAAAATTGCTACAAACTTTGAAGATGCTTCTGGAGAGTTGGCCCTTGATGTTGTGGTTAGAGGTCTTAATAGTATATGCCGTGAAGATGTGATGAGACAGTCACTAATACCTTACAGTAAAGATGGTATGCTTGTAACATTACCGGAGTTTTACTCCTTCACCTCATGGTTCTTTGAAAAATTTAATAAAAAGATAGAGGCCCAACTTACGAGAAAAGGGATTTACGAAAAAAGAGTTTGTCGAAAAAGAGCAGGCGTCGTAGCGGATAAATTAAAGTGTGATAATGCTAGAAAAGAGCTCGGCTTGGCGATGGTTCAGTTCGCTGCTGATAAAAGTAATTTAAAAGGGTTAAAGGGAAGAGAGGTAACACTTATAAAGAATTTTTTAAAGAAAGCAAAAATACATAAAATTTGGCCAGCGATGAAGGCGAATATGAAAAATGATAAAAAGAAATATTTACCATTTTTTAGTAGCGTATTTTATAAGTGCGAAATTAGAGGTAATAAATATAGGGAAACATCTCAAGAAGTAATGCAAAATTATAATGTTTGTAGTGTTGAAAACAATCATAGCACTCAATTTGTTTTACACATGCTTCAAAAACTTCAAAATAACGAACCAATAGCATTTAATTATTATGTAGGTATTTTAAATGCTAAAAAGCACTCCGATGTTCAGAGGTTGTCCAATCTTCTTCACCAGTCTGTTTTAATAGGTAACCGAGTAAGAAAAAATAGATGTCAATTTCTAGTCCAAAATAGTTGGGGGAATTACTGTCGCTATAACTGGGAATGTCAAAGAGACGAAAATGGTAATGAGATTGGAGTCTGGGTGGATAGTTATGAATTACAAAATGTAATCAAGTCTATGTATTATATAGAAAAAAAGAATGTTACCTGTCCTAAATTTACAAAGGAATAGCCTTGAAAAAAATATTTGGAATTATTTTATTGATAGCTTCTTTTAATGCCTACTGTGCTGGCGGAAAGTTAAAAAAGATGGCCGCTAATTTTAAAAAAGGCAGTATTGCCATCGTTATGACAGTGGATTGGGAAGGAAGAGATATAAGTGATGAAAACCTAGAGGCGTTAAAAAACTTTAGACGTAAGTATCCAGGCATACCAATCCTACATTTTTTAAATGCAGCTTATTATACTAAACCCAATGCAAATGCTGCTGAATTAACTAAAAAAATTAAATCTGTTATGAGAAAGCATGATGAGCATGGCCTTCATATTCATGCTTGGAAGACTTTAGTAGAAGCTTCTGGGGTTGAGTTCAAAACAAAACCTGATTTAGGGGGATGGAGCTTAAGAAACTGTCAATTTGATTGTGGGCATGCCATTAGTCTTACCGCCTATAGTGTAGATGAAATGCAAAAGATTATTCGTAAAAGCAATGAAATATTGGTGCAAAATGGTTTTAATAGGCCTAAAAGCTTTCGGGCCGGCGCCTGGCAAACAGGCCCTCATGTTGCAACGGCACTCTCCAGAGAAGGGTTTTATTTGGATAGCTCGGCGACGGTAGATAGCTTTGTATCTCCTTCTTGGGGCAAGAGCTCTTTATTAGTAAAATCTATAAATGAACTTTGGCCTGGAATGAGTATTGTAAAACAGCCTTATTTAATGAAGACTGCCTACAGACCATTATGGCAATTACCTAATAATGCTAGTCTTGCCGATTATACAAAGCCTTATACGATCTTAAAAACACTTAAAGAAAATGTAGATGAGTTTTTGAAAAACCCGCGTCCAGTTCATTACGTCGTGACGGGTTTTCACCTCGAGACGGCCAAGAGATATCTTCCTAGAATGGAAGAGGCCTTGGAGAAGATAATTGATTATTCAATGTCTAAAGGGGTTCCCATTCAATTTAGTCACTTTCCACTTAACTTAAAGTAGTAAATCAGAAAGTGCAGGAACACTTGATCGTTGTAATTTTTCGATGATCCCCTTCTCTGTTTCACCTTGGGTTTTTGCAATCGTGGCAAGTTTTTTATTACCATGACCTTTTCTATTATAGAGATGCCATCCTGATTCTATAAGGGCCTTTCTAATGGATACAGAAGAGCTGTAGGTCGATAATATAGTTTTATGATGGGAGAGTTTATGGAGGTCTCTAAACCACTCTTTTGTCCATAATTCTTTATTTTTACGAGGTGAAAAGGCATCTTGATAGATGGCATCGAATTGCTCATCAAGCTCTTTTACTCTTTGTCTGGCATCCCCCATAAGAATTATACATTCGCTATCCCCAACTTTGAGATGGTATCCATCTTTTGTTTTGGTAAGATTTTTAAACAAAGGATGTATTTCTTTGGCCAACTCAACCATCTGGTCATATTTTTCAAATGAGACAAAGCGGACAGGTTTTTGGCAGTTTTCGATAGTACAGATAAACCCCATTCCAGTTCCGAAGCCCACTTCAAGTATATTCAATTTATCTTTACTTAACTGATTAATTTCACAGCCTTGTATGAAATTATAAAAGGTTTCTTGGTAGGCCCCAGAGAGATTATGGCAGGCCTCAGAGTAGATTTTTGAGTATACAGAGGGGGACCCATCGTCAGTAGTGATTATTTCAAATTCGGACATAAATTTTATTTACTAAAACTTTAGTAAAAAGGTCAAGAAATATGCCGAATAGGGGAGCGTGAGAGTGATGCTAACGGTTTTAACATTTTCCTTATTTCTTAGTTCTTGTACAGAAAACGGGTACCTAGTGGATCCTAAGGGTTATTTGGGGCAAGTGCCGCCATCTGTGAATGAAATGGATGAGAGGGAGCGTTCTTCTGCGCTAAGGAGCTGTTTGGCACTGAGAAGCTATAGGCTTAAGTCCTATTTGAGATCTGGGCCACGTCCGTTGAGGGCCCACGTTGTTCAAAAACAGTGTCATGAAACTCAAAAAATGAGCTATATGAAAACGGTTTTTTTAGATCAAAACAATGGGGTACTGGAGCTTAAAAGAACAGGGAGGTTTCTGGCCAGTGAAACTGTTCCCATACCTTCAGACCGAATGGGACGTTTGGGAAAGATATGTTCGGATCTCTTAGCGGGAAAAGAAGCTCAAAGAAAAAACAAGGAGTCTCAACTTCATTTTATTGCTAAAGATGGTGAGGATATTATTGTGGAGTTAAGAGGTAAGCATAAGGTTAGAGAAGTTCTTTCTTATAAAGTTCAAACGAACTCACGTCACCAAAATTTTGGTTCTATTGTTGAGAGACAACAGGGTAAGTGGTGTGGAATAGATAAACAAATCCAATTTAATATTGAGCTTTATTTATCAGAAGGCCCTTAAGCTTGAAGTGCTTATAACCGACAGTATCAGTATGACGAATGACTTCTCAATGTATATTATTGGAGGCCTTTTAGCAGTGAGTATGGGTGTTTTGGCCATAGGTCACTATCTTTGGTTAAAAGGGCATTTTGAAATTGATGAGCAACATCTTAAAAAAGATCTTGAGATGAAAGATAAAAAAGAGTCAGAAGATACTAAAAGGGCCGCATAGGACTGGAGCTTTTGGTTGAAAAACAAATTAAAAAAAGACTTACAGGATATCCTCAATAATAAAGACTTTAATAAAAGATTAACTGGTGAAGATGAGGCCGTTCCCGAAATAAATACTCTTTTAAAAAAAATATTCAATTTAAATAATAAGTATCATGTATTAGAAAAAAGCTATCACAAAGAAATCACACGGGCCCGACAGCTTAACCATATTTTATGTCATGATCTTCTGGCGCCTTTATCAGCGATGAAAACAACTCTTGGAGTGCTTCATTTAACTCCAGAAGAGGAAAAAGAGCAGCTTATTCATATCCTCAACCGTTCTTTAGATAGAAGTTTAAGTATGATTGAAGATGTCAGAAATTATCTTCAAGTTGATGAAGGAAAGCTAGAGCTTAAATTAGAGTTTTTTAATGCAGGTGAATGTATCGCCGAGGCCATTGAGGTTCTTAACCACAAATTGGTCGCTAAAGAGATTAAAATGAATATCTCTGTGGAAAAAGATTTAGAAGTTTTGGTATATAAAAGCTCTTTTATCAACTCGGTTCTTGTTAATATACTGAGTAATGCAATAAAATTTTCACCTAGGGCCGGTGAAATAAAAGTAGATGCTTATCATGACAGTGAAACGGCCTTAATTCAAATTAGAGATTGTGGTATCGGTATGAGTGAGAATATACGAGAAAACCTTTTCTCTGTTTCAGAGGCCACATCAAGGATAGGTACCGAGGGTGAAACGGGTACAGGTTTTGGTATGCCTATTGTGAAAAAATTTGTTGAATCATTTGAAGGAGATATTGAGGTAGAGAGTTGGGAGAAAAAGCTTCACCCCAACTCTTCTGGAACTCTAGTGACAATATATCTCTGGAGAGACATCAAAAAGAAACTTGCTATCTAACAACCCAGTCTCTGTAAATGCCCTCTAGTCTTGAGTCAACAAGACGGGAGTATCTGAAATAAAGATCAGCTCTCTCTTTATCCGTATTAGCATGATCAACAAGAACTCTCATGACTTCAAAGTAAGCAGATGCCTGGCATAGTGTTTCAGCATGCTCCATGAGATGGCCAATTCTTTCTTCATTAACCCACCCTTCGAAGTCAAAGACTTTAAAGCTTTTGGGTGGATCAAGCTTTTTATAGAGCATTTTGAGAAGCCTCTTTTTAAAGCGGTAGTGTCTAGAGGTAAAATCTTTTTCCCACTCGTTGGTACCACTGAAGACGTCTTTACCTGGATGATTAAAGAAGATATTGGCCATAAAACGTTTAGGATCATTCATTGCATACTTAAGCAGGTCTTTAAGTGTCATAAGCGCTTGGATTTGAGAGGTCCCTTCGTAGAGAAGAGGTGCAAAGCTATCTCTATGGAGTCTTTCCATAGGATACTCTCTGATAAATCCATATCCCCCTAGTGCCTGAATAGATTTTTGTGAAAGGCTAGTGAAGGCCTCGGTGGAATAGTACTTCAAAAGAGGAGTTCTTTTACGAGTCCATATTTTGGCCTCTTCGTAAGCTTTTTTCTCATCCTCTGTAAGCTCTCCTTGAAGGCGTTGTTTAAGGTCATAATATTGATGAACATCAAATTGATTAAAGGTATCAACAACAAAGGCCCTTAGTGCATCCCTTTCCGTTTCCCAGTCTGTCAGGTTTCTTTTATACAGAGGTAGATCGAGAAGCTTTTTACCAAACTGTTCTCTATCGATAGCATATTGTCTAACGTAGGCCAGGCAGTTTTCAATACCACCTAGGGCCTGAACACCACAGGCAAGTCTAGCGGCATTCATAAGGTGAAGCATATAAGTAAAACCTTCATTGGGCTCACCCATTAATTTACCTATAGAGTTTTCATAAACTATTTCGCAGGTAAAGGAGCCATGAAGGCCCATCTTATCTTCGTTTTTGGCGACATGATAGTTATTCCCTTCTTTGAGAGGGTGCTCTTGCTCAACTAAGAACATTGAAATTTCTTTAAGACCAAGAAGACGTTGTTTGGGATCATTCGGGTCTTTGTCTTTGATCTGATCTTTAATTTTTGCGAGAACGAGCTGAACTCCACCACCACCGTTGGTGATAAAAAGTTTGGTACCATTGATTTCATAAAGGCCATCTTCTCTTTTTGTGGCCGTTGTTGTGATGGAGCCGACATCGGAACCAAAGCCTGGCTCTGTGATACACATGGCCCCACTCATTTCACCTTGAATGATTTTAGGTATAAGTCTTTCTTTGTCCTCTTGATCGCCAAAACGATTTATCATCTCAGCAATGGATCCATAGAAGGAGAGTTGAACCATTGAAGAGCCACATGCTCTTGCTAGGCCTGTTAATCCGATTCCGCCTACTGCAGGAGGTAATCCCATTCCACCCCAGGCCTGAGGCAGACCAAGTCCATGAAAGCCAAGCTCGATGGCCTCTTTATATGTTTGTTCAAGTGGTGCAGAGGGGATTGTTTTACCATCCTTAACTTCTCCGGCCCCAACTCGATCAAGTTCTTCAGCTCTTTGATAAAGTGTATTACCTGTCCAATCTCCAACTTGAGTCAATAACTCTTCAAAAAAGCCCATGAGCTCTTCTTCGTTTTGGATCCCATCTTCAGTGGGAAATTCAGGGTAGTACATTGGAATAATAGTTTTCCAGTCAATGGCGTTTTTAAACATCCATTTCCATTCAGCTTCATCCGAATAAAAATTCACATCTCATCCTTTGATATGCAGTTAACATCAATATTTTATCCAGATTGATAAGAGAATGACAATTTGCTTAAGCTGAAGTAGGGGAGTCGGATATTAAGAGGGGACTTGCCCCTCTTAAAATAAACTTATCTGTTATCTGATAGACCAGTCGGCGTAGATGGCCTCAAGCCTTGGATAGATGAGAGTATGGTAGTCATTAAAGAGTTTTACTCTATCTTCGTCTTTGTTTGCATGATCACATAAAACTCTTAGTGTTTCAGTATAACTAAGTGCCTGACAAAGAGTTTCAGCGTGAGTCATGAGTTTATTTATATTCTCTATCTCAGTCCATGCTTTAAGGTTAAAGATATTTTTACCATTTTTAGGTTTAAGAGTTTTAACAAGAAGACCCATCATTTTCTTTTTAAATCGGTAGTGAACTTTTTTGTAATTTCTTGTCCATTCATTACCACCAATCTCGGTACTTGGGTGTTTGTCCATAATATTGGTAAAGAATGTTTTAGGATCTTTCATGGCATATTTGACAATATCTTTAAGGGCCATGAGCGCTTGAATTTGTGAGGTCCCTTCGTAGAGAAGAGGAGCAAAAGAGTCTCTGTGATACATTTCAACGGGGTACTCTTTCATGAACCCGTATCCACCTAGAACTTGTATGGCCCTTTGGGAGAGTTCAGTTGCTTTTTCACAAGTGTAGTATTTAACTAAAGGAGTTCTTTTACGAACCCATTTACCGGCCTCTTCGAGCATCTTTTCTTCTTCGTCATTTAAATCACCTGTGTGGTGTTTTTTAAGCTCCAACTTAGTAAAGATATCAAAGTGTGACGTTGAATCCATAAGAAGAGCTCTGATGGCATTCATTTCAGTCTCATAATCATCAAGGTTTCTTTTCATTAGAGGAAGCTCGGCAATAGGTGAGCCAAAAGCAACTCTTTGTTTAGCATAGTCATTAGCGTAGGCCAATGAAGCTTCAATAATACCTAGAGATTGGAAACCTACTGCGAGTCTTGCTTCATTCATAAGGTGAAGCATCATTTTAAAACCTTCGTGTTCTTCACCTATGAGTCTACCTACGGAATTTTCGTAGACGACTTCACAGGTAAATGAAGCATGTAGACCCATCTTTTCTTCATTTTTGGAAACATAGTAATTAAGGCCTTCTTTTTCAGGGATTTTTTGTTCAACAAGGAACATAGAAATACCTTTAAGGCCTTCAGGAGCATTTGGTGTTTTGGCCAAAACGAGACCAATACCTCCACCACCATTAGAGATAAAGCATTTTGTACCATTGATGATATAGGTACCGTTATCCTGTGGCATGGCAGTGGTTTTAATCATAGATAAGTCAGAACCACAGCCTGGTTCTGTTAAGCACATGGAGCCAGAGATATTACCAGCAATAATTTCAGGAATAAGCCGCTCTCTGTCCTCTTTGTCACAATAGCGGTTAATCATATCTGCAATTGAAGTAAAAAAGGCCAATTGAGTACTAACTCCTAAAGAAGAGCGAGAGCCTTGCCCTAGTACTGTCATATGGACAGATGCAGGAACACCCATTCCTCCGTACTCTGGTGGCATGGATAAACCAAATATACCTAGCTCTGCGGCCTGTTTATAAACTCTTGCAAGGTACTCATTCGGAATCGTGATCCCATCTTTTACTTCACCAGGACCTTCTTCATCCATTGCTCTTGCATCAGCGATGGCCTGGTCACTACCGGCCCAAGCACCTGTTTGATCGGCCAATTCTTCTAGAAAGGGAATGATTTCCTCTTTTGACTCAAACCCATCTGGGGTTGGAAAAGTCGGGTAGTAGAGGGGAATAATTTTATCCCAGTCTATTGCGTTTTTGAACATCCATTTCCACTCTGGCATATCACTGTAAAAGTTCACGAAACTCTCCTTTTTAAGAACGGAACACTTTAACACCGTGGGGTATGAGGAGGAAAGAAACGGAAGGTCAATTTAGGACTTCATTTTGATCTTGTTTACTAGAGTTTCCATAGTTTAGGATTTGTGCATTGAGTAGCTCTACTGGAATGGTTTCGATAATGGGTGGGGCCTCATCTCTGTAAATCCCTTTTTCAATGAGTTTACTATGAAGCTCTTTAACTTGGTCGATGGAAATAGAGTATTGCTTTTTCTCGTCAGGGTCTTTGATACGGTCATTAATTTCTTTAAATAAAATAGCTAGATTCTTATCATCAATCTCTTTTCCTTGTTCGTCCTTGAGTCCCATATGGCCTTCGATGATATTATTGTAGTGGATAAGTTGCTCAAAATTATCCGCTCTGGATTCTATTTCTTTTTGAATATTTCTAATACGATCTTTGGCACTTTGGGAGTCAAAGTTAATTTCGCCTTGTTCATCTTGAGGTAGGGAACGATCACTGATGTGTTTACTTAATCTTTTGATGAAGTATTCTCGTTCTGTTTTATAGTTACTGATTATTTTCGAGAAGGCGTCAGAGTCTTTTAAGATATCCTGGATCTCGTTGTCATTATAACCTTCTTCACGCAGATAAATCTCAAGCTTTTCTTTGTCGTTTCTGTATTTTTCCAGCTTTTTAACCATGGCATGGGTTTTGAGTGTGATTTCTGTGGCCATTTTTTCGGCCTCAGTGTGGTTGATGAAGTGGCGTTTACATTTTTGGATGTTAATCCCGTTATTAACGCAGTCGCTTTTAAATGACTGGAGCAGTTGATCGTTAGCATTCTTAAAGCTTTTTTTATCTCCTCCAAAAAGAAAATCTTTTGAGGAGGTTTGCAGTATATGATCAAGGCTTTGTTCTTCAGAGAAGTTTATTGAGATCATCTTGGGGTTATCTAACTCAATACTTGTTTTAGGGTCAGCTAAATTGGCCAATAATTTTTTTATTTTTGCGACTTTTATGAGTGTTTGTCTTGAGTCTTTAATAAAGCGAATGAGTGTGCAGGTTCTTTGGCGAGAATACTCAACGTCATCGGAGCTGAATAAAAGAGGTGAGGGGTTATTGGCAGCTATGACTTTCGGTGGTTTTGCTGTAAGTCCCTTGTAATTATATATGAGATTACCATCTTTATCTTTATATTCTCCGGCATGACATATATATTGGAGGACATTCATGCAAAGACTCCAGTTTTTATAGGCCTTATTTGTATCTTTGTCGTATTGGCGGAGAGTCTCTAGGTTTTGTTTTTTTATGGTTTCGTTTTTATCCCCATCTTTAAATAAAATAAACGTTCTTTGTTGTGAGGCCTCAATGCAATAGGAACTGATACCAGAGATGATGTTTTTACCGACCTGTTTTTCGTATAAGTCATGAAAGACTTTATGATCGACGATGCCATAAGGCCCTTTATTGATATCTCCATAAAGGCCTTTTTCGAGTTTCTTAGTGAAAAATGCTTCAAGGTTTTTCAAGGCCTGATCGGATTCTGATTGCTTAATTTTTGTGATTTGGAGTCCTTCGAATTCTGGTTTTTTTTCACCTTTTTTATTATCGATTTTTTTAACCAGTTCTTTCATAAGGTTTGGATCAATTGGTTCTATGGCATATCCATATTCGTCTTTTTCTCCTTCAACGAGACATCGGTAAACATTTTTGGGTTCATCTGCAGAACTTCTTTCTTGGAGATATTGTTTACACTCTTTAAGTCGGCCTTGTATCTCAGGTCTGTCATATATTTCGGCCATCAAATCTGTTTGCCGTAGATATTCTTCAGAGGATAGGATAGGTATCAGTAATAAAAATGCTATAAAAGACATAGTATACCTTAATAAATCTTACCCCATATAATCTTCGTTATAAGGGGTAACAGTTTAAAAAACATTTGTTTTCACATAATTATACAATATAATATTAATTAACCCAAAAGAAAGAGTCCCTCCTATAGGAATCTAACAGCGGGAACAATCAGCGAGAATCTAAAAAGCCCATATCTTTACGATTCTTATAAACTTCGTGATTTGAAACCGCTTAATTATAATGACAGTTTTTTTGCAGATCATGCTAATAAAAAAGAAATTAAGTTTGTGGTTTTTGGTGACTCAGGTACAGCAAAGCCGGCCCAACGAGAAGTTGCTCAATCTATGTTTAAAACCTGTCGTCAGTTAGGTTGTGACTTTGCCTTAAGCACAGGTGATCTTGTTTATAATGTCGCTTTTGATGAATCGCCTGAAGATACAATTTCAGATAAGGATTTGAGTGAAGTTAAAGAAAGATTTAGCAATGTATATGCTGGTTTTGGAAAAGGCTTTAATATTCTGATTGCTCTAGGAAACCATGATTGGGGCGGAAACGTTCAAC
>JBMSGH010000006.1:0-121075 GCA_049415445.1 Bacteriovoracaceae bacterium | reverse complement strand
AAAAAAACCCTTGGTTAAACAAGGGTTTTAAAAGATGGTGCCCCGAGGCGGATTCGAACCACCGACACAAGGATTTTCAGTCCTTTGCTCTACCGACTGAGCTATCAGGGCACATCAAATGAGTGAACAAATTAAAATTTAAAGCGGACTTAGTCAATTTAAATATGGGTTTTAATAGAAAATTTCGGTATTATCATCTCGATGACATTAAGAATTAAAAAAGTAGATATCACTCTTGGCCCATGGAATAGCCACGCTTTTCTCTTTATTCCCTCTAAAGAAGTAGAATTAAAAAAAGCTGCCGCTGTCTTTACTCATGGATACACCTCCCATAAAGGCTCCATACTTACCTGGCCTACCCGTCTTGCAGAAGAGGGCATTGCATCAATACTATTTGACTTGCCTGGTCATTACTTGGGAAGCTTCAATGAGGTCAACTCCTTTGAAGAATTTAAAAAAGACTCCCATAAACTCTTTCATAGCGCCTACAATCAACTCTCTAATGAAGTTGATACCAAAGATAAAAAAATTATATTAGGCGGACACTCCCTCGGAGGCCTTCTCGCCTGTAAAGCACTCGCTCTATCAGAGTTTGATGGAGTTGATAAAATGGCCATTGCTGTAGGACTAGGGCTCGCACCAGAAAAAGGAACTCACCTTTTTGAAACAGACTTTTATAAAAGTACTCTTATTATTAGAGAGCAACTTGTCTCTGCTGAGCTTAATCACGAAAACGTCTTTAACTGGCTTAAATCCGAAAAAGAATCCCTCTCAGTAAGTGACAATAGAGTTCACCTTATCACCGGAATGGATGATCTTGTGGTCGGAAAATCAGGCTCTGAAAGATTAAAAGAACTTCTTGAAAGTAAAAACAATACCGTGACATTAGATAGGCCCACAAAACTTCCCCATCATATGCCCGAGATGGGTGCATCGTTTGTTAAAAAATTCCTCAAGTCTGAAGGAATTATTTAAATAATTTTATATTTTTAATAAGCCCTAAGCGACCTGTTCTTTCTAAAGGAGTGTCTTTAAAAACTCTTCGAAATCCCCTATTGGTCATTTCTTTTAATTTATTTAAAATTTCATCAATCGGGGTTTTAAGAAAGAAGTCCTGTAATTGTGAATTAAGCGTAACTTGTTCTTCAATTTTAGAAAGCGCCTTAATATTCCAAGGACAAACATCTTGGCAGATATCACAGCCAAATATTTCACCACCAGAGTTAGGGTAACCCTTAGGCGGAGTTCCTTCTTTAAAAACTTCAATAGTATAAGTTGAAATGCATTTTTGAGAGATTATAGTACGCCCTTCAATCGCATCTGTAGGACATAAATCAATACATTTGGTGCACTGGCCACAGTGATCCGTATCCACACTTGGAATAGGCAACTCAAGGGTTTTATTTAATAAAAGAGAGCCAATAATAAAAAAGCTTCCCTGTTTTTTATTAATAAACATAGAGTTTTTACCAAACCAACCAAGCCCGGCCCTATAGGCAAGATCTCTTTCTAGAATTGGCTGAGTATCTAAACTAAGCTTATAAGAAATCCCTTCCGGTAAATGGCAGGCCAAGCTCTCAAGCTTTTGTCTTAAAACTTTATGATAATCCTGGCCACCAAAGCCAAAAACATAGCTTCCTATTTTAAGCCCATTAGATTCACTAGATTGATAGAATTGATCGAGAGATTTTTTTTCTTTTTGATAGCTAAAAAGAAAAACCAGGGCCGATTTAAATTCTGGATAATACTCAGAGATTTTTTTTCTTTTCTCTTTTTTCTCACCCGTTAAATAGCCCAAAGGCCCATGATGGCCTTTATCAATCCATTTCTCATAAGTGTCATAGGATTGGGCCTCATCACAATCAGTGTAACCCCAATCAAGAACACCTAAATCATTTAATATTTTAGAATCAAAAAGTGATGGCTTCACTTTACGGTATGATCTCCACTATTACAGAGTTGGAGGTTCCTCCTTGAAAGAACTTTCCTTCCCCTTTGGTTACAACGACCTTATCACCAGCGTTAAGTTTAAATTCTGTTTTAACCAAATCAACCACCTGCTTTTGAAGATCAAGATTGTCTTCATCAAAGTTCGTTAGGTGAAAAGGCATACATCCCCAGAACAAACACATTCTTCGTACCACATTAATAGAGTTGGTAACACCAAGAATAGGGATTTTGGGCCTAAAACGAGAAAGTTTTCGACAAGAATTGCCTTCGGTCGTCATGCAAAGGATATGGTGTGCTTTAATATTTTCCGCGATCAAAGACGCTGCAATCATCATTGTGGAGCCCACATCATCAATAAGCAGATCTTTTAGCGAAATTCTTTTTTTAGGGTATTTTTCAGCTTCTAAAATGATTGAAGACATCATTTTAACGGCCTCTATAGGGAATTTACCTGATGCCGACTCGGCCGAAAGCATAACCGCATCTGTTCCATCCCAAATCGCATTGGCCACATCACTGGCCTCTGCCCTGGTGGGTGTAGAGAACCCTATCATGGACTCTAGCATTTGAGTCGCCGTTATAACGGGAATTCCTTTAAGATTACACAGAGAGATTAATTTCTTTTGAACCACGGGAACGAGGTGATCACCGACTTCAACTCCCATGTCCCCTCTTGCCACCATAATTACATCAACGGCATCGGTAATTTCCTGAATATTTAAAACGGCCTGTGGTTTTTCAATCTTGGCCACGACTAAGACATTTGAGTTGCGTTGCTTTAAAAAATCTTTTATCCGAATAATATCTTCTTTATCTCGAACGAAGGATAGGGCCACAAAATCAATTCCTTGCTCTATTCCAAACTCCAGATCCTTTTGATCCTTTGATGTAAAGCTTGGAGCACTCAACTTACAGTCTGGAAGATTAATTCCTTTTTTAGATTTTAAGACACCACCCTCTGTGATCTCTATCAAATAGGCATCCCCTTCTCTTTCTACGGCACGGGCCTTAATTTTTCCATCATCAAAAAGAAGTTTGGTATTAGGCACACAATCGTTAACAAGTTCTGCATAGTCTGAAGGAATAAAATTAGATTCAAACTGATCTTTTAATTCTGGCACACCAATATACCAACGGGACCCTTTAGTAAGCTCAAGCTCTTGATCCAAAACAGAGACTCTTATTTTAGGCCCTTGTAAGTCTTGAAGAATGGCGACTTCAATACCAATGGATTGGCTTGCTTCTCTAATATTTTTAATAAGCTCAGCGTGCTGCTCATAAGTGCCATGGCTCATATTTAAACGGGCCACGTTCATTCCTGCCATGATGAGTTTTTTTATTGTTTCAAGATCGTTACTCGATGGCCCGAGGGTCGCAACAATTTTGGCCTTTCTTATATTTTTTTTGGCTGACATACTCTCATTTTATCATTGGGCCAGATGAAACAAAAGTATGAAAAGGATTAATTTAATAACGGATCAATTATATCCTCAAAAACCTTTTTGGGATGGGCCCCATTAATCAGCTGACCGTTGACAAAAAAGGTCGGTGTTGATTTAACCCCTATCTTTTTACCGTACTCTAAATCTTGATCAACAGTTTTAGCGTATTTACTTGAATCAAGACAATTGTTGAACTTTTTCATATCCAACCCAATACTCTTGGCCGTGCTTTTAAGATCTTTTTCTGAAAGCTTTGATTGATCGTTAAACATCTTATCGTACATTTTCCAGAAATGTTTCTGACCTTGTTCATGGGCACATAAACTGGCCTCGGCGGCCTTTTTAGCAAAGACATGAAAAGGAAGAGGAAAGTTTTTAAAGACAATCTTTATTTTATTGCCATACTTCTTTTTTAACTCCTCCATAACGGCCTTTCCTTTTTTACAAAAAGGGCATTGAAAGTCTGAGAATTCAACGATGGTTACCTTTGCATTAGGATTACCGTAATAAGGCCCTTCTCCGACGACCACATCAAATGTAGGTCTTGATGGTTTTTCAAAGAATATTTCCACAGGATATTTTTGGGTTTGCTCAGTTAACCAAACATCCACATCTTTTTTCTTTTGTTCCATCGAGATGAAATTGATAATTCTTGTGCGCATTTGATCGTTTATACTTTCTTTAGGTAGTCCTCTATCTTGTATAAACTTTTGAATTTCTTTTTCTGAAGGTTTTGAATTCTTACTGATATATTTTTCAAGAAACTGGTCGTTGCTAAGATCTTTTTTACCTGGGTGTTTATTCATAAACTGCTCAAGCATAATGGCCTTTAATCTACTCATCTTAAGCTCATAAATTTTTTGCTCTAATTCAAAAATATCGTTTTCAACCCCTGAGTAAAGCTGTTGATAAGAAACTTCCTCACCTGCGACTCGCGCGGCCGTTGTATTAGTAACTGGGGCCGAAGAAGCTTTATGAATAAAGGCCGGTTTTGCTGCTTTTTGCTCTTCTTTTAAGCAAGACGTAAAAACTAAAGTGGATATTAAAACGAATAAGTTTAAAATTTTCATTAAAGGGCCTCCCATACTTTTGAAAATTCTAACCTAAATAAAATCAAAAAAAAAACATTAATGAATTAATTGAGATACAAATTCTTTGTATTGGGGTGATCGCTCCATTAATACTTGATGATTTCCCTCATCAAGCAGTGTTCCTGAATCCAAAACGATAATTCTATCAGCGCTCATAGTTGTTTCAATTCGATGAGCTACAATAAGAGTGAGAGAGTTTTTTTGAATAAGAAGAACGACTTCTCTTAGCGCCAGCTCAAGGTCTGAGTCAAGAGCAGAGCTAATTTCATCTAAAAGAACGACTGGTTTTTTGAGATAGCATGAACGAATGGCGGAGATGAGTTGATTCTGCCCTGCAGATAAAGAACGCGGGGATATTTGATCATCAAGCCCTACTCCCCATTTTTTTAAGTAATCTATTTTGTCAGTGATCCAATTCCAAAAATCAATTAGCTCTTGATTAACTTCTTGTGAAAAACAAATATTAAAACCTAGAGAGGCGGAAAAGATATGGGAGTCTTGAGAAATAAGCCCCACTTGCTCTCTATAGTCCATCAACTGCTCTGGAGTACCATCATGGGCAAACTTAATAACTTCATTTTTATCGGATTTAAAAGTGACATCACCCTTTTGAGGAATAATTTGACCAGCAATAATATTGAGTAAAGTTGATTTACCGGCACCAGAGAGTCCAACAATTCCTATAGACTCTCCTCGCGTTCCTTTAAAGTAGATATCTTTTAAATGAAATGTATCTCTAGAATCTTGTTTAGTATAAGAGAAGTTTTTGACATTAACCTCTAACACATCAAGTTCAAGCCTTTTTACTTGTCTCTCTAATTGACTTGAAAGACCAGTGTCCAAATCAAAAAGAAAGTCATTAATTCTTTTAAGTCCCGTTGCCGCACGTTGAATATTGGTGACCTTACCGGCGATTGATTTAATAGGATTTATTGAGCGTTGGATAAGCTCTACCAAAGCGAGAATAATAGCGCCTTGCTTTATTTCACTATAAGGAAATATAAAAACCACAAAGGCCAAGAGTAAGGGATAAAGTGATTCCGCTATAGAGTAATACCCCGCGTCCCAAACGTTGGCATGCATTTGTTTTTTCAAAAAGTCATCAAAAGACCATTTACCCTTTTTGGAGCTATAATTATGATGAGCATTAAAATAGTTTTCTGATAGACCACCAACCACGTTAGCAACTGTTTGAGAAACATAACCTTTGGATTTTCTCATTTGTTGGTAAACCTCAGTCATAAACCGTCCGCCCCAAACGAGTAAAAAGGCAAAAACGACTTCAATAATCGCTAGATAAATACCTGTGGTTTTATTTAGGTTTATAAAGCTAATGAGAAAGGAGAAGACAAAGCAAAAATCAAAAATGATTATAAATGCACCTGAAGTCACAAGCTCTCTAATGGCCAATCCATCGCTCATTATTCGTGCTATAACTTCACCTTGCGGGTACTCTCTATCTTTTTTATTACCTCTTTCAATTTCATAATTAAGAAGCCAATTAACAAACAGTTTGTTTCTGACATTACCCACGATATCGCGGATATAAATATTCACACTGATTTGGTATGAGGCCCTTAAGATATAAGAGGCAATATAGACAAACAAAAAGACTTGAATCGTTTCATAATACTTTGTCGAAAAAGAATAATTCTCGCTCAGCTTCACCAAAAGCTCAGGTATAAGATAGCCCAAATAGGATGATAACCCTAAAGTCAGGAGCATAAAGGCCATAACCTTTAAAAAGCCATCATATATAAAATGGCTATACCATTTGCTTTTCGAAGAACTCATATATTTTTGTTTTTCCCTGCTCTTTATCTAATAGGTTTAATGTGGTCCCATGCTCTTGCACCCCTCCTTGAGCTTCCAAAAGGATGCAGTAGTCAGAGTGTTTAACCGTTGAGAGTCTATGAGAGCTCATAATTATTGTTTTGTTTTCAAGAAGTCTTTCTTGATGAAGTTGAGATAATATTTCTTTTTCTAAAATAACATCAATCGAAGAAAAAGGATCATCCCAAATAAGATACTCAGAATCTGAAAGTAAGCTTTTTACGAGGCTTAATCTTTTTTGTTGTCCGCCACTTAATCTTTTACCATGTTCCCCTACCTCGAGGTTTAGAAGTCCACTTTTAGAATGAGATAAAAAGCTAAGGCCAAAGATGGAAAGTAGATGGTAGGCTTTTTCAATTTTTTGCTCAGAGATATTTTCTTCACCTAAGAAAATATTATGTTGAATATTATCATGATAGATATAAGGGTTTTGCCCAATATAACAAAGAGATTTATTATGCTTTTTTAAAACATGCGCCAATTGGGTCAGCACTTCTGTTTTTCCACAACCTGTATTACCAACCAGAACTGTCATGCCACCTTTAAGATATTTAATACTGATTTCTTTATCCCAAAAATGCACTTTTATTTTTTCAAAGTCCTGATCTTTTATAATCGCTACGTCATCTAATTTTACTTCAAACTCATCTTTTGTATCTATTTGATGAATAAACTCATCAATTCTAGACCAAGCAGCAAGAGAGGCCGTGAAAACAACTCCTATCCAAGATAAGAACATTAAAGGCTCTAAGAAAAGAAAAACAAATCCAGAAAATAAAACAAGAGCGGATCCTTCGAGCCCATTTTGATGAATGATATGTGCTCCCCATAAAAAGGAGAGCCCTATCCCTAGAGGAATGAAAGGAACAGATACTGAGATGGCCTTACCGGCCTTATAGCTATAATCGAGCTCTTTATTAGAAATGAATTTAAATAAATCTATAAAAGAAGACTCAGCGTGAAAGTTTTTAATTGTTCTTTTTCCATTAAAAGCTTCCATAATATTATTTTGAATATCACCTTGGATGTCAGCGGACTTTCTATGCCAAACTCTTGTTTTACCGACAATGATGGCAAAAAGAAGACTTCCTACGACCATGGGGATTAAGGCCAAGGTTAGCTCTTGATTAAACTCAATAAGTTTTGGAACAAGGACTATAAGAGCGATAAACACATTTCCCATCTGTAAAAGTGCAAAGCCAACAAGGGCCCTTATCTGTTCTGTATCCGTATAAAGAACTTGGAACAGCTGCCCTTCTGAGTATTTTTTATAACGGTAGGGATTAGTTTCTTCTAATCTTTTTAAAATATTAACCCGCATATCTCTTTCAAGAACACGCGCCGGATAAAAGAAAAGCAATCTGGAACTTGTTCTGAAGACGAGAATACCTAAAGCAAGATAAAAGAAAATGGAAGTATCAATAGACTCGGTTCCCTTTTCTATAATCTCTGCTAATTCTTTAGCGTAGAATGGCAGAAAGCTTCCCATGTAATGGGTGAAATAAAGAGCTGCTGCTGCTGCAAGATAGTAGAGAAAGAACCGTTTAAATTGATCTTTTAAAAGGCCCCGTAGTCCTTTTTGGAGTTCCATTGTTGCACTTTATCAATAAGCTAAGGTAAAGGGCAAGCTTTATTGAAGAAACATTTCAGAGATTAGTTTCATAACTGCTTCAGGAGCTGTTTTATTATAGTTTGCGGCATTAATTAAAAACCGGTCAAATTTTTCTTTATTTCCGCTGATATATTCTTCAAATGCTTTTTTCGCTGATAAATAATCAGTACCTGTTAAGACTATAAAATAGTTAGACATCTCTTTTTTAGTAAGGGTTCTTTGTGAAGAAGAGAAAAGGTAGTGTCTACGAATACTGGCAATAAGTTTTGCTCTGTCTAAACTAAGTCCATATTGATTTACTAATTCAAAAATAACTTTTTCATTGGAGAGGTTTTCTCTAAAAGCGCCCACGGATTCAAGGTCCTTTGGGATTTCACTTTCATTATCATAGATTAACCCGTTATCCCCTACGTACTCTGTTACTGTTATAGTGTAGGGAATATAGGTAAGTTTATCCCCGAAATACACATATCTATAATGTACCTGTTGTGTTTCATAGCTATTCACAATCTCAACAACAAGGTTATCATCAAGGTGATTTTCAAAAAATGTAAGCGCATCTAAACCGGATTCGTCATAGCTTTCCATATCAACAGCAAAAATCTTGCCATCGACTGAGTTTTCTAAAACAGCATAATCACCATTAGGGCGACGTCCGGAGTTTTTAAGTAATTTAAAGCTATACTTGGAGTTAGAGTTAATTTGATCAATAAAATCTTGAATTGTCTTATTTCTTCCGCAAGAGCACAACAATAATAAAACAGATAACAACAGTATCTTCATTGGATCCTCAGCTAGTTACATAAAATGTGAAAATTAGGAAGACTGT
This sequence comes from Bacteriovoracaceae bacterium, assembly GCA_049415445.1. Classification (GTDB taxonomy): domain Bacteria; phylum Bdellovibrionota; class Bacteriovoracia; order Bacteriovoracales; family Bacteriovoracaceae; genus JAURDE01. Next base: position 112,318 of record JBMSGH010000006.1, on the reverse strand, counting down.
ATAGTGCCACGCAACTTTAAGTCAAACAACGTAGCAGTATTTTTATTATAAGATTTCAAACACTTAGTAAGTTTTGTTAGTTCCAATCCTAAGATAATTATGTAAAAAGAAAATGAATTTCACCATCTTGTTGAGATATTTTAAATACTTGATATAGTTCGGAAAAAAGGGTCTTCAATGAAAATATTTAAAGCTATTTGCTTACTTCTTATGGTCTGTTCTCTAGAGGCGAAAGTCACTCTTATAGAAAAAGAGAACCTCACTAATCCCCTACCAGTTATGGTTGTTGCTGATAATCAATTCACCAACCTTTTGGCCTACCCTCACCTTATTCGAACTAAATTGATTGATAAGGTCATTAGCGTATCTATTAGACCACCTCAATTGGACCTCTTTTCAAAGGATATGTTTGAGTATTCCATTAGAAACCATGCTCAAGGAAAATACCTTATTCACCTTGGAGATGCTCTCAATCTTGGTTGTAAAAATGAATGGAAAACATTTACCAAAGTGATCAACTCAAACGCCGATGTCCATAAAGGCTGGGTTATGGCACCTGGAAACCATGACTTCTTTTTCTATGGAAACGGTGGCGGCTCAAGAGCATTTAAAAAAACAGGGCTTAAAAATCTATGGGAAAAAGTTTGCCAAACTGACTACCCTGTAAAAAAACCTCAAAAATATAAAACACACCTTTTATCAAAAGACGTATTTGTTGAGTACTACCTCGAAGAGCTTGAGAAACAAAACCTAGGCTTTAGTCGCAATAAAATGAAGTGCTATATTAGAATGGCCAAAAAAGATCGTCACGAGCCCAAAACAGAGCTTCGTGTTTGTCTTTATGAAAGTGAAGATGAGAATGCCTTTGTTCAAAAAGTCTATAGCGTACTCCCTCTTTCAAATGATCTTAGAGTTTCCTATAAAGCGCTTCTTATTCAAGAGCTCAACCTTGCTCATAATAAAAAAGGACACGCTCCTATTAAAGCGATCCTGATGGACTCGACAGATTATCCTGAAAGTCCTTTATTACCTGCTTTTAGATTATCAAGTGGTAGAAGTTTTGTAACCGCCTCTCAAAATGCGGGACAAGTGGGATCCTTTAGAGAAACACAATTGAGCGTTGTTAAAAACTGGATTGAGCAAGACTCAAATTCAACTTTTTTACTCATGGCCCATCACCCAGTGGATACTTTTAATAAGCAATCTAAAGAGGGCCTAGATAAAATTACAAATCAATTTCCCAACACGGTCTATGTCTCGGCCCATACACATGGTGGCCATACAAAAGAATATGATCACTTCAATGAACTAAACCTTGGATCAATGACTGATTTTAAACCACAGTATATCAACCTTGAGCACACGCAAAAAGGAAGCCTAAGTTTTAAAAGAAAGACTATCACCATTGAAGATATTCAAGATCCTGAATTATGCTCAGACACTTACAATATGACTGATAAAGAGTTTGGTTATACGGCCTATAAAAAGGCCCGTAATGGAGCAAGGAAAATGTATGACTTTACTTTATCAACGATTGAAAGATCTCTGATTCAGGTATTTGAGGCCATCCTACCAGGACACCTTGATCCTCCAGCAATGTCACTGGCCCCTACGTATTGCAGAAATAAAAAGTGTCGAATAAACAAATTAAACAAAGTTAAAAGTCTTATGAAAGAAGATGATCATGTTTTAAGACATCAAGATTATCTTTCGCAAAGACTAAGATACGGCTCATGCCAGGTTATTTGGGCCGGTGCTGCTGAGAATGCTCTTTCGAGTAAAAAGTAAGTTATAACAGGGCTCATTTCTTAAAAGATACTTCTTTTCAAAATGAGTCCTACCTTTTGTCACAAGTGACTCTTCAACAAGCTCTAAATGCCAATCGTTTTTAAAAAACTCTATACACTCTTTTTTATATTGAAGATCATTCGTGGCAAGAATGATTTCTCCATCTGCCTTAAGCGTTCTTAGAATTTCTTCCATAAATGGCATGGCATAAAAGCGCTTATTTTGATCATTTTTTTTAGGATAAGGATTCGGGTAAAGAATAAAATACCGATCCACCTGAGCATCCCCTATTAAATGCGTAATGACTGAGATGGCATCCTCATGAATCGCCGTACAGTTTTTAATGTGAGGATGATTATTGAGTCTTCGCTCAAACTTCTCAAACTTAGAGCGTGTTCTCTCTATCGCCAATACTTGATGATCAGGAAACTCTTGAGAGTACATTATAGGGTGAAGCCCTACGCCTGCACCAATCTCAACCACAACTGGCCCGTCATTGAATTCTACTTTTTTGATTTTAGGTAAAGGCACTTTTTGACGATCAAAAGATCTCATTGAACACCTAAAAGATTCTTTCTCACTCTTTTCATGGTGGCCGATGCTTTTTCTCTGGCCTTTTGCCCACCTTCTTTTAATAAAGAATCAATATAACCAGGATCATCAATCAGCTCGTTATACTTGGCCCTCATATCTTTTAACTGGTCATTAACCACTTCAAAAAGTTGTGCCTTGGCCTCACCCCAGCTAATTCCTTTTTCTAATTCGGCCCTAAAGCTTTTAAGCTGATCTGGTGTAGAAAAATATTTATAAAACTCATAAACATAAGATGAATCTGGATCCTTTGGTTGATCTGGTCCCGTTGAATCAGAAGTAATCTTATTTAAAAGCTTTTTAAGTTTCTTTTCAGGGCAAAATAGAGGAATCGTATTATTATATGATTTAGACATCTTTCTTCCATCTAAACCAATAATCGTTGCCACATCTTCTTCTATAACTTCTTGAGGCTCAACAAGAACCTCCGTCTTATAAAGTTGATTGATTCTTTTAGCAATGGAGCGAGCGATCTCTACATGTTGAATTTGATCTTTTCCTACAGGAACAAGATTCGCATCAAAAAGAAGAATATCTGCACTCATTAAAAGAGGATATGTATACAGACCCATATTTACACCGTGATCTGGGTCTTTATTTCCTTTTTCTTCATTTTCTTGAACTAAGGCCTTATAGGCATGGGCCCTATTCAAATCTCCTTTGGGAGTATGACAAGCAAGAAGCCAATTCAATTCAAAAAGTTCTGGTACATCGAGCTGTCTATAGAAAACAACTTTTTCTGGATCCAAGCCACAGGCCAACCATGTTGCTGCTAATTCAATAACGTATTGACGAAATAACTTAGGATCTTTAACGGATGTATGCGCATGATAATCTGCAATAAAGAAATAATTTTCAGCACTTGAGGTTTTCAGGTTTTCTAAGGCAGGCTTAATGGCGCCTAGATAGTTTCCTAAGTGCGGACTTCCAGTTGGCTTAATTCCTGTGAGACAAATCTTGTTTTCCATGGCCAAAAAATTAGCACCGCGGAATTAAAATGACCATAATTTTCCAATACCTTCCATTTTTGGTAGAGTACCGATGATTTAACTACAACAGGATAGGACGATGAACATAACACAAGAGGCCAAAGACGCTATCAGTAACTTTAAGCTTCCAGAAGAAGTAGGATTTGGACAAGTCCTTGCACCCGTTATGGCCATTTGTGATTATGACAATGGAAAATGGGGAGATCTTCAAATAGTCCCTTATGGGCCTATTAATCTTTTTCCTACAGCTAAAGTTTTTCATTACGCACAAGAAATATTTGAAGGCATGAAGGCCTATAAAGCTGATGGTAAAGGCCCTTTTCTTTTTAGGCCCTTAGAGAATTTTAACCGCTTTAATTTTTCAGCAAAAAGAATGGCCATTCCAGAGATATCAGAAGAAATCTTCATGGGAGCGGTTAATACTATTGTCTCTCTTTGTGGTGACTTTATTCCTGAAAAGGCCGGAAGCTCCCTTTATATTAGACCTTTTACATTTGCGACTGAAGAAAACCTGGGAATCAAACCCAGTCAGAAGTTTAAATTTATGGTGGTTGCTTCCCCTAGTGCTACCTATTATTCGGCCGGTGCTATGAGTGTTCTTATTCAAAGAGAAATGGTGAGGGCCTTTCCTGGTGGCACTGGAGCGGCCAAAACAGGTGGAAACTACGCTGGAAGTTTATTGAGTAATGTGGATGCTGCTCAAATGGGTTATATGAACTCACTTTGGCTTGATGCTAAAGAGCATAGTTATATTGAAGAGCTCAGCGGGATGAATTTCTTTGCTGTTTATGGAAATGAGCTTGTTACACCTCCTGTAAGTGATACGATCTTAGATGGTATTACCAGAAAATCACTTGTCGATTTAGCAGAGCTCAACGGAATGCAGGTTACGATTAGAAAGATTCATATTGACGAGCTTCTAGAAGATATTAAGGCCAAGCGCTGTACTGAAGCCTTTGCATGTGGCACGGCAGCAATCATTACTCCTATCGAATATTTTGGAGATAAAAACGGCGAAAAATACACCTTTGATAAGGCCCCAGGAGAAGTGTCTATGCAACTAAGAAATATGCTTTTAGACATTCAAGAAGGACGTAAACAAGGACCTGAGGGCTGGGTTATAAAAATTGATTAAAAAAAAAGGGCCCTAAGGCCCTTTTGATTTAAAAGCTTGGTAAGAAATAAAATAATAGTAGAGACAATATGGTTGTCGGAATGGCCGCCACTAGTAAGCCTAATGGGTTAATACCATCTTTACCAAAAGTCCCTTTAAGAATCCCAAAACCGGCCGGGTTAGGAGCGTTAGCAATAACAGTAAGTCCCCCTCCAGCTACAGCACCGGAAACAAGATAATATTTTTGAGAATCTGAAATGCCATCAACAAGTGAACCTAAATAAGTTAGGGCCGCATTATCAGTGATAGCTGTTAAGGCCGTAGAACCAATAAATAATGGAATATCACCTAAGCTTTTTAATAGTGGTGTAATCCACCAACCTTGCATACCACCAAGAGTTACAAGTCCAGCAAGAAAGAATCCAACGAGTAAGGAGCTGGTGAGCTTAAGTTCATCTTGATATTCTCTGGTAACCGCTGCAAAGCCAAGAAAAAGAAGAAAGTTACCCATAAAGATAACCATATAATGAGCAAAGTAAACGGTGATGGCCAATAGGACTAAACTAATAAGAGTGATCCACCAAGTTGGGGTCATATAAGCTTCGTGCTTTACTTTATCTTTGAGTTCACCCTTTAATTCATCCTTGAAAAGAAAAGCTGTTACAAGTGTCGCAATAACAACACAGATCGAGGCCTTATATCCAAAGTTACCAATCATGTGACTGATTCCCCAACCCCATTTACCAGCAACCATTAAAACCGGTGGAGCAGCAAAATGCGATAGTGTTCCACCAATGGATACGTTTACAAAAAGAAGTCCAAGAGTAGCGTATTTAAACTTTGTAGACATTTCTCCTGAATAAAAATAATCAAGAAGGATAAGTGCTGTAACTGTCATTGCTGCTGGCTCTGTAATGAAAGAGCCTAATAATGGCCCAACAATCAATGTCGCCACATAAAACGCCATTCTTTTTTGTAGCGGAATCACTTTAGAGACAACTTTAATACATGACTCGGCAAAATAAATAATAGGTCTTGTCCCGGCCATAACCATGATGGTGAATACGAAGGCGGGCTCAGTAAAGTTTAGCCCCTGCATGTAGTGCAGAGCTCCTCCAATTACATTATGATTTTCATCATATACAGACACACCTGCCATAGCAGCATAGATGCCCATAAAAAGGTAGGCCCACATTCCGAATACGGCCTCAACCTCGCCTAAAAAGTGAAAGAACTCTCTTGGTATGGAGCCTTCCGGAAAGCTGTGAGCAATATGCTGGAATTTGGAGACTAAAAAGGTATGAATAACAGCTATAGCAAATATAACTGTCCCAATTATTTGAATTGTAGTGGGTTCCATAAACATCCTTGTTTAAAAAAATTAAACTCTCTTCTATTATAAGGTTAAATATTTTTTACGCACTAAGAAAATAATCCTATTTAAGGAATTTTTAGCCGTCATTTCCAATGGAAGCAACTGGACATGCATCCATTTGCTCTTGGCACAACTCAATCTCTTCTGGAGTCGTTGGTTGTTTTTTAATATAGGCATTACCATCTTCATCTTCTGCGTAAAAATCTGGAGCACCTGTGTAACAAACGTTACATGCAATACATCCCTCTCCACCATCATCATCTGGATCTGTACAGTACCAAGCACCTTCAACGTTTAACTTATGCTTTTGGTTAGGATTTGCCATATTAATCTCCCTAGAAATGTATGTGAAAAATTTAATAACTGTATACAACATTAAATTGATTAAAAGAATCAAATTATTTAAAGATTTTTTTTTGCGGTTGCTAAAAACGCAACGCCTATATTTGATTTTATTAATCAGCTTTGAGAATATGGGCTTCATTCTAAAGGAGAGCTATGAATACTGAAGCCATTGAGGCCGCCAAAGCATGGGCCCAGAACACTTATTTTAGTGAAGGTGAAAGAAGTGAAATTCAATCCCTACTTGATAATAAGGACCATAAAGAAATTGAAGAAAGGTTTTACAAAGATCTTGAGTTTGGTACAGGCGGAATGCGCTCAATAATTGGTTTCGGACCTAATAGAATTAATAAGTATACAATAAGAAGGGCCACATACGCATTGGCCTTACAATTAAAAGAAACATTTCAAGATAATATTTCAGTTGCCATTAGTTATGACAGTAGAAGGTACTCTTTTGAGTTTGCTAAAGAGGTGGCCCAAGTTCTTTATGGAAATAATATTAAAAGTTATATCTATAAAAGATTAAATCCGGTCCCTCTATTGAGCTACTCTGTCCGTTACCATAAGGCCCAGGCCGGTGTGATGATCACGGCCAGTCACAATCCACCAGAGTATAATGGCTATAAGGTTTATTGGAATGATGGTGCTCAAGTCACCCCTCCAGAAGATAAACTTGTTATAGAAAAATACAATAGAATAAATGATTTTTCTGAAATTCCTTTAAAAGATTTTGAACAAGGTCTTAAAGAGCAAATGATCTTTTGGGTGGATGAAGATGTGGAACAAGAGTATTTTAACTCTATTCTCAAATACGTCATCAACCCGAAACTCTGTCAGGAAAAAGGCAAAGAGCTTAAAATAGTTTACACAGCAATTCATGGAACGGGGGGCGTTCCTTGTACAATGTTACTAGATAAAATGGGACTAAGCTCATATGAGGTTGTTAAAGAACAACAGGCCCCTGATGAAGACTTTCCTACTGTAAAATCACCTAATCCAGAAAATCCTGAGGCCATGGCGATGGCCGTGGACCTTATGAAAAAAAATAAAGCAGATATTACTTTTGGGACAGATCCTGATACCGATCGTCTAGGGGTGGCCGTTTTAAGAAAAAATGGCGATGTCGTTTATCCTAATGGTAATCAAATTGGAGTTCTTATGCTCCACTATATCCTTACTCAAAAAAAGCAATTAGGGACTCTGACAGATAACGGATACTTTATTAAGACAATTGTAACTTCAAACTTACAAGAAAAGCTTGCCCAAAGCTTTGGACTTAAAACCTACAATACCTTAACTGGCTTTAAGTGGATCTGTGGGAAAATGAATGAAATCGAGGCCAACTCACCAGAAGCAGAGTTTGTTTTTGCCACTGAAGAAAGCTTTGGTTATTTACCTCATCCCCATGTCAGAGATAAAGATGGAGTGGCATCACTAGGCCTCATGGCCGAAGTGGCCTTATATTATAAACTTCAAGGAATGGATTTAATTGATGCTCTTGATCTCATTTATGAGCAATACGGCTTCTCCAACGAAACACTTCTTTCCCTAGATTACTTTGGTATTGAAGGGGCCCAGAAAATTAATCGCATCATGGAAACCTTCAGAAATTATGAAGGATCTGATTTTGTTGAAGAAATTGAATCTCTAGAGGATTATCAATCCCTAACCATAAAAGATTGGAAAACCAAAACATTGAGTCCTATCGATTTTACAAACAGTAATGTTCTGGGTTTTCGCTTTAAATCTGGAAACAAGCTTTATCTTCGTCCTAGTGGAACTGAGCCTAAAATAAAGTTCTATATTATGATTAGTGAAAATGAAGGTGATCTGGATCAAAAGAAAAAGATGGCCCAGCAAAAAACAGATCAATTCTTGGCGATGATTAAAGAGCTCGCAAACAAGGCTTAAGTGCTTGATTTTACATAAAGGCTTCGTGTAATCTCTTCTCAAGCATAGACAGAAGACGATGACTAACGCATATGTAGCTCATGAGTAATAAAAGTGATGAATTAGCAGTTGTTCTTGTCTCTGGAGGGATGGACTCTCTTGTCTGTACGGCCCTGGCCAATGAAGACCATAAGAACTTGGCCCTCCTTCACCTTAATTATGGCCAAAAAACAGAAGATAAAGAACTTGATTGCTTTAAGCAAATAGCCAAACATTATAATGTTGAGCATACCAAAACGATAGATGTCTCATTTCTCAAACAAATTGGGGGATCTTCTTTAACGGATCAAAACATTGAAGTAAAAAAATTCAAAGGTGAATCTGAACAAATTCCTGATAGCTATGTTCCTTTTAGAAATACTCACCTTGTTTCTATGGCCGTTAGTTGGGCCGAAGTTATAGGGGCAACAAAAATATATATTGGTGCTGTTGCTGAAGACTCTTCAGGTTACCCGGACTGTAGACCAAGCTATTATAAGGCGCTCAATGCCCTTATTAAAGAAGGGACTAAAGACGGTAATATTGAAGTTATTACTCCTCTTATTCACTATAAAAAAGAAGAGATCGTACTTAAGGCCATTGAATTAAAGGCCCCATTAGAAAAAAGTTGGTCTTGTTATGGTAGTAGCACAAAGGCCTGTGGCGTATGTGACTCTTGTGCTCTTCGCTTAAGAGGATTTCAAAAAGCTGGCGTAAAAGACCCTATTGAATATAATCAAAGACCTGACTATAACTACTGACACCTTTCATGGGCCAATAACTTTTTCTTAAATTGTTCTACGATAGGATTGAGTCTATTATTTTTACCATTCAGTGTTGGAAAATAGTTTTTTCTAAAAAAGTCCTTACAAACCATCCAATCACGTAAAACATAAGTCATTTTATTATTAAGATTCAATAGTGAACCATGAATTATTTTTTCAAGATCACCTTCATCAATAAGGCCCTTATTTAAAAAATGAATACCTAAATCAACTGCAGTTAAATAGGCAATCTGGCCATCTTCAATTTTATGGTGCTCACCTTTTGTTGGATATACATAGTGAATAAAGATATCTTTAACCTGAGAAGGTAATCTTTTTTTAACGTCTCGATAGGCCTTAGAGTCATACTCTCCATTATCACCAAGAAGTATATAAGGCTTATTCGGATAAATGGAAATGATATCACTAATGACCTTTTTCTTATACTCATAGGTCGATAGCCTAAGTTTAGGTTTATAAACAACATTTTTATGAGATGGAAAATTATGTTTATTCAAAAAATGAAGTCCAAGTCGATGAACACCTGGAGGCGCTCCGGTGACGTAGATCATTCCTCGAAAAGTTTGATCGTTTGCCCTACTATCAACGCAGACTTTTTTTTGAATAACATCATGACAAAGAAAGTAAGTATATAAGTCACTTATACCATAAAAGGGAACTGAACCTGGGCCATACCAAGTAAAGTATTTTTTAGAGGCCTTTAAAGCGGTCATTTTAACGGTATCATCGATATCTGATATAAGAGTTAAAAACTGACTTCCGTATGCTTGGGAGCATAACAACATCATAATACAAATAATTTTTTTCATACCTTCATTATACGCGAGATCTTTACTTTAAACTATTAATTTTATGCTTAAGCTCATATACCTCTTTCATCCCAATTAAATTTTGTTTAATATATAAATATGAAAATTTTAATTATAGGCCTCATTTTACCTCTTCAATTATTTGCCGCTCGTAATATCGTCATTAACCCTTTTAAGACACAAGTTCGTGTTGAGAATGCTCAAATTCTCCCTGATAGGCCCTCAAGTCTTTCTATTGAGTGTCTTATTAATAACAAAAAAGAGCGCTATAGTGCCCATGAACTGATATGGAAACAACATCAAGGTAGAGTTTATGAGCTCGAATTGCCCCAAGCTCTCAATATTAGCTCTGGAACAAAAACAATTTCGCCAAGTAAATGCTATGCCCTTATTGATTTTTGGACACGAGATGAAACCATTAATATGGGTGAGCTCGCACTAAAAGAAATTCGAATCCCCTTAGGAAGACTTGGCAAAAGCGCTGGAGAATTCTTAAAGGAAGTCCTCTCGAGTTCTCAAATCAATTTATTCGCTATTCCCCATAAGGGTAAAATGAAAGCTGGGCCAAAGGTATGCCTCTAGTTTCTCATGGCAACGAGAAGATCATTTAAGTTCTGCACGCCATGTTTTTGCATCAGCTTATCCATACCATCTTTAAAGTCTGCCAATATTTGAGGGCCTTGATAGATAAAAGAAGTATAGATCTGACAAACCTTTCCACCTCTTTTCCAAAAATCGACCAAGTCATCAAAGTGAGATATCCCTCCCACTCCAATGAGTTCAATCTGAGGTGTCTCGGCCAAAACTTCAAGAATTTTGTTTCTCATCAGCGCAGACTTCTCTGAAAGAAGCTTACCACTGATTCCCCCGTCCCCTCTATCCTTCATAATCGTTGTGTTGGTAGCGATAATTCCGGCCAGATCAAATTCTTTAACAACATCAACGGTAGAAGCAATATCATCAATGGCCATATCCGGAGAGATTTTAAGAAAAAGAGGTCTCGAGCACTGTTGTCTTGGTTCTTTAAGATTTATGAAAATTTCTTTTAATTTATCAGCTCTTTGAAGATCTCTAAGCCCAGGCGTATTTGGAGAAGAGACGTTGACGACTACATAATCGGCCAAAGGGGCCAGTTTTTGATAAAGAACTTTATAATCCTCCGCTGCATCGGCCTCGGAGGTTGTTTTATTTTTACCGAGATTCACTCCAATTAATTTACAGTTTTTCTCGCATCTCTTTAGGTTATTATAGGCCTCTTCCATACCAAGATTATTAAAGCCCATTCTATTTCTTAAAGAGCTCTCACTCGGGTATCTAAAGAGTCTTGGTTTATCATTTCCAGATTGTGGTTTAGGGGTGATTGTACCAACTTCAATGGCCCCAAAATACAGGCCACTAAAAAAATCAATGGCCTGGGCATTCTTATCCAAACCGGCCGCTAAACCTACTGGAAAAGACCAATTAAGCCCTGCCACTTCTAGAGAATATTGAGGCCCTAATTGATGCTGATTAAAAAGCCCAGAGAAGATATGAGGAAACTTAGAAAACCCCCACATAGAAAGATCATGTGCCTTTTCGGGGTCCATTCTAAAGGCCATTGACTTAAAAATATCATAAATTTGCATGAACGCTTTATAGCAAAAAAAAGAATAAATTAAAACATCTAGGGCCTATAATCTTAGTAGAGCTGAACGAAGTCCCCTTCAGAAACGGATCCACCGGAGTGGAGAACGGCTATGGCACCATCTGGGCCAAAGAAGTCAATCACTTCAATAGTTCCTTTGACATCCCCTTTAGAGGTCCCTAATAAGGCCCCTGTTTCAGGGTCATATATTTCATTTCCTTCTGTTATAACTTTGAGGATATCACCAATATTGATGCCGCTTTTTCGCCCAGCATTAATGTAAATTTTTGAATCGAGTATTTTGGCCACTCTTCCGGTCCAGTCCATTTTTTGAGACAAAGATAGGATGGCCGGTATGGCCCTTCTGGCCGCTACTTTAACAGCATATCTTAATAGCTCTCTTCGGTAGGTCAGCTTGCTCTCTCTATTTTGAGCAAAAAAGCGAAATGATTGATCGTCTGCGTACCCTCTTAGGGTATGATTGAGAACTTCTTTGTTAGCGTTAACGTCAAATATTCTTATTTCGACAACACTTTCTGTATAGGATTTAATTTGACGAATGATCCCAATTTCATCGGACTTCTCTCGAACTCTGGCCTCTTTGATTCTTCCAAAAACCACAAAGTTTAGCCCGCCCATTTTGGCCTTTCTCGCCAGCTGAACAAGTTTGGTTCCAGCGCCGGCATAAATCTCTTTGGAGTCTCCAAATATTTTTGAGCCCAGTGGGTCTATCATAAACTCACCTGTGCGCGATAATTCGTTTCTAATTTCCTCAGTTGCCGTAATACCTAGATCTAGTCCTCCATATGGAGATTCATTATAAAACTCTAAAAGAACGACCTTTTTCTTAACACCGGTAAAAAACTTTCTTGGTTCTTTTCTAGGCATTCTGCCTTGGTGGTTTCTTTTGATGACTTCCCCACCACAACTCACAAAAAAAAGAAAAAGGAAAGTCATATTTAATAGTTTAAGCATAGGTGCTGCCCTTCTTATATATTCCTAAATTATTATAAAATCCTTTAGGATGATTTTCTTTGAGAGGCCTTTTTTTCCTTTATTCCCTGTAATTCAGCTTCATTTTCTTTTTGTTTACGATGAATATTCATTACATAGGGTCTCTCTGGGTCATCGATACTTATAAAAAGGCCTTTTCCAAAGTTTTCATTATTGAGTTGAGAGAGAAAGGATAAAAATTCTTCTTTGGCACCAAGAAAACGAACTCCTATGCGAATCTCAGAGCTCTCGAGGCGGTCAATTGACGGCTGGATTTGGAAAGAAACCCCTTGCCCTCGAAGAAAGTTATTAAATGAAAATACTTCCTGAATATTGCTCACATTTTTTAACAAAACGGTCATTTCATTTTGATTGGCCGGAGTATTTTCAAGCTTCGTTTTGAGCTCTCTTAGTTTAGGTAAAGGCATATTATAAATTCGAGTCGCCAACTGAGAACTTAACTCTTGGGGATTATCAAATTTATGGGAGAACTTTGTATTAACCATATCATTGTAATGAATGATGCCGTTAGAGCTTAAGTCTTGTAGAATAAAAGAGTTCTCAATACCAAACTCTCTATTCATGAGTAGTTCATCCTCTTTTAATTTTGTTAAACTCACTTTTAATTTAAGCCATGCTGAGTTACTAAAGCTTGTACTTAGGCGAGCTGGGTTTTGTTCACCGACACTTTGAGATACATCAACCGGTATTTGTGAAAACCTCTTAAGTTCTAACTCTAAATCATCAGTTGTAAAAATGACTTCACCAACAAGGCCCTCTAGATTTTTTTCTAAAAAGTTTTTCCAAGAGTTATTGATAACATCAATAAAATCTTTCTTCATCTCTACCCCTGTATCGGGCCAGATCATATTATTGATATTGTAATCCACAGTAACATAAAGAGATTTGAGAGAGCGGTTTTCACCTTCTCTGGTCAAATTCACATAAATTTTTCCTAACGACACCTTATTAACTTTTGCCAAAATCTCAATAAATCTACTGTTGGCCATTTGGCTTGATCTACTCATTTTTTTTATAGAATAAGATTGAATACATGATCTAAGGTTCATAAAAGAGCTTTTAGCGGTTAATCTTTTAATTCTTAAGCTTTTTTGAAAGGCCTCTTTATTCTTTTCACTGAAATTTTCTGAATTAACTCCATATTTCTCTTCAAGTTTTTCTTGGACAGGTTTAAAGAAAAGTTCGAATTTTTCATCAAAGCTTCGCCAAAATAATTCTTGATTCAAACCCTGCTCAGTGAGAACTTTGGTCAAAACTTCGCGGTAAGCATTAAATAGCAACTGTTTTTTAACGAAGCTAAGGTTATCTTCTTCTACTGCATAGAATCGTCCATTGCCCTTTACTGGCCCCGATATTGTACTGGCACTTAAGTATGTTGATAAAATTAAACTCATAAACAAAAGCATTCTTGCTATCATTCTAAACCTCTCCATTGATAATAAACTGGACACACTTCTCATTAAAAATGTCATTGACCTTATTGGCAAGTTGCGGTGATGGATCAATAAAAAACTCTTTACCCAAAGGCATTCTTGCCCGTCCTTTATTGCTTTGAAAAATAATATGGGCCGGTATACTTCCCTGGTAGTCCTCCAAAGTTGTTTTTAGCTTGTCTATCATATCAGGGGCAATCATTTCTAAGTTGAGACTGATACGTACCCCTGTAATTTTATCTTCTCTTTCATCTCTGAGTCTTATGATTTTTGAGGGAAAGAGTTTTTTAGGTTCTTCTTTAGTATTTATTTGTCCTTCAATAATAACAGGTTCATCTGTATTAAGAAATTCTTCATATTCCGTAAAAACCTTAGGAAAGACGACACATTCAATTTTGCCCGTGAGGTCTTCCAGATTGGTGAAGGCCATCTTCTCACCCTTTTTCGTCAAGATCGTCTTCGTTCCTGATAAAAGGCCCCCAACAATAACATCTCTTTTTGAGCCATTATCCCATTTTCGCTCTTTTGATGGTCCCATATTCTTAAGTGGTTCTAGTTCATAGGCCCTCGAAATATTCATTGTTCCAAGTTTTTTAAGATCTTCTGCATACTGATCGAGTGGATGACCTGAGACATAAATACCAAGGAGTTGAAACTCATAACCAAGCTTTTCTTTATCATCAAACTCTCTAAACTCTTCAATTTCAAGAAACTTCTCTGATGATTCTTGAGCGAGACCAAAAAGATTACCTTGTCCCATTCTCTTTTCTTCTGAGACCTTATTTCCATGGGTCATAATTTTTTCCATGGAATTAAATAGGGACTTACGGCTAAGCTTTTCACATTGGTCAAAGGCCCCTACTTTAATTAATGACTCCACACTTCGTTTATTAACAATTCTCAAATCGACTCTTTCACAAAAATCGACAAATCCTTTAAAGGCGCCATTTTCCTGTCTTTCACGAACAATTTCTTTTACGGCCGGTTCACCAACGTTTTTAATGGCCCCCATAGCAAAGCGAATTTTTCCTTCCACAACATTAAAAAGCCAAATCGACTCATTAACATCCGGGGGTAAAACTTCTATTTCGTTTTTCCTACAATCGGTAATATAAAGTGTAATTTTATCTGCATTATTAAGTTCCGTACTTAAAAGACCGGCATAAAAACAAGAAGGATAATAATATTTTAAATAAGCTGTCTGATAAGCAATAAAAGCATATGCAACGGCGTGAGACTTATTAAAACCATACTCAGCAAACTTTGCCATCGCATCAAAAAGCTCTAATGCCTTTTTTTCATCAAAGCCTTTTTCAATAGCACCCTCACGGAAGATTTCACGGTGTCGATCCATTTCCTCCCGTTTTTTCTTCCCCATTGCCCTTCTCAACATATCCGCTTGACCAAGAGAGTATCCCGCAACCAACCGGGCAATGTTCATAACCTGCTCTTGATAGACAATAACTCCCAAAGTGTCTTTAAGAACACCTTCTAGTTCTTGAAAGGGATAAGAGACCTCTTTTCGACCATTTTTAATTTCAACAAAGTCATCAACCATACCGGATCCCATGGGACCTGGCCGATAAAGGGCGTTGATGGCCGTTATATCTTCAATTGAGTCTGGACGAATTCTTTTACAAAGATCAATCATTCCCGAGGACTCTAGCTGAAAAACTCCTGTTGTTTCACCTTCAGCAATATACTTATAGACATCAGCATCTTCCAAATCGATGTTTTCAATATCAAAGTGCTCATCAGCGCCTTTTCTAATATGTTCGGTGGCGTAACTAATCACTGTAAGAGTTTTTAGTCCAAGAAAATCGAATTTTACGAGTCCAATTTCTTCAGACCAGTTTTTATCAAACTGAATAACTCTTTCTTCATTAGCACCAGTTAAAAGCGGACAATACTTAACCAGGGGTTCACTCGTAATAATAACACCTGCAGCGTGAATTGAAGCGTGTCGACTTAGCCCTTCAACTTGGCGTGAGTAATTAATAATTTGCTTAATTTTAGGGTCCGTATCCATCAACTCGTTAAACTTTGGTTCCTGCTCTATGGCCTGATCTAATGTGATCCCAAGTTCATCAGGAACAAGCTTTGAAAGCATATCGGCCTCAGAGTAAGGTAAGCTTAAAACTCTGGATACATCTCTTATCGCCGCCTTCGCCAGTAGTTTACCAAAGGTAACGATTTGTCCGACTCGTTCTTTATTATATTTTTCGGTAACATAATTAATAACCTCACCTCTTCTTTGTTGACAAAAATCGACATCAAAGTCAGGCATTGAAATACGCTCAGGATTAATAAACCTCTCAAAAAGGAGATTGTAAGGAATGGGATTAATATTAGTAATTTTTAAAGCATAGGCAACAATTGAACCCGCTCCAGAACCTCGTCCAGGACCTACAGGTATATCTTTATCTTTGGCCCATTGGATAAAGTCAGCAACAATAAGAAAATAACCTGTAAACCCCATCTCACAGATCATATCCAGCTCTTCTTTAAGCCTTTCAAGATAATGAGGTTTAACTTCACTTTCCCAATTATCCTCTTTAACTATTTTAACAAAGTGAGGCCCATCGAATCTTTCCTCGAGTCCTTCTTTAGTTTTTCTTCTAAAAAATTCCTCTTCAGTTTCCTCTGTATCAATATCAAATTTGGGAAGGTGATAAATTTGATTTCCATTTTCATCTTTCCACTTTAAATCTACATTACACAAATTAGCGATGGTTTCCGTATTAGAAATAGCTTCAGGGATATCTTTAAACAGATCATTCATCGCATCTTGGTCTTTAAAGTAGTTTTGACCACCTTCAAAAATGATACGATCTTTATCATTTAATGTTTTTTTTGAACCAACGCAGAGAAGAACTTCATGGGCCTTGGCATTTTCTTTGTTCAAATAATAAACTTCGTTGGTTGCCACCAGTGGAATCGAAAGGTCTTTGGCCAAAGAGACTAATCCATTATTAATCTTATCTTCTACTTGATGGCCGTGCCGATGTACTTCCAGAAAGAAATTTTCTCCAAAAATATCTTTCATCCTTTTGAGAGAAGCTTTAGCCTTATCTTCTTGGCCATTGAGTAGAAAGGCCCCCGCTTCTGCTTTAGCGCCTCCTGAAAGAAAAATAATATCTTCATGAAACTCTTCAAATAGCTTCACATCTGCACGAGGTCGATGATCAAGGCCTTCAAGATAGGCCTTAGATAAAATTTGGCATAAGTTTTCGTAGCCCTTATTACTTTTACATAAAATAGTAGAATGATAGATACCAAGTTTACTTTCAAGATCATCTTGAGAAGCTAAACGCTCACGGTTTTTTTGTTCAGCTTTGGAAAACCTATCATCACAATAATAAACATTAGCGCCTAGGATTGGTTTAATTCCTTGTTTTTTGGCCTTAACGTAAAACTCAATTGAACCAAACATATTCCCTTGATCAGTCATAGCAACAGAGGACATATTAAGATCAGAACATTTCTGTATAAGGCCTTTAATTGGAACAGTACTTCCTAGCAAAGAATATTCTGTATGAACGTTAAGATGAACAAAAGACATGCTACTCCTCAAAAGGGTATTATATTATTATTAGGGACAAGAAGACTAGAGTCTTGAATGGGAACCATCACAATAAGGCATGGATTTTGATTCTAAGCATCCACAAATATTGACCACTTTATCTTGCTCAAAGTTTAAAAAACAAGGCCTCTGTTCACTACCCTTATGAGAACCATCACAATAAGGAGGGTCTGCAGTTTTTCCACATTGACAAATTATTAGCCTTTCTCCGGCCTTAACGTTCAGCGAATAAGGACACTTCTGCCAGCCTTTCATCAAAAACTCCCCTTAATTGAAGCATAACAATAGCGTTCATTATATTTAAGGGGAAGTGGAAATGTTTCGATTTATAAAACGGCTAACTTCTTCAAAAAGTTTCGGGTTATTGAGCGTTATGTCATTATGGGCCTTATTATCAAAAGAGACGAGTTTAGAGTCTTTAAATATTGTACTGAGCTTTTGGCCCATCTCGTAAGGGACAATCTCATCATTAACACCATGAAGTATAAGTACTGGTGCATTAACAGTTGCTGCCCACTTGTCTTGTTCAAGAGGATATCGAATAAACCATTTTACAGGTAAAAAGGGATATATTTTCTGGGCCAACTCTTTTAAGGACGTAAAGGGCGACTGTAATATGAGTCCTTGCACTGAGTATTTGGAGGCCAGGAAAGTTGAAATAGAAGAGCCTAATGATTCACCATAAAGGAAAATAGGTTTTTCTGAATTCAAACTACTAAATAGCAGGGATGCATTCTCTAGTAATTTTTTTTGTCCTACTAGATTTTTATTTTCAGCATAACCTGGATACTCAGCAAAAATAATATCTAAGGAATAAGACTTAAATACTTCAAGCAGATAGAGCCTATCGCATGCTCTTCCTGCATTTCCATGAAAATGAATGAGCGTTCCTTTTGACTCTGGTGCCTTCCATTTATAATACCTCACTCCCTTGTCATCATTTACAATAAGGTCCTGACTATAGTGACAAGATGAAAGAGGTGTTTTATCCGGAAAAAATATTAGATTTTTTTGAAAAACAGAAACCAAAGTAACGACAAAAATAAAGAATATAAAAAAAGCTACGAATAATTTAATCATAAAAATAAACTCTATGTTATCTACAAGTAGAGCTTATCATACAAAATTTTTCAATAATACATAAGGGATATTTTAACTCTCTTCACTTTGACTAGATCCATTTTCTTCATCTTCTTTAGCTTTTTTACTTTCTATGACCTCTTGATTTTTCTTTTCGAAATCTTCTTTTTCTTTGGCCTCTTTCTCTGCTTTTTCTTTCAAGTATATTTTATCAACTTCTCTTCTAATGGCCTTTTTAAGATCTTCATCCCAACCATGAATTAATGCATAATATATAAAGTAGATTCCATCTTTTAGATATTTTTTACCCTCAATAGGAACAGTCCTTAGATATACTCCGACAGGGTCTGAAATTTTAAAAGTTCCTAACGTAAGCTCAGTAGTCGTAGCGAATGTTAGTGTTGTTTCTGATATGCTTCTTATCTCTGCTTTATACTCGATATATCCTGAATTATTGGCCTTATTTAAATAAACGATATCTTCAACCTCATCTGAAGAGCTAGGTTTTTGTCCTGCTTTTTTAGCTTCAGCGATTTTTTTTATTCTTTCATCTCTGGCCTTTTGCTTTTCCTTAATACCAATTATTTCTCCCATTTTTAGTATATTATCAGGGTCAATCGGGCCAGGAAAGGTGATGATATTATGATAAGAAGTTTGCTCTTTAAGCTGTTCAACATCAAGGGTATTAGAATTAAAAAGTATGACTATTGGGTTATATTTTTTAATTGCAATAATTTTCTTAAACAGTTTGTCTAAGACTTCTAGTTCTTCTTTAAAAATTTGTTCGACTTTAGATGGGTCCCCTTTGGCATCATTAACCGTATAAGTAATTAAATTAGGTCGTATTCTATCTATGACACCATAATCATCACTAAACGAATCTAAAAAACGAAGATTAAAGTTGAGTTTAGTTAAGTTAGTATTGAAGTTCTTTAAAAAAAGAAGATCTCTGTCCACAACACAAATCTTTATTGTCTTTACATTAGGAGGACTTTTAAATTCTTCAACCCATTCTTTAAACCTCTGTTTACTCTCCTCTCTTTCAGCTTCTTTTGTGGCCTTCAATGTTTTAGCATCAGGATAACCTGCTAAGGCCATCTTTATTTCACTCTCAACGATATCTTCAGATACGCCTTTATTTTTCTTTCTTACTTTTTCTATAAACTCATTTCTTTCTTGTTCGTATTCTTCATAATCAGGCTCTTCTACAAATTGCATTTCTGCATCCGCATTATAAGTATGATCATAATAGATATCAGAGTTACCTGAACGATTTACCTTTATAAGGTTAGACGGAGAATGTTTATTAAGAACAGAGCAATTAAGGTGGAAGTCTAATCCTTCAGGTAATACTTGATTCAGCTCAAAGTGAACTTTTTCAGGAGTAAAGTATCCGATATGAACCTCTTCGAGTATTAATGTGGGGAGATTACATTTTCCTTCCGCGAACTCATACTTATTAAGCTTTTCCGGTACAATGTAATGCATAGGATGAAAAATAAGGTCATGAATTTCAGGAGTTTTTACATAAATAAGTTCAAAACTGCTCGCTCTTGCTATTTCCACTTGGGTGATATCATCAAGGAGCCCAACTATAGGGACATGTTTGAATTTTACTATTCGATTTACCATTTTGCCTAAAGCGGACATAGGCTCCCAATGACTTGATAAATCCACATAAATGATATTGGGGGTTAACTTTAAAAGTTCAATGAGAGTACCATAAGCATTTGTATCTGAAAGGTTGATGATCTGTTTAAAGTCCCATTTAAAACCAGGGTAATCTGACTTAAACCTCTTTTGCAGGTTATTCATGAATGCTATATCTTCTCCCAGATATAGAACACGCAATAGGCTTGGTTTATTATCCGCCACTTTAGTCAGTCCTTATTAGACAAAATTAGTCTTTTCTGGACTTCTTTTCGGAATCTTAGGTAATTAGTTTAAATGAATAAAAATTATTTATTCCCACTCAATGGTGCCAGGAGGCTTTGAGGTGATGTCATAAACAACTCTTGTTATTCCTTTAACCTCATTAGTAATCCTGTTAGAAACCTTCGTTAAAAACTCGTAAGGTAACTGAGAGTATTTCGCTGTCATACCGTCAGAGCTATCCACCATTCTTAAACAAATTACATTTTCATAGGCCCGGGCATCACCTTTGACTCCTACAGTTTGTACTGGAAGAAAAACAGTAAATGCCTGCCAAGTTGCTCCATATAAATCAAAATTATGGAGTTCTTCAAAAAGAATTTGATCAGATTGTTGCACCTTTTTAATGGAGTCTAGTTTTAGCTCTCCCAAAACTCTGATCCCTATTCCCGGTCCAGGAAATGGATGTCTATGAACCCAATCAGGGTTTAACTCTAGCTCTTTACCTATCATTCTCACTTCATCTTTAAACAGAAGTCTTAGAGGTTCAAGAAGCTTAAGTTCCATTCTCTCAGGAATACCACCAACATTGTGATGACTTTTAATTGTATCTGACTTACCACCCTTTTTATGAGGTGATATAGACTCGATAACGTCAGGGTATAAAGTTCCTTGAAGAAGGTGTTTAAACTTTATGCCGTGGTTTTTTTCATATTCATGAACTTTTTCTTCGAACACTTCGATAAAAGTATAACCAATCTTTTTTCTTTTCACTTCAGGATCAGAGATACCTTCGCAAGCTCTATAAAACGTTTCCTTAGCATCAAGAACAGTAATATTAAGGTTTGTTTCTTTTTTAAGAAGCTCAATATGATTATAGTCTTGAGGTCTTAAAAGCCCATTATCAACAAAGAAGCAATGGAGTTTCTCTCCAATCACATTATGAGTTAATGTGGCCGCTACTAGTGAGTCTACTCCTCCTGAAAAAGCACACAGGACATAATCTTCCCCAACTTGGGATACAAACTCAGTCGCCTCTTCAAGCATCGTTTTTGAGTCCCAATCTTTATTTAGGTTAGCAAGATTGTTATAAAAGTGACCGAGAACTTCTTTCCCAAACTCTGAGTGATCAACTTCTGGGTGAAACTGAAGCCCTAGAATTGGTCTCGTGTTATGCTTTATAGCTCCAATAAAATTATTATTTGTCTCCATGACGACAGAAAAATCTTTTGGTGCACTTGAGATATGATCAGCATGACTCATCCAAACATTAAATTCATCTGGACAACCCTCTATTTTAAAATCACTTGTAAAATGTACTTTAGAATGTCCGTACTCTCCAGTGAAGCCTTTTTCAACTTCCCCATTAAAGTATTTCCCTAAAAGCTGCATTCCATAACAAATACCAAGTATCGGTAAATCTTCTCTTTGAAATAAAAAGTCATAATTATGGTTATCTTCAAAAACACTATGTGGTCCACCAGATAACACGAGGGCCTTTGGATATTGACCATTATTAAAAAGCTCTTCCACTTTTTCTAAGGTCAAGATCTCACCTGAGAAGCCTAACTCTCTCGTTTTTCTCGTGATCAATTGAGTATACTGAGATCCAAAATCAACTATCCAAATTTGTCTTGTAGACATTTTTTTTCCTTTTTTTAAGAAAGCCTATAGTTAGGGGCCTCTTTAGTAATCATGACATCATGGGGATGACTTTCTTTAAGTGCTGCTTGAGTAATTTGGACAAACTTGGCCCTTTCTCTAAGCATGGCCAAACTTTCTGCGCCAACATATCCCATTCCAGCTCTTACTCCACCCATTAATTGATAAAGGTTTGAACTTAAAGATCCTCTATAAGGTATTTGTCCTTCAATTCCTTCAGGAACTAGTTTTTTGAGTTCTTCAACTCCACCTTGTCCATATCTATCTTTTGAACCTAATTGCATGGCCCCAATTGAGCCCATACCTCGGTAAACTTTGTATGTTCGCCCTTGATAAAGGATGGTCTCACCTGGTGTTTCATCCGTACCAGCAAGTAGAGAGCCTAACATAACACAAGAAGCACCGGCCGCTAAGGCCTTAACAATATCGCCTGAATACTTTATCCCTCCATCAGCAATAACAGGAACACCTTGTGGAAGACATACTTCAGCACACTGAAGTACAGCACTAAATTGAGGAACTCCAATTCCGGCAACGACTCTTGTCGTACAAATTGAACCTGGCCCAATACCAACTTTAACTCCATCAACGCCAGCAGCGATGAGGTCTTCACAAGCTTCAGGTGTTGCAACATTACCGGCAACTACATCAACTTGAGGATAATTGCTCTTAATCCACTTCACCATTTCTATAACACCTTTAGAGTGTCCATGGGCCGTATCAACGACTATCGCATTAACTTGGGCCTCAACAAGAAGTGTTACTCTTTCTTTTTCTTTTCCACCAACACCAACAGCTGCAGCTACTTTTAATCTTCCTAGTTCATCTTTGTTACTATTAGGGAAATCTATTATTTTTGAAAGGTCTCTCATAGTTATAAGACCTTTGAGCATCCCATTTTCATCAACGATGGGAAGTTTTTCGATTCTATGCTTATGCATTATCCTACGTGCATCTGAAGTACTCACTTCAGCGTCAGCAGTAATAAGCTTATCTTTTGGAGTCATAACGTCTTTAACATTTAAAGAAAGGTTTTCTTCAAATTGCATATCTCTACGTGTGAGTATTCCAACAAGTTTTTGATCAGCATCAATAACAGGTACACCTGTAATCTTATGCCTTTTAGTCAATTCAACAACAGTTGTTAAAGGGTCTTCAGGATTTACGGTCACTGGTTTTTGGATAACCCCAGCTTCATATTTTTTTACTTTATCTACTTCGATGGCCTGCTCTGTTGCAGACATATTTTTATGGATAACACCAATACCACCTTCTTGCGCCATAACTATAGCTGTCTTAGATTCAGTTACAGTGTCCATTGCTGCTGAGGCCATTGGTAAGTTTAAGTAAATATTACGAGAGAACTGCGAACTATACTTAACCTCACTAGGTAAGACTTCTGAAGAGCAAGGAACAAGCAGAACGTCATCGTATGACAGTAATGGTTTTTCAGATAATGTGGCCATAATTCCCCCAAGAGTAAATTTGGGGGAATATAGCAAATTTTAGCTGAAAATCATAGTGCAGCATTGGCTAGGAGTGTAGTAATTTCCAACTTGTAATTTCAGGTACTTAGTAGCTCTTCTGGTAGTCGATTTTGTAGCTTTTGAGCTTATCAATGAGCTCATTGACCTCTGAGGAATGTCTCATCTGGTTCTTGTACTCTTTAAGCAGGCTGCTTTCAAACCCTGAGGCCGGTTTTTTCTTAGAAGCTATATCCCTCTGAGGTTTTTTCACTTGCTTCATAGGTGCCTTCTTTTTCACAGTAGAGGCGGCCTTTTTCCACTTTTTACTTCCATAAACATTAATCTTAACCCCACTACCTTTGTGATAGCCGGGAGAGAATTTTTTCTTTTTTCCAACAGCTGTTAACTCTTTAAACTTTTTTAGGCTTTGATTATAAAGATGAGACTCTTTAACAGAGTGCTTACCGGGGTCATTTACATTAACAAAAATTATTTTACCTGGTTTTTTAGATTTACTTGCAGGCGCACGAGTTTTTTCATCGGCCCTTGATTTCATTTCAACAACACC
This sequence comes from Bacteriovoracaceae bacterium, assembly GCA_049415445.1. Lineage (GTDB taxonomy): Bacteria > Bdellovibrionota > Bacteriovoracia > Bacteriovoracales > Bacteriovoracaceae > JAURDE01. The sequence continues at coordinate 88,291 of JBMSGH010000006.1, read as the reverse complement.
CTTATCCTGTTGACTTGCAATAGTTTCTCTCATCAATCTATTATTTTTATCAATTGGAGTAACATTGCTAAAAAGCTGCATAATCTTAGTAAAAGAATTATAGCCTACTTTCGTTGACCACCTAGGCTGACCACTTTCGTATTCTTTATCAACAACACTAAAGCTGCCTTCAGGGACATCAACTTCAGGAAAATTAAGAATTGGGTTTTTGACAGCTAAACTACCATCAAGTGTTAGAACCTGAGTCCTACCAGTGGAAGTATCATAAGATATAATTCCTTCTCCACTTGTGTATCTCACGTGTGAGTTTGCGGTGTGAATAAAAAATGAATGCTCAGAATTTTGATAAGACTGAAGCCATAAATAGCCTTTTTTAAGCTCCATCGCTTTATTAAAAAACTTAATATTACCAGAACCAGAAAGGTGAAATACATGGTCATAAAAATCAGATAACGTCACCTGACTTCCTTCCTCTGTAACAACCTCTGAAAGGTCTTTGACAACATCACCTTTTTTTAAAGTTTTTACTTTACCATCGTTAAAGACAAAGACGTTACCAAAAATATTTTGGACAACAGCTATATCCTTTGCCTTTAATGCTGGAGTAAAAAAAAGGAAAATAAGTAAAATTTTATTTGTATTTTTGAATAAGGCTTTCATAGCGCACACTTAATATATCCCATTCTTTGGTGTTTCTATATTTTTTCCTAAACTCTTCAACTGTTCTAAAAAAGGCCGCTTTATCACCTAACTTTAAGTGTGTAAGACCAACCCATAACTTGGCACCCCTAAAAAACTTTGACTCTGGGTACTCTTCAAGTAATTTATTAAGATGTTTAAGCGTCCAATCGTAATGCTTACCACTTTCAAAAGCACTGATTCCTGCTTGAAAAAGGATTTGGTCATCGACCTTATTACTTTTTGGATAATTAACAATCAACGCATTAAAAAACTGAGAAGACTTTTCAAAGTCTTTTTCTTTATAGGCCTTCTCCGCCATCGTTACCATTTGTTGAGGTTGCCACTTATAAACACTAAACTTAACTAAATCATTTTGAACTGGAGGAGCACTGGCCAAAGTACGGCCTGCGGACTTTTTCCCTCTTTTTTCTAACTTCATATTTAAAAAAGAGATTTGTGATTTTAAGGATTGATTTTCAAACTTAAGTTTTGTGAGTTGATTGTTCAAATGCCGATTCTCTTTGGCCAAAGCAAATGCGGCCTTTTCGAAATTATTAATCTCTCTGGCGCGAGAACTTACTCTATCAGCGAGGTCACATGACACAAAACTAAAAGATAAACCTAATAAAAGTACTGTTTTTAGAAACATATTCATAGCCTTACCACCCCTGGTGATGGTCCATATTTTCAATAGCTAATCGGTCTCTAAGAAAATTTTTTTAATTTATTAAACAATAAAATAATGAAGGAAAATTCAATCAATTTATACCTAATTTCAATAACTTAATAACTCCACACATAACTGATTATGTGGTAAATAAGATTAATTAACTTGCTTACAGGGAATTAAATATGAAGTTCATATGTCTACTGCTCCTTCTTTTTATACCTCAGCTTTATGCTCAAAATAACGACATCCCAGAAAATCCTGTGCTGGTTTCAACTAAACTTTGGCAAAATGGTGAAGACCAATACCTTGTCCTGAGCTTTAAAAACCATGACGGGTGGCATACTTATTGGAAAAACCCTGGCGATGCTGGTCTGCCCATCAAAACAGTCTTTAAACACAATGAAGAAACTCTTGATATTCAAGAACTTGAATGGCCTATACCTCGCAAGTATATCGAGCCTGGTGATATTTTAGCATATGGTTATTCTGGAACTTATTCATTTTTCTATCCTTATAAGGATATTCTAAAGTCCCTTAATGGTAGCTCAGTACAAATCAATTCAAAATGGCTAGTCTGTAAACATGTCTGTATACCTGGGCAAGTAAGTATTAATGCTCAACTCACACCAGATCAGATTGATCTTGAGAAGAAAAACCCATTTACCATCACTAACAAAATGCTGGAAAACCAGTTTAAAAATCTACCGGCATCACTATCTTGGCCAAATGGACTTGATATTCTTCTTTTTAAATCAAATGAAAAAGAAAATCTTCTTGCCTTTCAATACAGTTATTACTCCTCTGAAAAGAAAACTTATTTTAAATCTGAGCAAAACCTCATCATCCCTTTCCCTCAAGCTCCTTTTAATTTTAAAAGAGAGCAACTATATAAAGATAAGAAAAAGAACTTTTACGGTAATATCCTTATCGAGTGGGATGGCGAGTATCAAGAACCTGAAATTCCCTTACCTAGTGATGGTGTCTTTGCTGCTCCATATTCTCTCAAATTTCTTTTCCAAAACCCTAAGGATGGTAAAACCTATGTTATTCAAAAGGAATTTAGCGAATTTAATATTAATGGGTTTAAGGCCAGCCAGGAGTTTTTGAGTTTAGTAGAGCCAATCAAAAATTTGCCCGAAGCTGATCAAGCAAAAGATGATAGTACACAAGACTCTATTTGGTACTTTATCTTTATGGCCTTTATTGGCGGTCTCATTTTAAATGTGATGCCTTGTGTATTACCCGTTATCTCTCTTAAGCTCTTTGGTCTTCTCGCTCATGGTCATGATAGTAAAAAGGATATTTTCCTTCATAATCTTTTTTATTCATTAGGAATCATTTTATCCTTTATGGTACTCGCTGGTGTCATCTTAATTATTAAGTCTGCCGGTGATTATGTAGGATGGGGATTTCAACTCCAATCCCCTTCATTTGTCGCCGTCATGATTTTTATCATATTCATTTTTTCTCTTAATTTATTTGGTCTTTTTGAATTCAGTACTCCAGGTGGCAAGGTGCTTGGTGATGTGGAACTTAAAAAAGGCTTTGGCGGAGATTTTTTATCCGGAGTACTTGCCACTATACTCTCTACTCCTTGTAGCGCTCCATTTTTAGGAACGGCCCTAACTTTTGCATTTACTTCAAGTTGGCAAACAATCCTTATAGTGTTTTTCTTTATAGGAATAGGTCTTTCATTTCCTTTTATCTTAACGGCATTTTTCCCAGCAATAATATCATTTCTACCTAAGCCTGGTCTCTGGATGGAAACCGTTAAAAAGTTTCTCGGACTAACACTACTTCTTACAATTATTTGGCTAATGGATGTTTTTGTCTCGCAAGTAAGCGGTACATTACCTTTACTTAAACTTAATACCGCTCTTGTTCTGATCTTCTTTACTTTCTATATTCGTAAAAGTTTTTCAAAAAAGTCGATCATAACTTTTGTATTATTTTTTCTATCCTTATTCTTTCTGGTCAATATTGTATTAACCAGTGATACTGGCTCCGACTCTACTCACCTACTCGAAGATAAAAAAGCTACTGGGTTAGAATGGGAGAAATGGAGCCCGCAACTTTTTGATGAATTAAAAGAATCAAAGACACCTACATTTGTAGATTTCACCGCCAAATGGTGTTTCACATGTAAGGTCAATGAAAAGCTCGTTCTTGAAACCAGTGAATTTAAAGATTTTATCAAAGCAAGTGGTGTCAGATTACTTCTTGCTGACTGGACCAAACGGGATGAAATCATAGGTAACTGGCTCGAAAATAGAGGAAAAGTTGGAATTCCGGCCTACTTTGTAATCAATGATCAAGGAAAAGTATTCGATTTAGGAGAAACCATTACAGTCGATGAAATAAAAAAGGCCTTTAAATAATTAGCCTCCTACTTCAAAACGAGTAGGAACTTTCATCAGGTTTTTGATAACTTCAAGTGGGCTTTGATCCTCATACAGGACCCCATAAAGACCATGTGTCATTCTCGCCGTTATGTCATACTTCAAAGCGATTTTATAAGCGGCCTCAGTCGTTTTATATCCCTCAACGACATACCTTTGACTCTCTAATATTTCTTTGGCCTTACGTCCTTTGGCCAACTCTATACCGAAGGCCTTGTTACGACTTAAATTACCTGTAACAGTTAATATGAGATCTCCCATTCCAGATAGCCCATAAAATGTTTCTGGCCTCGCATTATAAACTAGACCAAATCTAAGCATCTCATTGATACCTCTGGTAATCATAGCGGCCCTCGTATTATGGTTAAACCCAAGGCCTTCTAAGATTCCACCACTAATGGCCAAAAGGTTTTTAAGTGCACCACCTAATAAAACACCCTTAACATCATAATTTAACATCACTTTAAAATAGGATGTATCTAGCATATCTGCCACAAGCTCTAAGTTCTTTTTGGACTTGCCACCTAAGGCCACGAGTGTGATTTGTTCTTCAAGGATCTCTTCTGCATAGGAGGGCCCAGATAAATACATTATTTTTTCTGAATGCCCCGGTAAGACACTACCAAAAATATCATCCGGCAACTCTAGAGTATCGACATCAATCCCCTTTGAAAGTGAGACTAGGGGTATATTTCTATCAAGGTATTTATTAAAGCGTTCTTTATTTTCAGTAAAGTAGGTCTTAATCGCTTGTGTCGGAAGACCTGATACCAAGAGCTCTGGTCCTTCTTTAGAAAGTTCATCGACTTCCTCCCAATTAAGAGCTGGAACTATATTATCTTTAAGTTTATGACCAGGAAGATATACTTTGTTTTCCTTATCTTTTTTTAAAGCATTATAAACATCTTGAGATCTTACGAGTAAAATGACTTTTTGAAAGTTATTGGCAAGGACGGAAGCAACTGAAGTACCAAAAGCGCCCGCTCCAACAACTAATGCTGTTTTGTAGGTCATAATGAAATACATCCTTTAACTTTTGAGGCCTTTAAATAAAGCTCAATGACTTCTTGTGTTTCATTGATTTGTCTTCGACAAGATAGGCTAACATAATTGCCCTTTCTAGACTTTTTCAAATCAACTTCATGACCTAAAAAAACTTCTTTTAAGTTCTCTACTTGATCAACCGGAACAATAAACTTGAAAAGATAAGGACTAGGCCATTTGTATTCGTTTTCTAAAATTAATCTAAATTTTTCAGCATTAAATGTCATAATTTCAACCTTCGAAATCAGGTATCTCTGGGATGATGCCTTGTTCATATCTTATGAGGTCCATTACCTCTCGAGCTGGGGCCTGGCCTGGATATCTTTCAGTCACATAGTCCACAACTTCTTGAATTTCATGACTGGCAGAAGGAACAGTCGCAGAAAAGCCTGCTTTTTTTAAGAGAGGAACATCAAAAAATTCATCTCCCATATAAAGAATCTCATCTGCTTTATAACCATCTTTCATAACTGCTTTAAAGGCCTCTCTTTTATCTTCATTGCCCATAAAGACATAATCAAGGCTTAGATTATCTTTAAATCGTTTGAGTACACCAATACTATTGCCACCGGTGATAACTCCAACTTTTATACCGGCCTTACGAAGCATTTTAAGGCCATAACCATCAAGAGTATTAGTCGAACGGTTGAATCCAAGATCATCACCGTCCCAATAGACACTACCGTCTGTTAATATTCCGTCCACATCAAAAAGTGTTACTTTAATCTTTTTTAGTTTCTCACTAAACCTTTTTGACTCAGCTCTTAGATCTCTAACCATTAACGACCTCATGTATTCTTAGTAACTCATTTAGTATTTCTGGAACTTGCTCAAGTGCAAGGCAAGTTGAAGCATCACTTAAGGCCTTAGAAGGCTCTGGATGTGCTTCCATAAATATTCCATCTGCACCTGCTGCAACGGCAGCTCTGGCCAAAACTCTAATCTGATCTCTTTTACCACCAGTTTTATCACCTAGTCCGCCAGGCATTTGAACACAGTGAGTGGCGTCATGGATGGCCCTTACCCCAAAGCTTTTCATAATACTAAAAGAGGCCATATCTACGATAAGGTTATTATAACCAAATGAGCTACCTCTTTCTGTTAAAAGTATTTGTTCTTTAGGAATAAAGTGGGCCGCTTTTTCTACGATATTACCCGTTTCTTGAGGACTTAGGAATTGCCCTTTTTTAATTTTAAGTAAACGATTATATTTTGCGCAGGCCTTGGCCCCCTCAACAATCATATCAGTTTGTCGGCAAAGAAAAGCGGGAATTTGTATAACATCACAAACTTCTGCCACCTCCATGGCCTGATCAGGAGTATGGAAGTCCGTAATAACAGGCAACGAATAAGTTTGTTTTATATCTGCTAAAATTTTTAAACCTTCAGCAATACCAGGACCTCTATAGCTATTTATTGAGCTTCGATTGGCCTTATCAAAACTACCCTTAAAATAAAGGTTTGTTTTATCAGCAAAAGGTTCAAAGCTTTGAGTCAGGCTTTTTGCTACTTCATGGGCCAACTCTTTACTTTCTAAAACACACGGTCCAACAAAAAAATCCATTTTTTTCATAGAGTTCCTTTTTAGCCTAAGCTAGCTTTAATAAAAGTTTCAAAAAGTGGATGAGGCATAAATGGGCGTGACTTAAACTCTGGATGATATTGGCACGCAATAAAATAAGGATGATCCTCAAGCTCGATAACTTCAACTAAGTTAAACTTATCATTTTTCCCCGACACAACAAGACCACTTTCAATAATTCTTGGTAGGACTTCATTATTAACTTCTAATCTATGTCGATGTCTTTCTGAGACATTTTCTTTTCCATAAATCTTATGAGCTAAAGTACCTTTCACTATATGACAGTCGTAGGCCCCTAATCTCATCGAAGCGCCTTTGCTACCTTCTTTTGATTGTCCTTCCATATAATGAACGACAAAGTCTCCATTTGTTTCAAACTCTTCACTTGTTGCATTTTTTATATCGGCCACATTTCTAGCAAATTCAATAAGCGCTAGTTGCATTCCAAGACAAATTCCAAAAAATGGTATCTTCTTTTCCCTTGCAAATTGGATGGCCCTAATTTTACCTTCTGTTCCTCTTTCTCCAAATCCACCTGGAACAAGAATTCCATCAATTTCAGATAATTTTTGCTCGAGATTACTTTCCTCATCTGCATCAATGTAAATTGGTTCAAGCTTCACCTGATTTGCAATAGCACCATGATTTAAGGCTTCATCAAGAGACTTATAAGATTCTATAAGCTCGGTATATTTTCCAACAATACCAATTTTGACGGATCTTTTTGGGTTATCAAAATTAAATACAACTTTTTCCAGATCTCCAATCTTTGGTCTTGCGGCCCAAATTCCTAATAGTTCAGTGATTTTTTCATCAAGACCTTGTCTATGAAACTCTATGGGAACTTTATAGATAGAATTCAAATCAATCGATTGAAAAATTTGATTTCTTGGTACGTTACAAAATAGAGCTAGTTTATCTAATAAAGGAGAATCAATTTCTCTGTCTGAACGACAAAGGATAATATTAGGAAAAAGCCCGATTGATCTTAATTCCTTTACAGAGTGCTGCGCTGGTTTGGATTTCAACTCTCCTGCTGCATTCAAATAGGGAATTAATACCAGGTGAATAAAACAAACATTTTCTAAACCCACATCAAGAGCAAACTGTCTAATTGACTCCATAAAAGGTAAAGATTCAATATCCCCTACTGTCCCACCAATTTCGGCCATTAATAAATCAGCATCTTCTGCTGCAAGATGAATTCTTCTTTTAATTTCATTGGTAATATGAGGAACAACTTGAACAGTTTTTCCTAAATATTTTCCTTCTCTTTCATTCTCAATAACCTGAGAATAGACTTGACCAGTCGTAAAGTTACTTTTTTTAGATAATGTTAAAGAAGTAAATCTTTCGTAGTGACCTAAATCCAAGTCAGTCTCTGCTCCATCATCAGTTACAAAAACCTCACCATGCTGAGTAGGACTCATGGTCCCTGGGTCAACGTTAATATACGGATCCATTTTTAGCATATTAACTTTGATGCCTCGTCTCTCTAAAAGACCTGCAATACTTGCAGCGGCCAGCCCTTTACCTAATGAAGAAGAAACTCCACCAGTTACAAAGATATATTTTTTATTATTTTTCTTGACCACTTAATACTCCTTCCACCATTGGGACATCATCAGGGGTGTCAATTCCTATCAATTCACTATTTATTTCTATGGCCCCAATCCTCAGACCATGCTCTATTGCTCTTAATTGTTCCAATCCTTCATATTGCTCATAATAAGAAGGAGAGGTAGAACAGAATCCTTTGAGAGCTTTTGGTCTATAAGAATAAAAGCCTATATGTAGAAACCATTTATCAATATCAGTCTGGGTTCTTTTATGAGGCATAGGAGCGCGTGAAAAGTAGTGACACTCTCCCGTACTCTCTGAATATATGGCCTTTACCCTATTAGGATTTAAAAACTCTTGATCAAGTTTATTCTTTCTTTTGACCATGGTTACAATATCCCAAGAGGATTTTAGATGATAAAGAATCGTTTTAATGATGTCTTTTGCATCTAATAAAGGCTCATCACCTTGAACGTTGATAATAAGGTCAATATCTTCGTCTTTAAAATTTCTTTGAAATGCGAGCTCAATTCTTTCTGTGCCGGAGATGACATCATCATCAACACGAATGACTTTTCCACCAAAGCTCTTAACATGTTCTTCAATGCGCTGGTCATCTGTGATGACATAAGGTGTAATCGTTATATTTAGGGGGTCAGATTTCTTAGCTTCATTCGAAACTTGATTTTGTTCCTCAAGATTTGCTATTCCCTGGGCCTTCATGCAATTTTCATACACTCTCTGAATCATGCTTTTTCCGCTAAGCACAACCAAAGGCTTTCCAGGAAATCGAGTCGATGCAAATCTAGCAGGAATGAGAATGAGGACTTTTTTGGCCTCCACCATTTACTTCCCAATTAGATGATCCTCCTTATTAACATAACCACTTAGATTTCAAAAGGAAAAGTCGTCTTCTATATAAGAAAGACTATTATGGGCCCTTATTGTATTTTCAATTATTTAGACTAAGAACCTTTTTTCACCCTCTCCCGAACTGTTAACAAGGAGTGTTAATATATAAAAAAGGCCAATTAAATGAAGTATCTTGCGATTTTATTCATATTTTTTTCTCAACCATGTTTTTCGGTCAACCAGAAAAGATCAATTATAGAAGACCCTTCATTTAGCACTAAGTGTGCAGTGCTTTTAGATGAGCGAACCAAGAAAATCGATCTTAAAAATAGGATCCTTGGATTAATTGACAGAAATAGAAGGCTACGAAAAATTACCCCTGGTGAAAAACAATCTATTGTTAATAAGCTAGAAACGAACTTCACTGAACTAAGAAGAGAGCTCTATCTCACACGCCAGAAGATTCTTAATTCAGACGAAGAAATTGTTAGAAAAGGTTGTCCAGGAATCACTATCTAAAGTCGCCAAATCGAAATAACTACTCTATCCTTAATTTACACATAACTATTCAAGGGAAAAATTAAGGATGTTTTTTCGCTTTATTATTATAACTCTACTACTTACAAGTCAGACAAAGGCCTTAGAGTCAGGATTAATTCAAGACTTTGCTAAAACATCACCATTTAAGCATAAAGTCAGACCTAGAAAAGTTAATCTAAATGAAGTCATCGAACAGGGACTAAGAGAAAACTTTGATCAACATATCAGAGAGTTTTCTTCGGCCACGATTCAGATAGACATTCAAGACACAAAATCAGATTTTTGGGTACCCAAGTTAAAACTTGAACTTATAACGGCCCCTCAAAAACTGGCGACTCTTCGAGAAGGAAGTAAAAACACCTCATCGACAAGCAAAGAGCCCGCTGGATCATTTGGTCTGACATTTGAGGATTATACAGTTTTTAATTGGGGTAAAGACTTCTTACAGTATCAAAGCAATATTGCTTCCTTAGAAAGAGAAAAGGACTCCTTAAAAGAAGAAAGAAGAGAGTTAAAGTTAGACCTTATAAAAGCTTATTTTAAACTTTATAGCGTTAAAGAGATGCAAAAGATTTATAGAGCTCAGTTGCAAAAGGCTTCATTTGTTTATCGACTCAATAGAGAAAAGGTTGTTTTAAAAAAAATTACTAAACAAGATTATTACCAATCAAGAAGTGAATACTTTAGAACTCAAACCGAATATTATGAGGCCCAAAAAAGCTCTGAGTCAGTCGATGAGGAAATAACACGTATTATATCAGATCGTGCTGGCACTCGTTACATACCTGAGGACCTTTTAGTTTTTAAGGAAATAAGCTTACCTATCAAAGAGGCCCTTAAAATTTCTGTTATAAACAACCCTGACGTTTTGGATATTAAAACAAATCTTAAAAATGCGAAAAGAGACTATGAGATTAAACTCAAAGAGAATCTTCCTCTTCCAAAAATAAGTGTAGCACTAGGAACTTGGGCCCATCGTTTCGAAGCAGGCCGTTCTTCGACGAGATATGAAACGTCACCAGGTAATAGTGATATTGAATTAGTCGCGACAATTAATGCTTCTTGGCCTTTGACAGGTTCTGGCGGTATCTTAAATACAAGAAACACAAGAAGATCCCTTATCCAAACACGAAAATTCGAAAAAACACTTGATGGAAAGATTCATACTGTTCAGTCTTTAATAAGGGATTACTATCAACGTATCTTGAATTATGAAAATCAAATTAAATTTCTTCAAGAGCGCTCTAAAAATATCGATAAAGCTTTGGATATCATCATAGACAATTACCTTCTGAGAAAGGCCAATTTTACTGACTTTTCATCGATATTAGTTGAATTTAGAGAATCTAAAATTGATTACATCAAGGCCCTTTATAATCATTTAGAGCTAAAAATTGAACTCTCTAAACTATTAGGATTAGAAAACTTTCCCGGGGAATCATTTGAAAACCTGGCCAAAAAGCGGATTATTCAATGAAGTACTCAATAATCATTTTTTTAATATTCCTTAATCTCCCATTAATGGCACAAGTAAGGGGGATTGATATGTATGGTAATAGTGATTCATTGGATGCAGACTTTGAAAACCAGAGCTTTTTCATTAATGAGGTGCCCTCTGATAATGTTGAAATTAGCGAAAGGAACCAAAATACTGGCCTCGTAATAAAAGACTTTGATACAGGAAAAGACAATCACCGCTATGGTATACAAGTTTTGACCACGGCCAATATATTAGATGCTTCAAAGCTTATGGGATTTGAATTCACCTACGGTAATAAGATGGATATTGGCGGCTGGGCCGAGTTTCTCATTTCCAAAATCACTGCTGAATTCTCCCAGTTGGCCCAGACACACTCTGGTCTTGCTTCTTCCTCTGATGAGTTGGATCAGACCTCTGAAGATCTCCTTCAGGTTGGTTTGGGTTTGGGCTATCGCTCTACAATCATTCAAAACTTTATCGATAGTCGTTATTTTTTCGAAACAACAACGGTTTACGCCACTTATAACACCTTAGATGAAAACTTCACTGGCCAAAGCTACAAGGGAGCTGGTCTTAGAGTGGAATATGGCCTTCATAGAAGACTATCTATTGGCCAACACATGGGATTAAAGTTGAGTTATAACCTCTCTAGTGTTAAAAGACCTGCATTAAGAGAGGGTGAGTCGGGTGAAGACAGAAGCTTGGTCCTAAGATGGATTGGGGTTTCAGTAGATTTTGCTCTCTATTTCTAACACATAGGGAGTAACGCATGATTTCAAGGTACGACAAGGTTGAGATTTCCTCAATATGGTCTGAGCATAATAAATTTGAAACCTACCTCAATGCTGAGTTGGCCATTCTTAAGGCCTTAGAAGGAAGTCATGTTCCTGAAGGTATTTCTGAGCAAATTAAAAGTAAATCAGTTATCAACCCCGAAAGAATTGCTGAAATAGAAAAAGTCACAAAGCATGACATTATTTCTTTTTGTACTTCCATTACCGAAAACTTAGATCCACAAATTGGGAAGTATTTCCACTTTGGTGTTACTTCTTCAGACATAATTGATACCGCCCTTACACTTCAAATTAAGCAGTCTCTTGAAGTTATACTACCAAGCTTTAAAGAGTTACTTCACACGCTCAATGATAGGGCCCAAGAGGTAAAAAACCTCATGTGTATGGGAAGAAGTCACGGCATGTTTGCTGAGCCAATGAGCTTTGGTCAAAAGTGGTTAGGCTTTTATTCAGAGTTATCTAGAAGATACAAAGATCTTAAGGATTTTTATGATAATGATCTAACTGTTCAGTTTTCTGGAGCAGTTGGAAACTATACGATTCTTACTCCTGAGTTAGAGAAAAATGCTGCTGATAACCTAGGATTAAAAGTTGAGCCTGTTTCAACACAAGTTATTCCTCGAGATAGAATTGCAAAAATGGTGACTATTATTGGTTTAATAGGAACAGCTATTGAAAGAATTGCAGTTGAGATAAGACACCTTCACCATTCAGATATTGATGAGCTTCATGAAGGGTTTTCAAAAGGTCAAAAAGGCTCATCAACTATGCCCCATAAGAAAAACCCAATCTCTGGGGAGAACTTAACTGGTATGGCAAGAATGTTGCGCTCACATGTACAAGTGGCCATGGATAATATTCTTTTATGGCATGAAAGAGATATCTCTCACTCAAGTACTGAAAGAATGTATTTACCAGATAGCTTTGGAATTCTTTACTATTCCTTAGTCAGAATGAACTCAACTGTTAAAAACCTTGTTTTCCATGAAGAAAAAATAAGTGGTAAGGTTGAAAAGTCATTCACTTACCTATCTAGTTATTATCTTCACCAGTTAATCCTGAACTCTGATTACACTAGAGAAGAGCTATACGAGCTTGTTCAAAAAGCATCATTTGAAGGACATCAATCGAATTCAAAAGACGTATTCTTTTCAACACTTACAAAGCTTGCCGAAGATAAGGGTATTAAAGTTACTTTACAGGCCCCCGATGAGAATGGCCTAAGAGAGATTTATCTTAAAAATATAGATAAAGTTTTTTCAAGAGTTTTAGAAAGCTATCCTCTTCCTTAACTGGCCTTTTTAAGGCCTGTATCCCGGATATCTTTAATAATATCTCTAATTTCAGGGAGGATGTCATGAAGTTGTTGTTCCATCGTGACTCCTCCATGTAATGAATACCAGATCCTTTCTACTGTATTAATCATATTCTTAACTATTAGATTTCGAACACCTTTGACAGGATAAAGAGTATTCAAAAGAGTCATGGCCAGTGAGCAGATAATACCAATGATAGAAGTAGACATAGAAAGAGTCACCTTCCCAACAAACTCTGATAAAACATCGCTTGATCCAGACATATTTTCAAAATCTATCCCCGCTATTTCAGGTAAGGCCAAAGATATACCTATAAATGTTCCCAGAATACCAAGAATAACAAATATACCTGGCAATATATCAATAAACCTTGAAAGACCTTCTATAGGTATCACGCCAAATAGTTTTACCCAATTCTTGTCTCTTTCTAAAACTCTGGTTGCAAGGTCGTTATAATTGGGAGGAAAGTTTGATTCAAAGACACTTTTCTCATTTAAAAGATTACTGATAACACTATGTTTACTTTCATATTCTTTTAAAGACATTTTATTATTTTTTTCTCCCCATTTTAATTTTTTATCTCTTCTAAACCTCAAACTTCTATGGGGAAGTTCATTTGCTACATCATTTAACAAACTCGATAACAATTCTCCTTTATTATTTTTCAGTTTAGAGGAGTCATAACTTATTAACACCTTCCCGACCTCTTTAAAAAAGGTGGTATAATAAAGGAAGTCATAATTGGTAAACTTATAACTTAACCATCTAAACATAAGGGAAAACCCAAGAAGAGCAAACATAAACCAAATTATATTCTCTCCTAAAAATGTTAAAAATTGCATCAACACGGTTTCTCTCCTATTTAAAGTAGGCCTCTATAAGAGTTGCCTTATCATCTTTTACATTAAACTTAATTTCAACACGACGAGATCTCTTACAATCAAAAGGGCCACAACCTTTGCTCTTTTTTATTTTTAATGAACTAGGTATTCTTCGTGGAATTTTACCTTTATATGTTTTAGAGATTATTTTTTGATTAATTTTTGTAAATAATGGTTTTGAATACCCTCTACCTCTTGTTACAAATTTTGATACTAGATTATCCTTATGCTCAAACTCACCAAAAACTGAACTTGAAATAAAGTTTTTAATATTATTGGCCCGTAAATAGCTTAACTTCATATTAAATTTATAAGCGTAAGAATAAATATCATAAGGAGAAACAAATCTCTTATTAAACACAGGACTTGCATGGCCAATAACCTCAATTGAATCAATGGCCTCTGCTATCTTTGAATTTTCAAAAATACCTTTGGTATAGACTGGAATTAACTCTTTGAGTTTTTTCCTCACAGACTTAGTTAACTTGGCACTACCATGTTTAAAAAGAAAATTATCATCCATAACAAGAGTAACTATGCCTGATTTAGGATCGGTATTAATTTTTAAACCACGTTCTTTAAACTTATGACTCAAGTTATCAGCTATTTGATGAGTTATTTTCCCTTTGAGATCCTTAACATTAACCTTCCCATTAGCAATAATTTTTTCGAGATACTTATTCTTTGCCATTAACTCATTTTTATCTTTCAGACATTTCGCCTTAAATTTACCAGTGTTATTTTCACAAGAAGCGATCTGACTTTGTAGATCATTTTGCTTCTTTAGATAACTTTCTAGTTGGGCCTTAAGACTCATATTGGCGTTGACCAACTTTTCATTCTTACCTTGTAATTCATCTCGAGTACTCGTGATACCTCTTTTTACTTTTGAGGTTTCACTTAATTTTGATAAAAGCTTTTGATTATCTTTTTTAAACTGATTGTTTTTTGCAAGAGACTCTTTAAGTTTGTTTTTTAATGATTTATTAGATTCTTCATATGAGCCTCTTTTAGAAATCATATCCTTTAGGCCCGCCTCAGCTGCATTTTTTTCTGCCAAGATTGACTGATTTTGACTTTCGATACTTTTTAATTTCTCTTTTAAAACGTTATTCTCTGACTCGGTCTTACTAATTCTTTTCATACTCTCTTTGAGTTTCCCCTCTAGAGTTTGGTTAGTATTCTCTGCATTTATTTTCTGAGTCTTTATTTTACTTACCATCGACTTAAGATTTTTATTTTTTTCAATAACAGAAGAGACCTTCGATAAGTTAAGGCCAAGGTCTTTTTCTAGCTCATTTTTTTTAGAAATCAGATGAGATATTTTAGTATTTAACTCTTTATTTTGTTCTGCATATCTTTTACTTTGTAAGGCGCTTTTTTCAAGCTTTTCTTTTAAATCATTAGCGAGTTGGTTAACATCTTTATTCTGCTCTCTAACGACTTTATTTTCTGCCATCAAACTTTTTATATTACCTTCTAACTTATCATTGACATCAACCATACCATTATACTTCTCTGTTATATCCTGAATCTTTCTATCAAGGCCCTGATTAAATTGAGCAAGTTTTTTGTTTTCGACTATGGCACTTTTTAATTTTGATGAGCTTTTTTCAACCTCACCAGTCAGTTGATTAACCTTTCCTTTTAATTGATTATTTATTTTAGAAATTTTTAAAATTTCATCCTTTAATATATTTTTTTCATTTTTACTCTCTTTTAGATCTTCCAATAATGTCTTTTTGAGACTCTCAGTATTAACTAATGATGCCTGTAATTCTTTTGTTTTAATGGTGAGGTCTTGTTGTATCGTCTCAAGGTATTGGTTCTTTTTTTGAAAATCATCTACTTTTTGTCTACTTTTAGCATATGACTCTTGTAAATCTTGCCGCGCTCGTTCAGATTGCTTTTTATTTTTGACGAGCGCCTCGAGTTCTTTACTGACACTTTTGTTATCTTCTCTTAAAAGTCTTTCTGATTCTTTTAAAATACTATTTTCTTTTTCAAAGGCCCCAATTTTTTTATCTTTTTGTTTTAATTGAAAAAGAAGATCTTGGTTTTGACTTATCACTTTTTCTAAACTGGCCGATTTGCTTTTTGCTTGTTCCCTTATCTTTTTCAGATCACTAGTTAACTTCGTATAGTTTTTAAGATTTTTAGTTTTCTCTTCTTCTAATTGATTTACGGTTTGTTGTTTAATAATTATTTCTTTTTCCGCATTTTCTAGAGACTTTGATATACTATTAATCGAATTCTCTTTGGTTGTGATTTGCTTATTCAAATCATCCAACATCATATTTTTTTGCTTGATGACTAATTCTTGAGATTCTAAACGACCACTTATGCTATCTACCTTTGAACGTAACTCTTTAATTTTAATATTAGACTTTTGAAGAGCATCCTTATTTCTTTCTAAATCTGATATTTTAGATTTTAAAAGCTCTTGAGTTTCTGTAATGATCTTATTTTTTTCGACCAAATTGCCTTTCGTCTCTTTCATGCGTTCTTCTCGGTCTCTTAACTCAAACTCAAGGTTACTCATAGAATTTTGCATATCAGAAATTACATTTTCATTATTAATTATCTCTTTGGTTTTCTGCTCTAGATCCTTCTCAAGTTGGTTAATCTCTTTTTTAGAATTTACGAATCTTGTCTTTATGTTTTTCAACTCACTTTCGTTGTATTCAACAGTTTGTTGTAATTTTAAAACTTGATCTCTTTTTTGTTCTACTTGCTGTCTTAACTCTTGCATTACACCATGAGTCTGCTTCTGCTCATTTAAAACGCTTTTTATAACTTTGTTTTGTTCTTTAATTTTAGAAGACAAAAAGTTTAGTTCTAAAACTTTTTCTGAAATGACTTTATCGTGCTGTTCAAACTCTTTAACGGCCTTATTAAGCTTATCTTCTTGCGATTTGATTTTATTGGATAATGACTTTGGTATTTTTCCTTCAAGTCTTTTGTTGATATCTTTTTTGGCCTGTATTTTTTCAAGTTTATTAAGTCCTGCCTGTAAAAGAGCGAAAACAAACATTGTGAGAAATATTATAGAAAGGCTTGTAAAAAGGTCACTATAGGATACCCACGTATCCCCTTTATCTTTAGGAGAATTATCCTCATCATTATGCCCTTTTCTCATAAAGGGCCTATCGTCTTATTTACATGAGTTTTTTAGTCAAATTAAGGATAATAAAGACTCGTCCTTATTTTGTTTAATATGACCCACTATTTCTTTAACTTTTTGACTATCTTCTTTTGGAAGCACCATTAAAACATCATCATTAACGACAACAATTAAATCCTTAATGTTTACTAATGAAACAAATTTATTAGGAGCATAAACAATATTACCTGTGGAGTTGTCCAAATAATGCCCTTTTTGCTTTATCAATGTGTTGTTTTCTGTAGGCTCTATCACCGACTCCATTGCTTCCCAGGAGCCAAGATCATTCCAATCAAACTCAGCTTCTAAAACTTTAACAAGTTTCGATTTTTCCATCACAGCATAATCAATCGAAATTTCTGGCATTTTTAGGTATGTTTCTTCGATTTTTTTCTCATCCTCGAATGAATCTTTTATCAAATCAACAAATTGATATAATTCAGGGCTACAGTTTTTAAACTCAGACATTAACACCTTAATAGGCGCCATAAACATACCCGCATTCCAATAAAAGTCACCTGAGGCCAGATAAGTTTTGGCCGTTTGAAAGTCAGGTTTTTCTCTAAACTCCTCTACTTCATACCCTTCGCCGGATGACTTCCCTCTTTTGATATAGCCATAACCTGTATGAGGAAAGTGAGGACGAATCCCTATAGTAACAATGCTTTGAGTTTCAGAAGCAAGCTTAAAGCCTTTTCTTATACTATTTTGAAACCCTTTCTCATTTAAAATAACATGATCACTTGGGACGATTGACACAAGATCATTTTCATCCGCTCCATTTTTTAATAAATAAATTAAACTAAGAAGAATACATGGCCCTGTATTTCTACCAGCGGGCTCAAAAATAACGCCATCTTTACTAATCTGATTTTCTGCTGAGTCTAAAACTAATTCTTTTTGTTCTCTTACAGTAACAATAAATCTGTCATCAGGCATAACTAGGCCTTCAAACCTATTAAGTGTTTTGGATAATAATGAAGTGTTATCTCCTAACAAAGATAAATATTGTTTAGGTTTTTTGGATGTCGACTCTGGCCAAAACCTCGTTCCTTTGCCTCCCGCCATCACTAAACAATAATTTTTATCCATCTTATATATCCTTTCTTATGTCTTTGGTTAGAATAAACAATTATTTAAGGAAAATAAATAGTTAAGCATTCTAATTGGTTACCGAAGAGCGTTGTAATTATGCCAGCCCCAAAGATATTGATAATTGATGATAGTGAAGAATGCATTGAGGTTCTCTCATTGTATTTAGAGTCTGAGTTAGACTGTGAAATTATTCCAGAAAACTGTGGAAATGACGCTATTGATCGACTTAAAAAAGAAAAAGACTTCTTATTTATTCTTTGTGATCAGCATATGGAAAATGGAAATGGAGGAGATGTCTTCAAGTTTCACTCAGAAAACAATATAAGTATTCCTCTCTTTCTTGTAACTGGTGATGGCATTCAAGATATTTTACGGTCTAATATTTTTTCAAAACTACAACTTGATAGAAAACCATATGGCATTATCTCAAAGCCCTTTTCGAAAGCTGATATAGTTAAGGCCATAAAAAAGGTAAATATTTTTATAAAAGAAACACCTTATAAGAAAGTAAGAGCAAACCTTTTTTTAAAATATGCTCAAGAAAATTATGATACCTATATAAAACTTACTGATGATAAGTACGTTAAAATTATTGATGAAAATACTGAAGATCCACATCATGTAATAGAAAAATATATGGATAAAGGAATTAAATACTTCCATTTAGAAACAGAATCTTTTTCAAGTTTTATGGCCTCGACACAAAGTAAGTTAAAAAATACGTTCAACGAAAATGAACAAGGCAGTATTGATGTTTCAATTGAGGCCGTAGAGGTTGTACATGAAACCTTAAAGTTTTTAGGTGCAACTGAAGAGTCGAAGTCCTTTGTAAAAAGTACTGCTGATGAACTTATTAAGCTTGATAAGAAGAAACCAGAGATATCAAAATTTGTAAATAAACTCATAACTAAAGAAAGTTTTATTTATGAGCTTGCAGTCCTTACAAGTACTGTGGTTAATCAAATATGCCAAGAAACAGAATGGAACTCACCTGCTGTTCATAAAAAACTAACAACTGCGGCCCTTCTTTGCGATATTTCACTTGATGATGATGAAATGGCCAAATTATTAACAAAAAAAGATATCATGGATAGCAAGTTTAGCGATAAAGATATTATTCTTAATCACCCTCAAAAAAGTCTTGATATTATTTCAGGCATTTTTGACAAAGAAAATGATTGCAGCGAAATTATCTTACAACATCACTGTATACCTAATCATGGTTTTCCCGGTGATATTAAAGCTTCTAATATAAATTCCATTTCATGTATATTTATACTGTCACATTTTATTGCCAACAAAATATTGGCTGAAAATCAAGTCAGTAAGAATGCTCTTAAGAAGATTGTGTTTGAGGCCGAAAGTATTTTTGAAGATGGAAACTTTAAAAAGATAACACCTATTTTAAGAAAACTCTTTTTTTAATCAAACTTTGCTATTACGTAGTCTTGACCTTCAAATAAAGTTTTTTCCTGGATGATATAATCCTTTGCTTCATTAGACGTATTAAAAACGCCAAGGCTAACCCGATACCAAGTCCCTCTAGTTTTAATATCAACTTCATTAATGATAGGATTATAACCTCGAACCCTGAAGCCATCAGCGAATTTTTGAGCATCATTTATCTTTTCATATGAGCCAAGTTGGATAGTGAATTTTCCACTATAGGGGCCCTGAGAGGTATCTGCTGGAGTCTCTGAAACACTTTTTGTCTTCTCTTCAACGACCTCACTTTCTGCGTCGTTTTTTTTATCTAGTTTTGATACCTCTTCCTCTAACATTTTATATGTTTCATTATAGGTTTTATCTTTTTGGTCTGCCGCTCCCTGATCTGAAGAGCCTTGTAGGTCCATATCACCTTGACTTAGTTGATTGGCCTCCTCTTCAACTTTAGAGTAGAGCTTTACTGTTTCTTGATCTTGTTGAGTGTATCCTGCGGCCTCATATGATATCGATTTACCAATCTTAACACCAAATACAAAGGCCACAACCGCGATCAGAATCATAAAGATGAAAATCAGGGCCACTTCTTTTTTCGAGAAAATAAATAAGTTTGTTTTGTCTTCCATATAATCATGATAATAGGCATTACAATTTCGTGCAATCTATCAAAGTAAAATTTAAACCATAGTCTGATATTTGGACTTAAAAGCTCGGTCATAGGCCCTAACTAAAAGTAATCAGCATTACTCAATCTGGCCTCTATATTGCTTTTAGGACTGAAACTTTAACCTCAGAGGTATCATTTATGAATAAAAAGTCGCGTTTTTGGGCCAATCAAGAAGGTCAGGGTGTCATGGAGTATATCTTATTATCTAGCTTGATAGGAATTTTTTGCCTATTGGCCCTTAGGAACTACGGTCAAGGCCTAAGAAAGCAAATCAACTATTTCAAAAAAGAAATAAACTCACTACCCCGCCGTTAAGATGGTTTTTAAAATTATTTCTATAACTCTCACACTGATCATAGTAATCCAGTTTTGGAAACTATCATTAAACCACCTCTGTTTTAAAAAAAAGATAAATGCTTATTTTGAACTAGGTACAAAAACGGTTCATAAAAAAGCTTTCTTTAGAAATCGTTTTTATAAATGCCGTAACCACAGAATTTTTAAAACAGAAAATGGTTCTCTATTTAAGTATGAAGATCATTTATTAAAGTTAAAATTAAAAAAACTTAATAATAAAGGTTTTTCTATTTTTGGAGTATTATTAGTTAATACTCTTATTTCCCTACTTATACTCCAATTTTATCAATTCAAATTATCAGAGGATAAAATTATCGATCGCTCACGAATCTATCTGTGTTTTGGCAAAACGGTACTTCTTTCCCAAAAATATATAAAAAAGATGATTATTTTTAATAGGGCCATTAAAGTAAACCATAAATTATCTTTCATGCCTCAATTTAAACTCCAAGCAACAGTAATAAAAAAGGCCCTACAATCTACTCAAAATATCATGCACATTTTATTTTTGAAAAATATCGGCACTCAAGAAAAATGTTCTTTAGCTAACAAATTTAAAATTATAAAAAATCCTCCATTTTTAAGCTCACTCACAAAACTTAAAAGAGATTTTCAAGGGGCAGCACGAATTAGGGCCTCTCGTTGGGAATACCGTTTAAGGAGTCAAAGGGGGATTACTTTAAAGGCGATATTCAATATAAACAAACCAGACGATTTCAAAACAGAGGAAGTTCCGACTGGGAGTTCATACTTATCCTATCTTTTGTAGGTCTGGTCATTTTATCGGCATTAAAACTAGAAATATATTATGAAAAAAGACTATTACAACTTATTAAAAGCTATCAAAAACAGTGGAATAAAATTTAAATTATTTTTGGCCATTATTATAAGCAATATTTTTTTACTTATCTCTATTGAGATGGGCCAAACTTCACCGCAAAAAGAAAACTCCTTTGTCGATTCACCTCCATCAGATCATACAAGATATCAGCTACCAATTAAAACCTATCTTCCCCAAAATGGTGCTGAAAAAAAAGTCCTCATCACACTTACAAATCAAGAAGGACATATCATCTCTAAAAGGGCCATTTTATACTTACTCCCTACCTTAGATGAAACCGAAAACACTTATCTTTACCCAGTGGATATTCCTCTTTCTGACTCTCCCCAAATTATTAAAACTACTCACCAGTACTTTTTGGCCTACCCATACTCAAGTACGAAAATTTATAAAAAAGAGAAAGACTATGAAATTATTTTTTAATCTAATGCTCCTAAGCTTAAGCTTAGAGGCCAGGGACTACTTTTTAATTACTCATTATAAAGACCAAGACCGAGCGCAGATCGTGTCTAAGTTACTACATAGAGATTTCAAAATACCAAAAGAGATGATTCGAGTGAAAGAGAAGCTTAGGCCTTGTCAAAAAGAGCTGTATGCCGTTTTTCAAACATGCTTAATAAACGGAGAACAATTAAAATTCCCCGTATTGAGAATGGACTTAATTAAAAAAATGAGCTTCTTATGGAAAAGATAGTTTTTTATTTATCTTCGTGGACAGGAAATTTAGGAGTTGTTCCTTTATTTCTATCCTTGGCCTTTCTTTTTTGGCCAGCCTTAACTCTTTTGTTTTTTCTTCTATTTTCTGTAACGGCCGTTCTAGAAACCATTATTTATCTCCCGCAAACAAGATTAATACAGAAGCGTTTTCTACCCTTGGTGAAACCATATGTCAAAGCCACACCTGCTATCTTAGTGATTTTTTTCAGTTTTCCCTTATATAGCTCTGATAACCTATTGATATCTAAAGGGGAACATTTAGAAATAAAGGCCAAAGGACTCACGAAGTTTACGCTAGGCAACAAAGAAGTCTTATCCGCCAAATACCTACCAAACACCCAAACCCTCATCATAAAGGGCAAAGGTCTTGGCTTTAGTGAGCTATGGTACTGGGCCGAAAAAGGGAGAAAGAATGCAATCAGAGTCTACGTTTTATCCAAAAGAAGACAGCTAAAGCTTACCCATCTTGCTGATACATTAAAAAACCTAGGCCTTAAAGTAAGCTTTAAGGGAACATTGATCCATGTCCATGGAAGTATTAAAGGAGTTTCTCAGTATCAGGCGATCAAAAACTTGGTTGAGAAATATACCAAAGATCTTTATTTAAAAGTCTCTCTGAGTCCGTCGTTATATAAAAAACTCACCCTCGATATCTACCGCTCATTTTGGGACGAGTTTATTGAAGATGTGAAGTGCCAATTAAAAGGGATGAGCTTTGAGTGTTCCTATGATCAAGGGCAAAGTTTATCTAAGGAAATGCTCTCCCATCTAAAAAGTAAATATATTATAAAAATAATCAAAGTTAAAAACTTTAACCAACATCAAAACTTTGAACTTCACTTTAAACTTATACAAATTGAGAACCTAAATGGGCAAAACATTGACCTAGGGCTTTCCCAAATAGAGAGCGAATTAGACTCATTTTTCCTCATGGACCTTAAAGGAATTGTTAAAAAAAACAAAGTTATATTACAAAAGAAAAATATCGACTTATCTGTACTTGTTGATCACAAAATGGTTCTTCAACTTAACAAAAAAAGTAGTATTGAGCTGGGCCAGGAGTCTTCCTTTCCTCTTCAAACGAACCAATCTGTTGTTCTGGCATGGAAGTTTAACGGCCTAAAGATTGAGACTCTTTTAAGAAAGTCTGGAGAGCATTATCATCTTGAATATTCCACCATACTAACAGGCCCAGATCGTGAAGGAAGTTCCATCAGTGGTAGCCGAAGTTCATCCACAATAAGCTTAGAAAGAAATAAAGCACAACAATTATTTGAATTAGGTATAAAAACCTTAAACGAACAAAACTCACGGTTCCCGATTCTAAGTCACATTCCGCTTTTAGGTCTTATTTTTCAAGCAAACTCACAGGTTGAAAATAAACGTAAAGTCGTCGCATTAGTTAAACTCAAAAGAGATCATTGATGATAGCACCAGATATCCTTTCTTTAATTAATAATTTAATTGCTCAGTCAGAAACGACATATCCAGTAGAACTTATTAGACGACAACCTCAGCTTGAGAAATACTGTCAAAATATTTTTAACCTCAAGTTTATAAATGACATATTAGAAAAGTACCCAAATTGGAATGAACTCTTATTATTTAATCATACACATGTTCAGATCGAACAAAACCTAGAGCTTATTAGTTATGAGCTCCCAAACTTAACTCAAGAAGAGTTTCAACTGGCCTTTGAGGTCTTGGCCATCAAAAATAATATCTTCTGGAATGACCAAGGCCCTTTTGTAAGTTTCACCTTAAATTGGAAGGAAAATGAAATAAGGTGTACTCTCATTCACCACACCTTAACAACAACCCAACGTCCACGCGCTTTTATAAGAAAAATCAGTTCCAAGGCCCTGACTCTAGACAGATTTACCAAAAATAAACCTCTTAATCTTTATTTTGAAAAAATAATGAATGACAAAAAAAATATTCTTATTTGTGGTGAAACAGGCTCAGGTAAAACATCTTTTATCAGATCATTACTTGAACTCATTAAAGAAAAAGAACATATCGTCACCATTGAAGACACTAAAGAACTTTTATCCCAAAATAGTCATCAAACCTCGCTTATTACTAATGATAAAAAAGAGACTCAGTCGATGAATCAGCTTCTTACATTTAGTCTACGCTTAAGGCCATCACGGATTATTATTGGTGAAATAAGATCCCATGAAGCACTCACTTATCTCATGGCCATGAATACTGGACATAAAGGAATACTCTCCACTATCCATGCCAATTCCGCAGTGGATGGAGTAAGCAGGCTTGCCCTTCTTATTTGTCTTTACTCAAATCTTAAAAATGTAACATTTGAAGTCATCCATCAACTCATATGTCGAAACATTGATATGATTATTTATCTTGAAAAAAGAAAAATAAAAGAAGTCATAGAAATAAGAGGAAGTGATGGAAAGAACGTTTTCTATGAGACCTTATGGCCCAAAGAAAAGCTCCTCTAAAGGTTTTAGTTCTTTAGAGTTTTTGAGGGACGAAGTCATCAGTCTAATAAGGTTTTCATTGCTATCGATGATCTCAAAAGATTTACCCATGTTTTCAAAGTCAATTATTAACCGCTGTAAAGGATCTTCAAGAACAAGAAGATCTTGTCCTATTAAATTAATCATTAATTGATCAATAAAAACATCAATATGACAAAATTCTTTGAGCCTACTTGTGAGCACTTCTAGATTACTTGTTTTTTCTAAAACAATCATCTTATGAGATAGAAGAAGTGGATGTACTCTACACTGCTCTAGCAACGATTTAACATTATCTAACCCATGCTCCTCACTAGAGATATCGGCCTTATAATTTAAGTTGATTTGAACAATACTTTCATTTAAAGACATGCCTAATCGTTTTAGACCTTTATCGCCTTCATAAGAGATAATAGTGCCACCTTTATTCGGGGCACTTGTTTGTCCGACAAAAACCTTCGTTCTATCTTTATTAATAGGCTCCATCGTTCTTTTATAAAGGACTTTCATACCTGATTTGGCCAGTATATCGGCCTGTTCGTAAGATAAGTGATCCAAACGAATAGCATTCTCAAAAGTATGGGGATCTCTATTGTAAATACCATCGACATCTGTCCAAATCTCTAAAAGATGAGCGTCCATCGCCGAAGCAAAAAGGGAGGCAGAAAAATCTGAGCCCTCTCTACCTAGAGTCGTAATTCTTTTTTCAGAATCATGGCCCAAAAACCCCTGCGTAATAAAAAGAGTGTCTGAACAAAGTTTATCAAGTGTGCTTTTTATAGTCTTATTGGTCTTATCCAAAATAGGATCGGCCTCACCATAAAAAGAATTTGTATGAATGAGCTCAAAAGCATGCCCAAACACAACTTCTCTAGGGGCCAATACCTCTTGTGCTTTTCTATAAAAGATAAAAGATGATAGCCTCTCTCCTAGAGAGAGAAACTGATCCTTAACGTGCTCTAATGTTTTTTGGTTAAGGCAATCTAAGGCCTCTTTCTGCAGTCCATCGATATAAATTTGACAAGAATGATACACACCAAGGTCTCTGGCCATATCCCTATGTTTATTAAAAATATCTTTAATAAGCTCAAAAGGTCTTTGTGAATTCCATACTCTTTCTAGTTCATTAGTCGTCTTTCCACTCGCAGATATAACGGCAACTCGCCTTTGCGAATCTTGCTCTAAAATAGAAAGACAATTTAAAATGGAGTAAGCGTCCTTAACACTACTTCCTCCGAACTTAGATACAATCATGATGTAATATCAATCCCTTTTTAACTTCTTATACCCTATTCTTGATGGAGTTAAGGCCTTATCCCCTAATCTCTTTCTTTTATCTTCTTCATATTCCGAGAAGTTTCCATCAAACCATACCACCTCAGAGTTTCCTTCAAAGGCCAAAATATGGGTAGCTATTCTATCGAGAAAGTAGCGATCGTGGGAAATAACAACAGCACAACCTGCGTAATCAATAAGGGCACCCTCTAGTGCTCTAAGAGTATTAACATCAAGATCGTTAGTAGGCTCATCTAAAAGAAGAACGTTCCCCTCTTCTCTAAGCATTTTCGCTAAGAAGACACGATTTCTCTCACCACCTGATAACTCATTGGTTCTTTTTTGCTGTTCTTCTCCAGTAAAATTAAACCTCGCAATATAAGCTCTGGTATTTATATCTCTATCACCAATCTTAATAAATTCTGTTCCTCCACTTATCGCTTGATAAACAGTTTCACTAGAGTCGAGGTCTCTACTTTGATCAACATAAGAAAGCTTAACTGTTTCTCCAGTAACAAACTTACCTGAATCAGGCTTTTCCTGTCCGGTAATCATTCTAAATAGAGTCGTTTTACCGGCACCGTTTGGACCTATAATTCCAACAATTCCACCTGGAGGTAATTTAAAGCTGAGGTTTTCATAAAGAAGTTTATCGCCAAAGGCCTTTTGAATATTCTCGGCCTCTATAACCACATCACCTAGTCGAGGACCTGGTGGAATAAATAATTCATTTGTTTCTTTATATTTTTCTTTTTGAGTCTTAAGTCTTTCTTCATATTCTCTAATTCTCGCCTTGGACTTGGCCCGTCTCGCTTTAGGTGGGGCCTTAATCCACTCAAGCTCTTCTTTCATGGCCTTTTGTTTTTTAGACTCAGTTTTTTCCTCTTTAGCAAGTCGATCTGATTTCTGTTCAAGCCAAGATGTATAGTTTCCTTCAAAAGGAATCCCTTCACCTCTATCAAGTTCTAAAATCCAACCAGCAACATTATCTAAGAAATAACGATCGTGAGTAACTGCAATGACGGTTCCTTTATAGTTTTGTAAGTGACGCTCTAGCCACCATACAGTTTCAGCATCGAGGTGGTTTGTTGGTTCATCTAAAAGAAGGACATCTGGCTCCTGAAGAAGAAGTCTACATAAAGCGACACGTCTTTTTTCCCCACCAGAGAGAACCCCTATTTTTTGATCTTGAGGAGGACATCGTAATGCTTCCATAGCTAACTCTAAACGACTATCGAGATCCCAAGCATTGGCCGCATCTAACTTATCTTGTAGCTTTGCTTGCTTGGCCAAAAGAGTATCAAAGTCTGCATTAGGATCTTCAAAGCCTGCGTTAACCTCATCCCACTCTTTAAGTAGAGCAACAATTTCTTTGGCCCCTTCTTCAACAATCTCTCTTACTGTTTTATCTGGGTCAAGGGTTGGTTCTTGTTCTAAAATACCAATGGTATAACCTTTAGATAGAACGGCCTCTCCTAGATGGTCATCATCAAGGCCAGCAAGAATTCTTAAAAGAGTTGATTTCCCTGCTCCATTTAAACCGAGGACACCGATTTTAGCACCATAATAATAGCCAAGAGTAATATCCTTTAAAACGTACTTTTGTCCGTAGACCTTAGAAACTCGATTCATTGAATAAATAATTTGCTTATCATTTAGTGCCATTTTTTTCCCTTTATATGAGTGTATTCATTAAATACGCTAAGAAGCAAAAATACGAAGAAAGAAAGAAGAAAACAAGAGTAAAGAGCCTAATCGCCCCTAATAATTGTAAGAATTGCTCAAGTCCATGTGATAAATTGAGCCAAGTTTGGGCCAAGAGCTCTAAAATATCCTCTTCAATCCCCTGTCCTAGTTTTTGCCACCTCTCAAGCATATTTGCGAGCTCTTCTTTTTGCTGTTTTGTTAAGTTTTCGAGGGTTTTAATTCCGCTTTGACCAATAACTTCCTGGTAGGCCAACTGGCCTTTATAGAGGCATAGGAATGTATAAAAAACGCGGAGCCTAGCGTCAACACCTTTAAAGACCCTTCTTTCCATGAAAATTGAGCACAATTTATAAAATATAATACCTACTAACTGCAATAGGATAAGAAGCACTAACAGCTCTGCTGGAGGACTCCAGGAGAGAGATTCTATGCTCATAGCAACCATAAACCAAACAATAATGGTCACCAAGATAAACTGAACAATCCCATTATGATTGATTCTTTTTAGCTTTGTATCAAAGTCTTTCTGCTTAAATAACCCGTCTCGGATATGGGCAAAGCAAATTTTAGGACAATGCCCGTAAGTGCGCTGAAAATTCAAAAGAATTGAAACCAGCTCGGTATAAAACTTATACTTTTTCAAATTTGACCACTTTGAAATCGATAACTCAAAAGGATAGTGAGGTCTCCACCACCGCAAGAATTCTAAGTGCTTATCAATAAGCTTTGCACTGTCATTCGGAAAGAACATGAGATAAATCTCTCTGGCCCAAAATAAGATAATTAATAAAAGAAAGTAAGTAGCAGAAGTTTTCATCATATGGCATTATGTATGCAACTCGAGGACCAATATGGACTATACAGACCTAGAAAATGAGGCCCAAAAACTATCTAAGCTTTGTCAGATGATTAACCCTTACGAAAAGCTGGGCAAAGAAACAAAGGACGAATTGTTTCGGCTAGGCATTGTCAATTTTGAAGATCCATTTGCTATAACTAACGAACTTCTTATTCTTTTAGAAGAAGTAGATGAAAAACTAAAAAAGCTAAAACATTGAGCTCTCGAGTAAAACTACATCCTCTATCAATAAAACACCTTAAAAAATCTCATCCTTGGGTTGTTAAGGATACCTTTACTGCAAAATTTCCAACAGATGAAACTTTTTTAGAGGGCCTAAATGAGAAAGCAAGGCCATTTTGTGTTCTTCTCCATGACTCTGACCACCCTCATGTTAAAGCGCGTTTATGGTCATTTGAGCTCAATAAAAAACTCAATGATCTTGGCCCACGAGTAGAAATGGCCTTTAAAAAAAGAAAAGATTTGGAGCTTACAAAACATAGAGACTCCTATTTTCTTTTCTTTGGAGAAGCCGATGCGCTGCCTGGTCTTTTTGGGATCATGTTTAAACAAACTATAGTGCTTCAATACTATGCTTCAATTTGGTCAAAACTAGAAAGTAAGCTTATTCCAGAGCTGGTTAAGGCCTGTAAAAAAACATTCGATTTCTCCCCATCAGTTTATGTTCAGGATAGAAATAAAGGTCAACGAGTTAGTTTCCGCCATCTGAAGGGAGCTCAACATTCAGACATTGTTGTTAATGAATTTGGTCTTAATTATAAAGTAAAATTGGCCCATAGCTATGACTTAGGTCTTTACCCTGATATGTCGGCCATCAGAAAAAAGATTTTTGATCAATCATCGTACAAAACGGTTCTCAATTTATTTTCCTACACTGGTGCTTACTCTTTACTATCTCTTAGTAAAGGGGCCAAGGAAGTAGTATCAGTGGATTCGGCGCAAATGGCCCATGATTGGTTAAATGAAAACTTAGAACTAAACCCCCAACTTCATAAAGAAAATCATCAGAGTATGAAAAAGAATGTCAAAAAAGCTCTTGAAGGTTTTATTAAACAAAAAAAGAGTTTTGATCTTATTATCTGTGATCCCCCCTCTTTTTCAACAGATGGTAAAAAGTCAACTCCGGCCCTAAAAAGTTATGAAACGCTTTTACCTTTGATGAAAAAACTCATCTCTGATAATGGAAAACTTGTCATCTTTCTCAATACTCATAAAGTCTCTTGGAAGAAGTTTGAAGATAAGATTCGGCCTCTCTCACGAGGGCTCAAAGTCAGTGCCAAGCTTAATCTTTCTGAGGATTGCCCAAGGCTTAAGGGTTTTCCAGAAGGCGATTATTTAAAGGGTATTATTTTTTCAAAATCTTCTTAAGCTTTTGTTCTATATCTAGAAATTTTTTTTGATTTTCAAGAACTTTAGATTCAGGTTCACGCCCTAGTTTCTTTAAGATACCTAAGCCTTTTTCTAGGCCTGCTAAGATACGCTCAACATCAGACAAATAGTCTTTTGCACTAGATTCGTCCAAATCACTTTCAAGTAATTTTAAATAATACTCAGGTTCTTTTTCGGCAGACACTATTTTACGATACGGTCTCTCCACCTTCTGATCTCTGGGTCAAGATAATCAAACTTCATTTGACCTAAAGTATAAGTGGCGTACTCATAATCAGTGGTGTGAGTTAAGCATTGAGTAGGACATACTGTTGTACAAAGACCACAATAGCAGCATAAGGCCGTATCAATTGTATATTGAGTAAGGTCTAATCTAATGGGTGTCCCATCTTTTGTTTTGATCTTAGGTGCTTCTTTATCTCTTTTATTCGCAGAGATATAAATACAATCTACAGGACAAGCGGTTGCACACTGTAAGCATGATATACAGTTTTCAGCATCATTAAATAGTCTTGATCTAGAGTTTTCAGGTAGTACTTCTCGTACCTCAGGGTACTCAATAGAAACAGTAGGCTCTGAATATATATACTTTGAGGTGATTTTAAGCCCTTTAATAAGGGATCTAACGGCCACCCATATATTATTAAAATACTTTTTAAGCGTCAGCTCTTCATGATGGTCTTGAGTCACTACGTCTTGATCTGCATGCATGATTAATTCTCCAAAATTTTATCGATCAACTTCACCTAAAACAATATCAATACTACCTATGGTAGCAACAAAGTCAGCAATCATCTGACCAGGGGCCAAATCAGGTAACATACTTGTATGAGTAAAACATGAAGACTTCACCTTCAGTCTATAAGGAGTTTTTCCACCATCAGAGATAATATGGTAACCCAACTCTCCTCTTGGACACTCCGTTCTCATATAGATTTCACCTTCGGGAAGCTTGATAATTTTAGGGACTTTACCCATTACTGGCCCATCTTCAATACCTTCTAGGGCCTGTCTAATGATTTTGATGGATTCTTTCATCTCCATCATCCTTACATAATATCGATCCCAACAATCTCCAAGTTTACCTTGTAACCCTTTTCCAACGATTACATCAAAGTCGAACTTGTCGTAGATAGAGTAAGGTCTTTTCTTTCTTAGATCCCAATCAACACCAGAACCTCTAAGAACTGGACCTGTTGCTCCATAACTATAAGCTAAGTCTTCATCAAGAACACCAACATTGGCCGTTCTTTCAATAAAGATTTTATTTAACCCAACTAAGTTGTGATATTTATCAAGCTCTCCATCCATTTTATCAAGAAAATTAGATATTCTTGTGAGTTGATCACTTGTCATATCATTCCAAACTCCACCTATCCAAAAGTAGTTATAGAGAAGTCTGGCGCCAGAGATTTCTTCAAAAATTCTAAGAATGAATTCTCTTTCTTGAAACGCATAAAGGAAAGGAGTAAAGGCCCCAAGGTCAATAGCGTAAGTACCAAAATACATTAAGTGAGATGCAATTCTTTGAAGCTCACTACAAATAACTCTAATATATTCTGCTCTTATTGGAACTTCTGTACCCAGCATTTTCTCAACCGCTATAGAGTAACCAAGCTCCATATTCATCGCCGCTAGATAATCCATACGATCAACAAATGGAATTACCCCACGGTAATCCACACTTTCAGCATGCTTTTCAAAACATCTGTGTAGGTATCCAAGGTGCGGTGTTGCCTTAACAACAATTTCTGAGTCGGTTTGAATCTCAACCCTCAAAACACCGTGAGTTGCGGGGTGCTGAGGACCCATATTAATGGTAAGAAGCTCAGTTTTTAATCTTTCAGATTCCGGATCATTTGGACTTTCAATATTTTCATTAATAACAATTTGATTATCCACTCAAATTTCCTTTTGGCTTATGAGTAACGACCGTTATTCATTGGTGATTTATTAGAAATTGCATTCGCTGAAGTTTTGACACCAAAACCTTGATCTTCAAGATTGAGTTTATCTTCAGGATAAAGTTCCATGCCATTATATTCTTTAGCTGCGACATAATCTTTTCTTAAAGGGAAACCTTCCCAGTCTTGAGGACAAAGAATTCTTCTATGATCTGGGTGATCTTTAAATTTCACACCAGTCATATCGTAACATTCTCTTTCTAAGAAATTAGCTGATTTCCAAAGACTTGTAACAGAATCCAACTCGGGGTTTTCTCTTGGTAAGCTGGTCTTAATAATAACTTCATGGTTGTTAATAAAATCAGCTAAAATATAACTAACCTCAATGCGAGGATTGTCATTTATATAATCTGTCCCCGTAATAACTTGAAGTACATTAAAGCTATTGTCTTTAAGTGCCTGGCAAACTTCTTTAATCGTTGAAGCTTCTACACTAATACTAGAATCTCCAACTTCTGCATTATTAACAGTCGCATTAGCACTACTTACTTTAGAGTTAATTAAACTTGCCCATTTATCATGCATGCTTCACCCACTTATCTCTAAGAAGTCTTTCGTTAGCGATCTTCTTTTGAAGTGTCATCAAACCTTCTATCAAAGCTTCAGGTCTTGGAGGACAACCTGGAACATAAACATCAACAGGAATAATTTCATCAACGCCTTTAAGAACATGATAACCATGTTGCCAATAAGGTCCTCCCTTATTCGCACAAGAACCCATAGAAATAACATATTTCGGCTCTGGCATTTGGTCATAAAGAGTTTTAATTCTTGAAGCCATTTTTAATGTAACTGTTCCTGCGACAATCATTAAATCTGCTCTTCTTGGTGTTGCCATAAAGGCCCCACAACCAAACCTTTCAAGGTCATATTTGGAAGCACCTGTTGCCATCATTTCAATTGCACAACAAGCTAGTCCAAAGGTCATAGGCCAAAGAGAGTTTTTTCGGCCCCAATTAAGGAAGTCATCCGCTTTAGTAAGGAGGACGCCGTCTTGCATAACAAGCTCCTAAAGGTATAAAATAACACATGTTTCTACTAATCTATTTTTACCTGTCCCTAACTTCTAAGTCAACGAAGGTAATTGGAAAAAGCGCTATCTATGGACATCTCTGAGATAAGCTCTGTGTTAAACTTTGTAGAGTGCGATAACTTGTATCCCTACGCGTAGAAGAAAGTTGCTCTTTAAGCAGCTGAATTCTTCTTTTATCATTGCGGCAAACCTTAGACATAATCGTTTGATACTCTTTAACTGCAGCAACGGGGTAAGGCAGACCATAGGCAGAACTAATAAAGACTGGTTCATTATTACTTAAATAGGAAAACTCATGTGATGATACATGTTTATGGATATCTCCTATAAAATCTCCGACTCTATAAAACTTTTTAATACCTTCTATTTTTGAAAACTTAGAAGCTCTTTCATTATAAACTTTAAAGCAATTGGAGCTTCTATTAAATTGTTTTGGAAATAACTCTTTTAGCACGCTGCACTCAACGAGATAAGCATCGACTTCACCACCTTTTCCTTCAATCGTTGATTTAACAAAGTCTTCTATTTTAAAATTTAAGGTGTAAGGGTTAAAGGGTTCTCTTTGAGTGAAGTGCGTTAATTCGTGCGCCATATCTAAGATTGCATCATAAAGCGATAAATCTCTGTCTATATATACCAACGAACGACTCTCATAAATAACGTCACTTGGATTATCCGGACTAAACTTTCTGACTAAAGTCGTATCAGTAATAGAGCTCTCACCTGGTCTAATGATCTCAAGTAAGCTCATCCCCATTTCATTGGCCTTATCTTTGGCGTCAACAATGATCTTTCTTCCCGTAGGTGAACGATAAAGAATTTTGATCATGTTTTTAATATTGGCATGATCACTATTAGAGAACCGAACCCATTTTTTATTGAAATCCGTCGCTCGAGATTCAACATGTAAAACTCTTTCCTTCATAAAGGCCTGAGTTGTAAAAGATAAAAAAAGAGGAATTAAATAGAACAAAGCTTTCATTTAAGGAAAATCGGTTATAAAAAAAGCTGCTTAAAAATAAGTCGCATTTCTAGTAATAAGTGGTGGATTTTTCCTAGAGAACTCTAAAGTTAAGTAGTTGTTTTTCTTTACTAATATTCTTAGTACCAAGAGGTAGCTTTCTTAGTACTTGACCATTTTCATCCTTAACAATGAACTCAGTCTCATACTCCCCTTCAGGAAGATCTGTTTGGGATAAAAGAATTTGTTCTGGCAATAACGACCATTGTCTCGTGTCAGCTTTTTCAGAGCTTTTGATAAACTCTAAAGTAGCAGCGTACTGGGCCAATGCCGCAACCTTGGCCATTCCTTCACCTAGACTTGCCTTGGATGACTGATAAGTTGTGAAGGCGGCCAAGATGGCCCCTAAATGTTTGGTTGAGAGCCGAACTCCTAGTCTGAAATAGCGTGAAAGAGAGTTTTCAAAAACGGCCTCTTCCGCAATATCTCCTAAAGAGTTAATAAGTGTGAGTGGTATCGTTTTTTCAAACCCTACTTTTTTAAAAGTTATAAAGCTTGATTCTTTAATAGGTTTGGCCTTAATTTGAGGAAGCTCAAAACTTATCGCAATCCCTTCAGCGCTAACCGCTGCTAATTGTATTCCTAAATGAGTTCCTATCGGGTTGTATTGTGATGGAGGAGGAATCAGACCTAATTTATCAGCGGCAAATATCATCAGAACTTGTGAGCCTAAACGTGAAAAGGCCTTAGCTGTTGGAGAATCGCTATTAGCACGCAATGCTTTTTCTAAATTATAATACTCTTGTTTTGCTTCTTTTTGAGGAATAATACCTTTTTGGAAACTTATAATCACGTTATTCTTTTTTCCCTTTTTAATTCTTTTTATCTGTGAATTAACAAAGCTTTTAATCTCTTTTTGAACTGGTGTTTCTTTAATATACTTCGACTCAACAACAGAAGCAGTAAGTTTAGAGAGATCAGAATAATCTCGTTTAAACTCCTTATACTTTTCATTATATGATGGGTAAGCATTGTAATAGCGAAAAAGAGTCTTATGAGAATCTTTATAAAGAATTTTTGCTATTTGAATCTCTTGTTTGGTTCCAATTTCCTCATGAATTATGGGGCCAAAGACTTTAGACAAAAGATCAGTTTTAAATACACTGTTGCCTTTTTCGGCCTCAAGCCTCATGTTTTGAAAACTATCCCAATCTAATACCTCGGCCCGAGATTTAAATAAAAACTTTCTATCTCCACTTTTTTGATAAAGAAGATAGTAATTGAGAGCATTGTAAAAATTAATCAACGACCTTTCATAAGCGCTTCCGTAATAGAAATCATAATTATCATTTGAAATTAAAGTTTGAATTTTATCCGATAAACTCTCCGTATAGAGCTTACGATAATGAGTTTTGGCCTTTTCGAGTTCTGAGACAGACTTTTGATATTGTCCTTGAGTATGAAGGATTATACCTTTTTCAAGATAGGATAATAATAAAGATTCTTTATCACGATAAAAAGATGAATTTGTAATAAACTCAACCGCTTGATCATATTGACCTGTTAAAAAAAGCTTTTTTAACTGCATCCTGTCCTTGCGTCCTCCAGAAGAGCACGAAAGAACAGTGCAAAGAATAAATAGACAGCAAAAAAAAGCTTTTACCAACCTGATCCCGACTGCTCAGAGTATTTAGACAGCTTAGTTCTGGCCCTCATAACTTCAACACCTCTTTCAATATCAGTCATTCTAATATTGATTGAGTATTGCTTAATTGTTTTACCTTTTCTTGTTTCTGGTTTCATATAAACGTTACCAAAAATCATTAAATCGGCCCCCGTTTGCTTTCCAATTCTTTTGGCCGTCGAAGGATCAACCATCCCATCATGTTGATAAGTAATCTCTTTAAGAATACTTTCACGAGCAGCGGCATCAACAAGAACAAAATCACCTGTCATTGATATTTCATTGAGAAATTCATCGTTAACATCGCTGATAGGAAAGTAGGCCTCTGATGTAAGGTTTTGAACTTCTCCAATAAAGACTCGTGGTGGTCTTCCTAGCCCCGTTAAATAACGCTTAAGCCCTCGGTGCTTATCCATAACAGTTAAAATTTCTTTAACGACTCTTTCCGTATCTCCTTGGAGCCATTTATCTGTAATTTCAAGAGCCTTTTCATCTGACTCTTGTGAATCAACTCTTTCAGCTTGAAAAGAAGAGCAACTAACTGTTAAAAAGACGAATAATAAGTAAACTAATTTTTCCATTTAAATTTCTCCTTGTCTCGCCTTTTGAAAATTTTCATTAGCGTTCTTTAATGCTTTTTCTACTTTCTCTTTCATTTCTTTATCTTTAACTCTATTTGAAACTATTTCAACGGCCTGATCTATTGCTCGATTAAGACGAGAAGCTGGCATACGAACCAAAACCCCACATGTGTATCCAATATAATCTTTTTTCGCTCCTAGATCGGTTGAAAAACTTCTTTTTTCCCAATAAGTCTTCACCACGGCCGCTCCATAAATAAGA
This sequence comes from Bacteriovoracaceae bacterium, assembly GCA_049415445.1. Lineage (GTDB taxonomy): Bacteria > Bdellovibrionota > Bacteriovoracia > Bacteriovoracales > Bacteriovoracaceae > JAURDE01. Next base: position 52,008 of record JBMSGH010000006.1, on the reverse strand, counting down.
GACTGTATTTTTGAAGTAAGGTTATTCGAGACGTATTGTCTAAGAGAATTGATAGTTGGATTGTTAGGATCAATACCAGCTTCTCCTTCAGTTGATTCAGAAAGAGTTTTATCAATAAAAGTCGTTATCTCTCCAGCTATATCTGCTTTTGTATTGGCCTTGGCCAAGTTACAGGCCATTGTACGACTTATTTTAGGCTCTGATTCAAAACTAAAGAAACGATATTTTTTAAGATCATATGAGTAGTTTTTGGCCCATACTTCAGCATCCTCTATCCAGCCTGGCCTAAATTTAGAACTCGCATCTTTTACAATGTAATCCCTTTGTAAGTTTTCATGCTCTCTCTCTTCAAGCTTTCTATCATCTTTATCAGTTGATGAGCAGCCTGAGAGGATTATAAATGCCATTAACAAAAATATACTTTTCATTTTGATCCCCTTTTCAATCTAATGTTAGCTCTCCAAGTCTATCTTCTAATGTTTTTTTGAATTGTTCAAATGCTCCACTTAAACATTGCTCGTAACTTCTTCCTGTTTGAATAAACTCTAAGCGCACTTGGCCAATTTTTTCTTTCTTTTTAGTTGAACTCAAAAGGTTTACTTCAAACTTCCATTTTTCGAAGCCTTTAACTTTGAGGTGCTGTTGAGATTTATCGAAACGTGTCTTTATTTTAAATTGATATTTACTCGGTTTATCTGTTCTTACTCGATATCCTAAATTAAGAAGCCCCTCTAAGACTAGAAACTCCCATTCTTTGGGCATGTTTTTATTTGATAAGTGGACTAAAACGCTTTGTTCTTTTTTTTCTTCAAGTTTTGAGAGAATAGATTTTTTACTCCAAAACCCATTATAAAATCTTTCATTCAATATATGATAGCGCTGATTGATCACTTCTCTTGTCTTAAAGATTTTATAGGCCTTAAAAAAAGAGCTTCTTTTGTTTTGCTCCATTAAAACCTTTATTTCATCATCTAAGGAATTCATTTGTTGTGTAAATCGATTACTCGCATTTTTTTTGCTGAGTCTGGCCAAGGCATAGAAGCCATCATCTGACATATAAGTTTCTACGATCTCAAGCCCCTCTAGTACTTCATCGACACTTTCTTTTAAAAATGTGCTTTGTGTACTATCAACTTGTCCTACCAGAGCTCCTTCTGAGCTCTTTGTTGATTCTTCCGTAAGCCCGAATTGGGAGCTTGCGACTATCTCAACTTTAAATATTTTTGCTAACTCATTTCTGGCACTGGCCTCTGCAACTAGTTTTCCACTACCTTCGCCGACAGCGCATAGATACTTTGATGAACAAAACTCAACTGGGGAATGGACCCACTGAGGCATCTCTTGAGCGAAGCAGAGCATACTCCAAATATAAATTATTGAAGGTAAAATACGTAACATATTCCAAATATTTTACCTTATTTTGATTAAGTTAGAAGAAGTATTATAGGTTTTGCAGGTAAATACTTAAGGCCTCTATATCAGCTTTATTTAGTTCATCCTTGAAGACTTTCATCAATTTGCTTGGCATTTTGGGTTTATATCCTTGCGGATAAGTGCCAAACAAAACCTTTTTATAAACAAGCTCTGTTGATGAGTTTTTTAGTGCTGGCCCGCTTGGCCCAGGCCGAGAAGGGTTAGCATTATGGCAAGAAATGCAATGCTTTACGTAAAGGGTCTTTCCTTTATCGTAAAGCACTTGCTTTTCGGGTGGTAGCGACTTTGTACAGCTAGAAAATAATATGAAAAATAAAATAAGTCTCACGTTACTTTTTGGCCATAACCTTTACATCAAGTCTAAATTTATCGTAGATAAAATTGTCGGCCAGATCCTTAAATACGCTCTTTGATTTATATTTAATTCCCCAAAGAGTTCTATCAATCTCAATATTAGAGGTTAAAACTGTTGCCTCTTTATTTTTAAGTATTTGTGCTTTAAAGCCTATCGGTTTTGTAACGCCATTGATAGTAAGGTCTGCCAAAACATCATAATGACCACCTTTACCCAAAGAGCTATTTTTTATTACAAGCTTGGCCGTATTAAATTTTTCAACATTAAAAAAGTCTGCAGACTTTAAGTGATTAACAAGTTTTTTATTATACTTTTCATTGGTAATGTCATCACATTTGATCGTTTGCATATCAATTATAAATTCACCACCATTAAGATCATCTCCTAACATTTTTATTTTTCCAGATCTTAAAGAAATTGTTCCATTATGCTCGCCACTCACTTTTTTGCCTGTCCACTTTAAAACACTATTTTTAGTGTCTATGTTGAACTCGGCCGCATTTAATGAAAAAGATAAAAAGAGTAATAAAATAAAATGCTTCATAATAACCTCACATCATTAGTGTTTTAATTGATTAGGATACTATAATAGTTATATCTGTTCGCAAAGGTAGACAATGACAAGTTATGGTGTCAGTTTCCAGAGAAATTCCCACTCTTGCCCTTTTTTTTGGTAAGCAGCAATTGTGGCAGTTTGAAACTCGCAGTAATTTAATGGACCTGCTAAATACATCGAGATTTTGGACATAAAAGGATTATGGCCAACAATCAAAATATCTTCATTCATATCTGCTAACTGTTTGTGCCAAACGGAGGGGTTATCTTCAGGGGCAAGACCTTCTTTCATAATTGGTTCTTGTTCCCTCTTAAGTACTTGTGAGACTAGTTCTGCGCTTTGTTTGGCGCGAACAAAGCCACTATGAAATATATTAGAAACTTCAATAGATCTTTCTTTTAATTTTTGAGCGACTGAGCTGACCTGTTTTATCCCTCTTTCAGTGAGTTCCCTTTCTGAATCAGGTACTTTACTATCAGCTTCTCCGTGCCTCATTAGATAAACAATCATATCTAAGATTATATAATTGATAATACAAGGAGTTAAGTTTTATTTTCAATTAATGAAAAACACTCTCTTCCACTAGCTCCTTAGGAATTCCTCGTGGAATAGCATCAAGTAGGGCCTTGGTATAATCCTCTTTTGGATTCTTATAGATCTCACTTGCTTTTGCGAACTCTATAATTTTACCATTATTCATAACCCCTACTTCATCAGAGAAGTATTTTACAACAGAGAGGTCGTGGCTAATAAAAATATAGGTCAAGTTAAACTCATCTTGAAGGTCAAGTAATAGGTTAAGAACCTGGGCCTGAACCGAAACGTCTAATGCTGACACAGATTCATCACAAATAATAAACTCAGGATTAAGAGCTAGTGCACGCGCAATACAAATCCTTTGCCTTTGACCTCCAGAAAACTCATGAGGGTATCGTGATAAGTGGTTTCCGACCAAACCTACTCTATTAAGTAGCTCAGAAGCTCTTTGATAACGCTCTTTTTTATTTCCACCTATATTATGGATTACCATTGGTTCAGTAACAATATCACCAATCGTCATTCTAGGGTTAAGAGATGAATAGGGATCTTGAAAGATAATTTGGATTTTTTTTCTCATCTCTCTCATCTCTTTAGGAGACAAGGACATAAGATCAGTTCCGTTATAATTAACACTTCCTGAAGTGGCCTCAACTAATCTCAAGATTGTACGTCCTAAAGTTGTTTTTCCACAACCTGACTCTCCCACTAAGCCTAGGGTTCTTCCTTTACGAACTTTGAAGCTTACATCATCAACGGCCTTGACATAGCTTTGAATTCTTCCAAAGACACCACCTTTAACCGGGAAATGTGTTTTAAGATTGTTTACTTCTAACAATACAGGATATTTTTCTTCATCCATGACTTTTTCCTGCTTATCAGGTCCAGCATGAACTTCAGCTTTTATTTCATTACCATCTTCATCCATAAAATCAGAAACAGTTAAAAGTCTATTAGGGTTATATTCCACTCTAGGTCTACAGGCCAAGAGTCCTTTGGTGTATGGGTTTTGAGGGTTAGCAAATATTTCTTTAGTCGTACTTGTTTCAACCAAGTCACCTCGGTACATAACAGCAACAGTATCAGCAATATCTGCAATAACGCCTAAGTCATGGGTGATAAATAAAATACTCATTCCATGTTTTCTTTGCAGATCAAACATCAATTCCAGAACCTGTTTTTGAATTGTAACATCTAGAGCTGTTGTAGGTTCATCGCAAATAAGCAGTTCAGGCTCACAGGCCATGGCCATAGCGATCATGACTCTTTGCTTCTGTCCTCCCGACATTTGATGCGGATAACTATTCACTCTCTCATTAGGGTTTGGAATACCTACTTCATCTAAAAGTTCTATCGTTCTTTTTCTTGCCTGTGATTTAGACATATTTTGATGCAACATTAAAGCTTCATCAATCTGGTTACCTACAGTGAATACAGGGTTCAAGCTCGTCATAGGCTCTTGAAAAATCATAGAGATTTTATTTCCTCTGATTTTTCTCATTTGCTCATTATCTAATTTAGTAAGGTCTTCACCTTTAAAAAAGATTTCTCCTGATGAAATCTTTCCTGGAGGGTTAGGGATCAATCCCATAATGGCCAAGGAGGTGACACTTTTACCTGAACCAGACTCACCTACAAGGCCTACAGTTTTACCTTTAGGAATATCAAGATTGAGGTTTTTAACAGCTCGGACTGTACCTTCTTCAGTTTCAAAATCTATACTTAAATTCTTAATACTCAACAAAATTTCCGACATGCACAATCCCTTTTGATTATATAAGACCATGTCATACAATTATTAACAAACTATTTCAATTTAAAGGAGGATCTAGCGTCGCAGCATATCAACGCAACCTTCAAAAGAGGCAAAAAAAAAGTAGCTGATTGACTCAGCTACTTTCATTAAAAAATTAATCAAATTAAATTGATGAAGCGGTTACTATTTATTCCAACCATCTTGAAGCTGCTCTCTTGATGGAGGCGGAAGTCTAATTGCTTGCCTTACGCTAGAAGATGCTGCTGAAGAAAACATCAAAACAGTTGAAAAAGCGGAATCTTCCTGGCTTTTCTTGCTCATTTGCAAAGACAGTGCTTGTGTATATTCTTGGCCAACCCCTTGCCCTCTTTCAACTTGACACATTTCAAGCTTCGCGTTAGCCGTACTTCCCTGCATCCAATGCCTATAATAACCAGCTATTTCATCAGACGGGATAATAAAATGTTTATATTTTATGGCTGTTCTAGCAATTATACCTTTGGCGCTAATAGACTTAGTGTCTTCTACCGTAATCTTACCGCCATTATTTATGTAACCTAAAGGTATTTTTAGATCTGTCTTAACATCATAATAGTGGTGAACAACTTTTGCTGTAAGATCGTGCTTTAACCTTTTCTTTTTCATAGGGTCCGATTTAGTTGATTCACTATCGAAGACCTCTAGAACAGTTGATACAAAACATTTTCTTGGGTTTGGACAAACAGTAAGTCTATTCCCGAAATTAGGCTCATACTTGTAGTCTAGGAATAGAACATCGCCTGGGCAAAGCATTATACCATTATCAACATCTGCTTCTGTGAAACCTAAATTAATACAAAAAGGATTATTTTTCCTATCTCGGCTTTTAAGTCTTTCACAGACATCGTCTGCAAGTGAACTAAAGGCAAAGCAACCTGCAATTAACATAAATAAATACTTTTTACATTTCATATTCCCTCCAATTGTTATTATTTTAACATTGTAGCATGATCTTGCTATAATGCAATGCATAAGCTATGGATAAATCTCCTTACCCGACCAATTGCAAACATTAAGCTTTTCCAGCCTTTTTATCTTAGAAATAGCATCAGTTCGCAGATACCATTTTTTATTTATAGGTTCTCCATTTTCAAGAATTTGCCATACACTATCTTCAATATGTTTTTTTATAGAACATTTATCCGTCGTTGGAACAAATCCAGAAGAACAGCTTGCTAAAATCATTAATAAGGCCAAATACTTCATTCTACCACTCCTCCACTTCTATTCGTAATCTTCATCATCATCATCGCAAGTCTCTTCTCTTCTAAACCGCTCTAACCCACCGCGACCTGGAATTGGCTTGTAAAACCAGTAAAAACATTCATTGTTTTTGGCCAGCTTGGCCTGATTTAATATGGCATCTTGGATATCCCACGGCTCATCTTTTAAAGGCTTATCTGTATTAGGATTACCAGATTTTTTAATTCTTTTTGGTGCAATAGCATTCGCCACGGCCCCGCCTTTTTCTACCCCTGCCACGATCGGTAGACTCGCGGCAATTGGTACAGCTACTGCAGGTGTCGGCAAAGACACTGATGCGCTTGATGTGAGTGGCCTATCAAAACTACGAAATTCACCAGAAGGTAACTGAAACTCAGGTAAAAAGTTTTCTGGGTTCTTTTTAAGATATTCTAAATCTTCTGCTGATAGAGTTTGAATACTATCTAAGCTTTTAGTTTGAGAAAGTTTATTTGAATTGAAGGCCTGACCTGGTTCTAAGTCTATATTGTTTTGTGGAAAATCAATCTTTTCCAGATTTGCATTAACTTTCCCTTCAAGTAGTGCCACATCGTCAGTAGGTAAACCTTGAACGTTATATGAATTTATCAAAAACTCTGTTCCTCTTACTCCAATTGAAACAACTCTAGAATTAAAAAGAATTTCATCTTTGCCTTCTTTCACTTTATTGATCTTGGCACGCAGCTTTCCTTTCAATAGCTCAAAACGACTTTGTCTTTTATCTTCATTAAGACTCATCTCCTTAACCTGAAAAAGGGAATTAGGCCCTACGACCACATTACTGCCATCTGCCATAAGGACTTTAGTAAAAGACTTTTCAAGGGTGTTTATTTGATCACCCTCTGAAATTTTATCTCCCACCTTAAGCTCATTACGATCTTGCTCACCTTGAATAACCTTGTATACACTTCCCCTTATCTTGGTAACCTCACCTATAGGCTCACTAGAAAAAACAGAGAAACTAAATACAAATAATAAAACAGAAAACGTTTTCATAATAAGAATACCCTTGTCTTTATTTTATATATTCTAATACATATTTTAAATTAAGGGGAATATTTTAGTAGCGCCACACCTTAACTAGTAAATAAAAAGAATGTATAAAAAATTCTAATTTAAAAGGTAAAATTTATGAAACTATTTAAACCAATATTTATTTTTGTTTTTTGTATTATTACATTTCCTTCTTTTGCAAAAGAGTGCTCAAGAAAAAGTGATAAAGCCTTCAGAGATGCTCTGAATAAGTGTATAAAAGAAGGTTTTTATCAGGTAGAGTTTTCTGACGAATGTCCGTCCAGAACTAGCAACTACTCTTGTTTTAGTCGATATGAGCAAGAGATAGCGACACTTCCAAAACAAATAAGTATTCGAACTAAAACTCAAACATTTAACCCTTTTTGGTATTTTGCTCTTCAAAACAATAATATTTGGGTAAAAAGAAAAGACAAAACTTCTTCTTGGCAGCTTTTAAAGCCTCATAAAAAAAACTATAGGCCCACTGAAATATCAAGTGATGATAGAAATCTCATAAGTTTAGACCCTAATAATAAGGTTTATACAATGTTTGGTGGTTTAAGTGATACCGTAAATAAATTTTGGTGGAGGCAGACTTGGGGTCTTCCCTTTTGGTTTGGTGGCACTTGGAAAATCCCTAGCTGGGTTAAATCTTGGGATATTTCATTCTTTTCACCAGATTATGATAAATACCATTCAGATTCAGAGGGTAACCTTCACGATGTAGGGATTGGTGTTACTCACATTTGGATGCTAGATCAATCTGGACAAAGAGTCATTTTTAACGACCCATGGCTTCCTCATGATACGAGTTATGAAACTTGCTCTCCACTAAGAGGAAGATTCAAATCTCACGCCTTAAGTGCAAACGGTTCAAAGATTTTTGTTATTAATAAATATGGCGACATGTACACTAAGTCTTATGACTTTGATATGGCCGGCTACAACGCTGTCGCTTTTGATTATACCTACAAACCTGTAGGGCCAATTATTACAAACCCAGAAGATGTTAGTAAAGAAAACAGAAACTTTTTACCACGTAAACTACCTATTCCAGACTGGAAAAAGCAACCTAAGATTAACGGCACGATTACAGACAGAATTAGTGTTCATAAAATTGGGGCCGGAGGTGAAAACCGTATACTTCGAGTTGAAGGAAAGAATGCTAAGAATCAAACTGGCTTCTGGGAAAAAAATGCCAATAGTAATACCCAATGGAAGTTTACGGTTACGAATTTTCCTTTAGAAGGAAATATTTTAGACAACTCTCCAGTAAGCACTTCACACCTCACATTAGGTGACGATGAATCTATCGTTTATAAGGGTGAGCAAAAGGGTATTAAGATTTCTCTAATTAACTTTCATCCTTATTGTACCCCGTCTACTTTAAGAGTAAGTGATTCTAAAGGTAGAAGTATCGATCTCTTATTTCACCATAGAGCACAAATCAGAGTTGGCAAGTCCATAAGAGGTATCACTAAAAAGCCTAAAGGCTTTAAAGGGGCCATTGAAATTCCTAAAAATACTATTCTCAACCAAGAGTTCTTGAGAGTAATTCCCAAAGAGATAATTGATCAGGGAATCATTGATGTTGAAGGTTCATACAGCTCAAAGAAAATCAAGATTAAGGCAAAGAAAAAGCTTAAGTGGACTTTATCAATGTTGATCTAGGTAGTCTTTTGCTCTAACTCGATCATGCATAATTCCTTGATAAAGTATTTCTTTGAATTTAGGTCCGTCAATTTTCCATTTTTCTTTAGCTTGTTTTTGATCTTTTGAAATTAATTTTGTACCAAGCTTATCCACTGCCCAAAAATCATTAAACATACCTTTGAGAATATTTGCCATTATCGCTTTGTCTTTTTCTCCATACCCTATTCGCTGTCCATCTAAATAAAGTATGACAGGATCCATAATAGAATTATTTTGAACGACTTTATAAAAAGTAGAGTCTGGCAGTGCTTGATGAGTATTTAAAAGCTTATAAAGGAAAAGAGGTACATGTTCCTTCTTTCTCCTTAGGCCATAATAATCCTCTTCGGAGATAAGCCTTTGAATCAAGGTAGAGCAAACAATCCTTTCAATACGCTGAGAATCGATAGTGAAGTCGTATTTTAGCCCAATAAGTCTAATGAGCTTAGTAAAAAAAGAAAATTTTACTTTTTGAGACTCAGCGCTTGGGTCAGAGAATTTTTTAATTCTGGCAACCAAAAGATCATCAACATTTAAAAAATGCTCTAAGTTATTTAATACAACACCATTATGAAGTGCCTCGGCCACACTTTTACCCATTTCAATGGCCTTTTGATGCTCAGGTTTGAGAAACCTAAACACCCCAAGCTCTACTAGCTCTTGCTTCGTGCCCAACCACACAGCATTATGATCCCAAAAACCTGGCGTTAGAGTTGCTCCCGAAAACTTTGAGCGCGTCTGGTCCCATATAATATCACCGGCCTTTAGCTGGGCCTTAAGTTCTTTTACGACACTTGCCTTATTAAGTAGTTTCCCAGGCTCTGATTGAATTTGAGCAAGAGTTGTTCCACCCAATTTAAATATTTTATTTTGTAATTCGTACCTAAAATCTGCAAACCCATCAGAAAGTCGTGCAAACCAATGTTTTGCTTTTCCCAGCCTGGCCTTTATATTGAGCCTAGCTTTAGAGAATATATTTCCATTTTTAAATTTTAAAAAATTTTCTTTTTCTTTTTGATAATTATTTAATCTAGCAATCATATTCTTCATATATTTCATTTGAGGGTCTTTCAAATAGAGTTGAGTTAATTGAGCTGCCTTACCTTCTTTCCCCATTGGAAATAAATTATTTTTTGAGGGAGCGAATGTTTCAAAAAGAACTGCACCTTCAGCTAGTTTATTATAAGTATCAGTCGATTTTATAAAATAAGACCATCTGGTGAGTGTATCTTTACCGAGAGAAAACTCTTGATTTGATCTGTTTAGGTGTCTTCTTAAATTGGCCTTGTCTTCAAATATGACCTGTGTACTATAGAACAGCTCATAAGTCAGGGCCAAGGTAAAGAACTGAAAAATCTTTCTTTTATACTCCTGATGACTTGCTACACCAATATCGAATTCAGAGTTTTCATATTTTTTAAATAAATCTATATACAGGTTTTTTAAAGATACTGAGTCTTTTTGAAACTGAACAAGAGTCTCTAGTGCCCAGACGGGCAATGGATTGATACTTTTTTGATCGGCCTTTAATGCGATTGTTTTAGCAACTTGAAAATTCTTAATAATCCATTTCAATTTGTATTCTTGATTCATCACCAACACAAAATCACTATCGAATTTTTTATCGCCAGAGTTTGTCAGGCTAGGCTTAGCATTAACAGATAAGACCAATAATATTTGTAAAATTAAAAACTTATACATACTATGATTATAACGCATCACAGCTCTCATCGGTATCTTCTCTTAACTATTTAAATTGTTCTTTGCATTCAAATGACTTGATGCTAAATAGTTCTTATTTATGAAAACAATAATTTTTACTCTTACAATTCTTCTAACCCAATCCTTTGCTGCAGAAGTAGATCACTTTATGGGTATTAATGCTCTTATCAGTGATTCTGGTCATATTTTCAACCATATGGTCAATAAGCAGGCCAACGAAGCACTCGAAAAGCTTGATTCAAATGAAAAGAGCTGTTTGAAAGCTCAGGGTGCCATTATAAAAGAACTTAAAAGTGGTATTGGATATAAAGTAAATAAGTTTATTCGAAAAGAGTTACCATCTGCCTATAAATTTCCTCATGACCTCTCTAAATATGAGCTAAGTAAAAAAAGTATATTTAAAAACATTTTATTTTTAAGAGTCGTACCAGTTATTGAAGAGATCATAAACTTTAATGGAATTTATTTTGGAATAGATAAACTAAGTCATTTCTTTGCCATGGGACAAATATATTTCAATAAATACAACAAGCTTAAAAATAAAGATCTAAGTGAAAGCGAAATTTTAGATAAGCTCTTTAAAAGTGGCCACCTTTCCGAGAAGACCTATCTTGGGCTATGGGGAACTCATATATATTCCTATGCAGACCTTGAGGCAAACTATCAAGGCTTTCTATTTTTTAAAAGCTTTTGCTCTGGAAATGACCAAATACTTACCCATGATGGCAAGCGCTGGAAACTCAAAAAAAGTATTAATATTAATCATTATGTAAACCCATATTGGAATGAGCTATTTAATCCCAGCTTTTACTCCAAATCGGGCAGAAAGAATTTAATCAAAAATGCTAGAAAGTATTGCAAAGACATTAGATATAATAGGAACTTTCATTTTAGGTATCGTTACTATAACTCAAACTTGTGGAAAAAAAGCGAATCTCAAAAGTACTTTGAAGATAAAATCCTAAATGGTAAGTCACCTGATAACTCACCATTTAAGATCTCAAATATATGCTCTTATTGACATTTATTTTTTAGGCAACGAGCTGATTCACAGTGACTATCTCTTGCACAATAATCCCCTTTATCACCAAAGCCATCAAGGGGTATACATCTAAAAGAACCTGCATTTCGTTCAACAATATTATTATCACAGCGATCAGTATAACAATCATCATTTCTCATACACTTCTCCCCAACTTTGGCAAGGTTTTGACCTTGAATAAACATAGCTGAGTTATGTATTTCCTCCGCTGGTAAACGACAATTTTTTTTCAAAAGAGATTGAGAGTTAAAGCTTTGATTAATAGGACAAAAAGTCATCTTGAGTCTTCTTTTAATGACAGACGGTGCTTCACTTTTTCTAACTTCTAAAGCCTTTATTCCATAATTATTGGCCACACGATGTTTAATTTGTTCAACGTGATACTTACTAAAAGCTCTCACAAAAACATCAAGGACTTCATCAATACCCAATATATGTAAATCTTCCTTTATACTTAGCCTACCATCAGGAAGAACTGAAATATCAAAGTCCATAGAGTACTGACCATTAAATAAGTTTCTATAAACCCTTTGGACTCTAGGGTCTTGATTGTTTTTAAAACTCTCTGGAAAAACAATTGTTGCCTGAGTGTTATAACCATGCTTCACATAAGTTGTCATACGAGTATAAAGAGGAAGTTTAAACTTTTGGTTCGCTATATTTAATTCTAGATACGATGGATTTATCTCTTGATGATAATCAATGAGATTGGCCTCAAGTCTGATACCTTTTAAATAAAGTGTTCCTCTAAAGTTCTTTACAACTTGTGGCCCTAATTTACTCATGCCATCTAACAAGAAAGGTCTAGATATTTTATGATCATCTGCCCTAAAAACCCAATCATTTGAATTTGATGCATATATCGGCTTTTCAAAATAACCTGTTCGGCCATTTTTTCTACCCTCAACTCGAAGTGTAAAACCAGCACTACCTTTGGCCCCATTTTGAAAAATAGTTATAAGACTTGTAATTTTACCAATTATCGGTGGTTGCTTTCTCCAATCTTCATTAGGCAAAGTTCGGATAATTCTTCGCTCGAGCATATTAGAACCTCTATTTCTTTCCCTTCTAAAAGTATATTGAAGAAATGGGTCATGTCCTGCCGAATCCCAATCATATAATCTCGTATACATTTCCCCTGTTTGAGAAATTATAAAAAGAGTAGACCCACTCGAAGTCATATTGGTTGCAATAAAACGTCCTTGATTTGGAGTATACAACTTATGTGCCGTTTTACCCCATTTAGGAGGAAGCCATGGATCAATGTATTGAATTTCATTACCGGCCTTCATTAGTGCATAAAGCGTTGTTACACCAGCTGAGATATAATGAGGGTTTCCATCAATATCATCATAATATTCCATATAGGGCCCTCTATGAGAAATGGACCATGCCCTATTTCCAAGAGGTACTGGAAATTTTTTAGCGAGAAAAGCTAGGCCCCATTTATTCTTCCAAAAAAGGGCCCCACCTGGATTGCGTTTTTTGGTTCCATTAAAATAGCCTCTAAATTCTGCAATCCAGTTTGGTTGTAAGTTTTTTGTTGGACGAGGAAAACCAATAAGGTGACTTATTTTAGCATAATATATCGAATCATTTTGATCAATTGCTATAAGGTTATCTCCATCAGCGTGAATTCTTTTAACAAATTTTACTTCTGGATATGGGGCCAAGGAGTCAGCAGAAGATGGTAACCCAGAAAAAGGCACTATTTCCCAATCTGACTTTATACCTGTTACGATCTCATTAGGCTTCATCCATATTCTTCCCTTTCTAAGAGCAAAATACAATCTATGCGTAAAAGCCTCAAATCCATTATTCAGAAAAACATGCTTAGGTAAATCATTGGGTCTAGGAATATTTTGGCCTAAACTTACCTGACTAAAAAGAACAACAAATATCAAAAGAAATGATTTCATCAACAAACACCTTTTTAAAATCTATTACATAATTATTGTACACCTAGATTAAGTTTCCTAATAAAATATTTATATGATCAATATAATATATTTAGCTTTTATCATTATTCCCTCTGTCTGTATTTCCCAAAATATCCATATTAAAAACTACCGAGCGGCCAAAAAACACCTCCCTACTGTCTTTAGTTCGATGGAAAACACTTTTTATTGCCAATGCTCCTATAAACTCAGAGATATAAATATAAAAAGTTGTGGTCTCGAAACTAAGTCTCACTATAAACGGTTAAAAAAAATGGAATGGGAACATGTCGTTCCTGCCTCTCGGTTTGGAAAGGCCTTCAATCAATGGCTAGAAGGAGATGAAAAATGTATAAAAAAAAGAAGGCTATCAAATACCAGAGCAAGAGCAGAAGCACTTGGTGGTGGAAACAGTATTTATCTTCCTTGGGTAAAGTCTTATAAGGGCCGAAAATGCGCTCGTAAAACATCAAAAGAATTTAATAAAATCGAAGCAGATATGCACAATTTAAGACCTAGTGTTGGTGCCGTTAATGCATCAAGAGGTAATTTTCAATTTACTGAAGGTCTACACGTTTTCACACCACAATTTGGAGATTGTGACTTAAGAATTATTGACGGAAAAATTGAACCTTCAAATATAATAAAGGGTGATATTGCACGAATTTACCTTTATATGGAAAGTGCATACCCGAATAGAATCCAACTAAGCGACGAAGAAAAAGAGCTTTTTAAAGTATGGTCTGAAATGGATCCGGTAACACAGAAAGAATGCCTTATTAATGAGCGCATTTTTGAAGTACAAAAAAATTATAATAAATTTGTTAAAAAGGCCTGTGATCTTTTAGAAAAGTAGAGCATTACCACTTTTGCGGTACTCGTTTAATCTTATCTATTCTATATCCTAGTTTATCTAGTCTTTGAATAATCAAACTAAGAGTTTTATCATTCATCTTCCATTGTTTGGACATTATCCAAACATATTTCTGGTTCGGTACCCCTACTACTGTCCAAGAATAGTCCTTGGCCAAATCAATAATAAGATAATCTAATTTCAATGGCCAAAATGGTCTAATTTTCCAATGAGCGTTTGTATTATGGTTATAAACCCAACCTTTTTGAGGAATACTTTTAAGCTTCCCATCAAAAGAGTTTTTATTGTAGGTAAAACTAACATCTATTCTATCTTTATTTTCATTCCATTTATATTCTTCAACAGCATTGTGAGCGCCTTTTTCAAAAAGAGTAAGTCTCCCAGCAATGACAAACCACTTACCAAAAAACTTGTCTAGATTAACGTAATCAACAGTTTTGGTATATTCCATAGAAGAACAACTAAAAGAAAGTATAAAACAAGATAATATTAAAAGCTTCATGAGCATTTAATTATGGCCTATTACCTCGCAAGTCAATAACTTTGGTTGGGATGAGTGTATGTTTAATTAAAGTCTGGGTTACTTTCCTTATACTTTCTAATGATTCTTCGCCTTTTAATAGAAGCATTTTTAAATGTCATTTTAGAGCAAGTTCCTAACATTTTTTTCTTGGAGTATTTATCACCTGTTACATATTTATGCCCAAGAATGGCCCCTGCATTTAAAGCACTTATAAGATTTCCTCTCCCATAGTCGATCATATAGGTCCCTTCCTCCAGAGCGAAGTGCTTGCCCACTGTTCTATAAAGGAGGGAAGTTTGATACTCGTTTTCTAAAGGATTATTTCTATAGACATCATACTTATGATCTCCTGGTTTATAGGACTTCATCAAACCTGATAACATAATATCCCAAACATCAAGAGCAGGATATCGGCCTGAAAAACCTTCTGTTGCCAAAGGAGATCCCCATAAAGATAGGTACTCTGTCGTCGTACAATATAAGATTTTAATTTCTGCAAGAGAACCACCAACACTATTAAAAATCCAATCCCCCTCTTTTGGAGGAACAACTAACTCTGGATAGGCTTCATAAATTCTTTTATGAACCTCATCCAGAAAGGCCTTAGGGTTTTCTTTAAAAACCATTTCTTTACCAACATCTTGGGCAATTTTAGTCATGAGTTTTACACTAAATACATACTTTTTTGAATGAGAGGGAAAGCTTAGAGTTAATAGAAATAATAAAATACAAATCTTTCTGATAGTCATTTTTGTCATCCTTAACAAAATTTAGTTTTTTATATTTTAACACAATGATGAGTATCTTATTCTAGACTTCCTGCTCCAAAAGCATCTTTTTAATGTCCCGACCAACAGAGAAACCAACAATTTCTCCTTTGGCCCCCATAACCCGATGACAAGGAACAACTATTAATAATTTATTACGATTACAGGCGGCCCCTACAGCTCTTGCTTTATGAATAGAGCCTAACTGTTTTGCTAGTTCTCCGTAGCTTTTAGTCTCTCCATGAGGAATAGCTTCTATGAGCTCCCAAACGCTATGTTGAAACTCTGTTCCCTTTTTTTCTATAGGTAAGTTAAATTTTTTACGCCTATTAGCAAAATAATCTAGAATTTGAGATTTTGCTTCATCTAAATGGGGAAATGACAGATCATTTTTGAAAGTTTTTTGATTTCTTATTAGTCTTATTTCAGTAATTTTTTTATCATGTCCAGTAATACCAATGATCCCTATAGGGGCACGAAAGTATAATGTTCTAAGGTTTTTCATGAAACACCCTATTCCTATAATTGATTGCGCTATTAAAGACCCTGCATTTGATATTTTTAATAAAACTGTAGAGCTCTTTAAGCATCCATTTACCTATCACAGACCTCCTCTTAACGGAATTGAGGATATCAAAGAAGTTCAAGACCCTTTGGCCTATATTGTGCTTGGAAGTAACTCTTCTGCTAATGATGAATTACCATGGCAAACAGAGTTAGCTGCAATGCTTAAGGAACAGTGTCAAAAAGGTTACCCTGTCCTTGGCCTATGCTTTGGACATCAGCTTATGGCCAAGGCCTATGGAGCAACGATTGGAAGATGTAGTGAAAGTGAACAGCAAAAAAATTCACATCTAGGAACCCGAAAAATAAAGATGATGGCCAACTTTGAGAGAATACAAAAAGATCAAGAGCTCGAATATGTTGTTGTTCACGGTGAAGAGATTAAAACCTTACCAGAAGGCCTTGATTTGATTGCACAATCACCCGAAGTTCAATTCGAAGGAATATCACACAAAGAGCTACCCTTTATAGGCTTTCAGGGACACCCAGAGGCCACAAAAGTTTTTGTTAAGCAAGAGATTGGACAAAGCGAAGAAGCTTCCAAGTATGAGAGGGCCTTTGAAGATGGACACTTTATTATTTCAAACTTCATAGACTTTGCAAAAAGAACAAGAAACCTAGAGCCTTTAATTTAGTGCTAAAATAATTCCATAGCAAAATATCAAAAGTGTTACTAATCGAGAAAACAGCTTTTCTGGAAGCTTTTTAAAAACTGCATTACCTAAGAAATAAAAAATCAGTCCCGATAAAACTGGATATATAAGCATTTTGTAATGAAACACTGAATGCTTAAGAATAAAAAGTATCAAAAGCTGAACAACTCCAAATATGAGATAACCAAATGAAATAATACCTCTCACTTGGACTTTATCATTGGCCTTAGAGGCAGCGTAAAGCGTAAGAAGCCCACCTCCAAGATTAGATAAACCATGTACGATACCCAAAACCATTAAATAGGGCCTTTCAATTTTCTTCATACTTTGATCAATCCATTTGGACCAAGAAGGAATCATTCTTAAAAGACCAGAAATTATTAATACAAAGGCCAGGGTTAACTTTAGATCAGGGCGACTTTCATTATTGAGAACAACAACGAGTCCAATAATTAAAAAGGGTAAACTAAATATTGAAATGGCCCTTTTCTGTTTTTCAATCAGAAACCATGACTGATAAAGCTGTAAAAAACTAATGATCACTGATGATGGTAATAATATACTGAGAGTATGCTCAAAACTATGCCCAAGAAGTATCATTGTTGGCGTACCAAAAACTAATAGCCCAACCCCTAAAATAGATTGGACAAAAGAAAGGATGAAAATGAGAATCAGCTCAACAATCAAACCTATTCCAATAGTTCCATAAAACAGTCTTTTAGATAATCAAGGTATGGTTCTTTAAAACGCTTTATATCAAGATGAAGCTCATGATATCCACCAGCAATAAGTTTAAGCGTATAATCCGTCTCAACTTTAGAGAAATATTCTTCAATGGCCGAGACTGAAACAACTTTATCCTCGGTACCTACGGTGCAAAATGAAGGACATTTGGGGTTAATCGGTTTTGAAAAAACATTCTTAGATGTCTGCATTAAACTAAGAAGTAGTTTTGAATGTGGCGCAAGTGAATTTAGCTCATCTTTAAGATAGGCTTCTTTTACTCTTGGGTCATGTGAAAGAGAGTCAAGATTAACTAATCCTTTTATTGGAATACTTGGAAAAAACTTAATCGCCCGTATTAATTCAACCGGACTCAAATCTACAATTTTTCCTAAAGGTCCAGGAATACCAATCGGTGGTGCATTAATAAAGACTCTTTCCGGATACAAATCAGCTTTTGCAAAGTTCTGCTGATAGGCGGCGGTGATGAGTCCCCCCATAGAGTGTCCAAAAAGGACAAACTTGTTCATCTTGTAGTTTTCTCTTAAATAATTAAGAATCTCGTCTAAATCTATAATATATTCCGAAAAGTCATTAACATAAGCACGCTTACCAGTACTTTTGCCATGACCCCTAAGGTCATATCTTAAAACATTAAAATAAGGACTAAAGAGTTTCGTAAGATAATCATGCCGACCCAGGTGCTCATTTATACCATGAGTAGCTATAATCCAAATGGGCTGACCCTTTTCATACATTCTACTAAATATTTTTGTACCATCTCTTAAGACGATATACTTATCTTCTTCAATCATAGACTAATTATATCAAACACTGAAAATGATTATCCAGTTAATTATTTAAAAAATTGACTATTGCCTTATTTAACTTTTAAGCTTTCTAATACTCACAAGGAGGGAGAAGTGAAGAAAACCTTATTCTTAATATTAATCTTATTATCATATTCATCTTTTGCATTCATCGATATAGATGAAACAATAAGTGGAGTAAAATTTCCTAATCAAGATGATGTAGATGATGGCCCTGTTTATACAACGGCCAAGGTATTAAGCGATTATTCTATTGGTTATTCAGATCTTCTACCTTATGTCTTCCCTTCTCCAAACCAAGAAGATGCAGGCAGCTGCCTCTATATGGCCACAACGGGGAATATCGAATGGTGGATGGCAAAATTAAACCCTAAGACCAATCGTATGATGAATGGGCCATTAGATATCTCTGAGCGATTTTTAATGAATATTGCAGGTAAAAAAGAATATACTCAAGAAATAAAAAACTGGCGTACCGACTCAGTATACTTGGCGAATCACCCTCAAGGACTGATTCTTAATCAAGTCTATCCTTATACAAAGGGTTGGTATAAAAGAGTTGATGGAAAAAAGGTTCCAGCTGAAGCTTATGAAGATGGCGCTGATTATGGAACAATATACAACTGGATTAATGAGATACCACAGTTTAAGGGTGGGGCCTTTATAAAAACGCCATACTTTCAACGTAATATCATCTATGCAGACCCAGAAAATAATCAGTGGAATGTTGGAGTAACACCTGACAATATTGTTGAAACAGTAAAGAAAAAACTTACCGAAAACAAGGCACCTGTACTTGTTATGTATAATCACTATGGTTACTGGCATGTCCACATGATTGTAGGCTTTGATGATGAAGCTGATACCAATAGCTGTAGTTTTACCAAAGGAACAATTCCATTCATGGCCAAAAAAGCACAGAAGTATCATCTCATGGCCGAGGAAGAAACTGACCCTGAAAAGAAGGAAAAACTCGAAGCTAAGGCAAAAAGATATACAAAGCTAAGTCAAAAGCTTGATGGAATTTTTGATAAAATTGGAGGGTGTAAAGGTAAAGGTGCTTTCTATGTTAGAGATAGTCTTTACTCTTCAAAAGAAGACCAAAACTATGACTATGGCACCAGTGATCCAAACGATGATAGGAACTACTCGAAGAAAGTTATTTTAAGAGAGTACGAATACCTCAATGTGCTTAGTAACCATATTATTCAAATTATGCCTCTATGATTAAAAAGGGTTACCTTAACACATTAAATCACAAGATCTTTTATAAGTATTTTAGACTTGTACCAACAAAAAAGGCCACTCATGTGGCCTTTATCATTCAAGGACGAAATGAAACGACAGAAATGTATGACCACGTTGTAAATCAACTTCAACATTATCTGCCTATGGATATTGTTCTTTTTGACCTTCCAGGACAAGGGCATTCATCTGGAGAGAAATTTCATATTAATTCTTTCCAAGAAGATTATATGGATGTTTTCAGCGATATCTATCATTACTTTAAAGGAGATCAAAATCACCTTATCGGGCACAGTACAGGCGCCCTTATTGCTATGAACTTTGCCCTGGATCACAAAGTAAATGAAATCATTTTAACTGCACCTTTTATTGCACTGAAAAGCTATCCCCTATTTTTACCAAAACTAGACATTTTAGCGAGTCTCATTTGCCAAGTTCCTTTTTTAAAAAAGGTTTCTAGTCAAAAAAACCGTATCGTTCCATTTGAAAATAATCTTCTTACGAATAATAGAGAGCTATATGAACGATTTAATAAAGGCGGTCCCCCGACATGGAATTGGCTCTGTGAAGTAAGTAATGCACAAAATATTTTAGCAAAAAATATTTCTCGTCTTAATACTCCAATATTGGCCATTTTGGCGGGAGATGATTATATCGTTGATAATTTTGCTTTTAAAGAGTTGACTCAAAATATGAACCCAAGACCTAAAGTAATAGAGTTTGAAACTGAAAAACACGCTCTTTTTATTTCACCACAAACGACACAAGAAAGAATTTATAAAGTAATCAGCGATTTTATTACCCAACAATCTCCACTAATTTCTCAGCATTGTTAGTAAATATATAATCTACTCCCCTCCCAACTTCTCGATAAAGACAGTTTCTAGATGAAATAAAACCGGTGCCAATTTTTTTGTTTTTATTTTTTAATGAATTGATATGTTTATTATTCATTAAAAAATAGTGCCCCAAAAGGCCACCATATCCATTTTGATTGGCCATAAATAACATTTCATTTGTATTGAGTTCGGCCACTGGTAAAAATGTTAATGGATTTAGAAATTTAAGAGCATTAAAGTTCTCTAAGTTCAAACTAAGAATATGAAAATCTTTTACCGGTATTAAATCACTCAAAATATCTTCTAAAAAATTAGACTTGGCCTCTTTAATCTCAACCATAAAATGCAGTTTCCCTTTGTAGCGTGTTATAACCTCTTTCAAACTAGGCACATCGGGAAAACCATCACGAAGGTCACTAAATAAGGTTTCATTGATTATAATATTATGACCAAATACTCTTTTCAAACAAGGGTCATGACAAACAACTGGGATATTATCTTTTGTCCACCGAACATCAAACTCAATACCATAAATGCCTAATTCGACGGCCTTATCAAATGCCTTTAATGTATTTTCCAATATAAGCTTATTGTCATGGGCCCCTCTATGAGCAATAATTTTACAATTGCTTAAGTCGGCTTTGGGCATAGGAATAAGAGAAAAGAGGCTATCTAAACTTAAATGAAAAAATCTTTCTATTGGACGTGGAATATTCATAATTAACAATAAAACAAAAGAGTAAGAATTGAAAAATAGAAAAGCAGTAAGTTGGGCATTTTATGATTGGGCAAATAGCGCCTTTGCAACAACTATTATGGCAGGCTTTTTTCCGATATTCTTTAAAAAGTATTGGACTCTCGATTCCGAAGTGACTGAGTCTACCTTTCACTTAGGGTTAGCGAATGGTCTCGCTGGCCTTATTATCGCAATCATGGCGCCTGTACTAGGGGCCATTGCCGATAAAACAAGTGCTAAAATGCGCTTTCTTATGCTTTTTACCTATTTAGGTATATTGGCCTCACTGTGTTTATCACTTGTAGGCCAAGGGCATTGGCCTATTGCCATCATTTTTTATATTTTTGGTAATATCGGATTTTCTGGCGCCAATATTTTTTATGACTCCTTACTTGTGTGGATATGTGAAAGCGAAAAACGAGATCAAGTATCTTCATTAGGTTTCTCACTTGGTTATTTAGGAGGTGGCTTACTTTTTGCGATAAATGTCGCTATGACTATGTTTCCAGAGTATTTCTTTTTGAAAGACAGTACTCAAGCGGTAAAGCTCTCCTTTGCATTAGTAGGAGTTTGGTGGGCCGTTTTTTCAATACCATTATTTATTTCTATTAAAGATGATAAAAAGAATATTACTGCTTTCACCGCTGTTAAAGAAGGCCTCTATGAAATTCGAGACACTTTAAAGCACCTCAAACGGCAAAAAAATATATATCTTTTTCTTATTGGTTATTGGTTTTATATCGATGGTGTCGACACTATTATAAGAATGGCCGTAGATTACGGTTTATCATTAGGCTTTGAATCAAATAACCTCATCATCGGCCTATTAATTACTCAATTTATTGGCTTTCCTGCCACACTTATTTATGCTCAATTGGCCAATAAAATTGGAACCAAAAATGGTATTTATCTAGCAATATTTATCTATTCAATCGGTACTATCGCTGCATCTTTTATGACTAGTGTAAAAGAATTCTATATTCTTGCGGGCGTTATTGGACTTGTGCAAGGTGGAATTCAGGCACTGAGTCGTTCTTATTATTCTAGACTTATTCCAAAAGAAAAGTCGGCAGAGTATTTTGGTTTTTATAATATGTTGGGTAAATTTGCCGTTGTTATTGGACCTATACTTATGGGAACAGTCGCTAAGGTAACTGGTAGTCCAAGGGCCTCCATTCTTTCCTTACTTATATTATTTGGTATAGGTACTTTATGTTTAATGAGTATCAAAAATGACAAAACCTACTCGTAGCATTATCTCACATCAACTAAATATGACTTTATTTTTATATAAAACTGTTTCATGTCATGTTTATTTATCAAAATAAAAATGACAATTGACCTATAAATAGGAGGAAAATTATGGATGTAAAAGTAAGTGACCTTATGAGATCAAATGTAATCTACACAACTGCAAAGCAAACTCTTGGCCATGTTAGAACTATGGTGGAAAAGAATAATCTCAGTGTATTACCAGTTATCGACAAAGATGAGTTTGTTGTTGGTATCATTTCAATTAAAGACCTGTTAAAAGAAACCTCGACCTCTAAAACAGTCGATCAAATTATGACTACCCCTGTTTATTCAATTCCTCAATACGATAGTATACAAACCGCTGCCAGAATGATGAGAAATAAAAAGATCCATCATCTTGTAGTAACTCATGAGAAAAAATTAGTAGGAATCTTAAGCTCTTTTGATCTTTTAAAGTGTGTTGAAAATCATCGTTTCGTTATGAAAAATAAAGGAACAGAAAAAAGGGCCCGTACATAACGGGCCCTTTATTATTTCATTAAATTGGATCAAATTCTCTAGGTAGACATTTCATTTGCAACTCTCTTTTCGCTTTTGAAGCACAAACTTCATTCCCTCTAAAAAAATAGCTACTTGAGGGGATCAACTCAAAAGAGCCTTTTCTAAAACTGGACGGCTTACCTAGTGGATAATTTTTACCTTTTTTAACTTTTGCACTTCCCTGCCATTGCACAACAGCGTATTGATCAACACCATTTCCACGAACTTTACCACCATGAACAATTTTCTGTAGCCCACGTACAATAAATTGATTATTAACAATTCCTTTTCCTAGCTTTGCCATCGACTTAGTAAAGGCTTTTGCAAGTTTATCGTATTCAGATAATCCCTTATTAGTATTAGTTTTATTAAGTGGATTATTTTTACTCATCTCACTAAGAGCCTCCGCAATTATAGATACATCTTTTACTATCTGTTTTTGGTAAGCTGACTTACAAGAGTCTCTCGTAAGTTGGGTTCCAACTTTAGATAAAGTACAAATTTCTTTATGATCGTTATAATACAATTGGTTTAACTTCTTTCTCATTAGATCAGGTTTTCCTAAGGCCAAAATCTCGCTTTGTGTTTTTGCCCCATAGATATATTTAAAGTTACGACCTTTGATTTGTTCACGTAGACTGTCATCTGTTAGCTTCCCTAAATTATCCATGTCATATGTGTTTTTTTCAAACCATTCATCTAAAGCAGTATTCGCTAGGTTTAATAAATTTTTAGAAAGTTTGCCTCCATTATTGAAACCTATGAGAAACTCAATCGCTTCTTGAGAAAGTATCCAGTCTGCAGATAACTGTAAATAATTTGCTTTTTTATCATACGGCCTAGGTCTAGCTACAATCATATCCCTATACCCTACTCTTTCAGAAAGGTTTTTAAGTTCATCTGCCCACTCACCTTCACTTGCATCATCTCTATCGTAAGCATACTTAAGAGAAGCAAATATTTTAATCTTTTTATTAACCCCACGATCTATACTAGGCTTTACAAAGGTAAGATCAACTATACCTCCATAAAAAGCAGTTGTTCTTGTGTGATGATTTGATAAAAGCCCCATTGTTCTATTTTCTGCCTTATAAGAACCAATATAATTTTTAAGAAGAACTCCATCTTGAACCATGGTACCAGTTACTACCGATTGCTCTGGGTTGCCTCTATTATAATTAAAACTAAACAAGACTGGAACGCCTGATGAAATAGTCTTTTTAGATCCATAGGCGGTTCTTTGCGCAACCGATATCATAAAGACATCAAAAGTAGATTTTAAAGCTCTTAGGACTTGAACTCTCTCTGCATCCACGTACATCGCAAAAGCATCCTTCATCTTTTTCTTATCCATGGCTTTCTTTTTCCATCGTAGTCCTATGGATCTAGCTTTTAAATTCTTTAAGTTAACCACATTTTTGTCATCAATAAATTTTCTCTTTTTGTATTCAACTAATCTTTGATTCACAAGATCTGGTTGGAAACCATTTCTCACTTTAATTTCTTTTTTCATAGCATCTTTATTTATAGAAATTCTATAATATGGTAAAAATTGTACTTTATAGGTCTTTGCTATAAAATTCTCCCGAGCTGCACCTTTTAAACGTAATTCTTCTTTTTTGTGATTAATCAGTTCTGTAAGAGTTGAACGAGAAATATTGGCTATCTCCCCTAACATTTGTACTTGCATTAAGCTTAATTCTTCAAACTTTTTTAATCCACCAAATTTGTTGATAAAAACTTCCCCTGCCAATACAGTTGCTTTAACTCCGGAAGGAGTAGGCTCTTCAAGTAATTTTTTATGAATAAACTCACTTGCCCTTTCACTATCATTCTTTTTCACAGACCAATACCAACCTTTTAAAGCTCTGTTGAGTTCCTCTGCACTACCTAGCTTCTTCATATAAGCGTATTTAACAGGTATTATATTTCCTTTTAACATCTCTTTATAAAGCGCTAAGCCTTTCTTGGTACTAAGGTTGAACTCATATGCAATGGTCTCATCAACGCTGTCATACCATTTACTGGCCGCTTTACCTCCCAATACGGTTCCATTTACATTCGCTTCTCTAACTTTTCCTGAAACATAAGAAACCTGAACTCTTACACTTTTATCCGCGTTAGTTAAACCTTTGACCCTCTGAATATGCGTAGTCCAACTACCAGTAATAGATGCACCGACTCCAGCACCAACCGTTCCATACATTGCCTTTACACCAATAGCTGCCGCTAATGTTCCATCAACTTTATAAGCTAATGAATCTCCAATGTTCATCTCTTCTACAACAGCTTCTAGAGTAGAAGGTACCTTTGTATAGATCTTCTTTTTTAGTTTTTTTGCTTCTTCGTAAGTTGCAACATATCTTTCAGCAACATGAGTACCCCCTGCACTCACAGAAATATTCGCGTCAATTTTAGGAAGGCCGGCAGAGAAAGCATCACTAATCACTCCTGTAAGCCCTCCAGATAATCCTACTCCAAGAGTTAATGAGCCTCTTCTCATTTGAACTACTTTAAAGCCCTTACTACTTGTTGTAGGGATTTTTTTTCCAGCATTATCTTCTGTAAATCCAGCAACCCCAGAAGTATCCAAGTTAATAATATGGGTATAAGCATCACCGTCTACCATAAGAACAGGATAAGGTTTGAATTGGAATCCTATTGCTTTTGTATTTATTTCTTGTTCGTGGTTTCTATTTTTTTCCTCTTGCTCACCATTTGTCTGACCTTCATTCGATGAAACATAAGAGTCGTCTCCTGTTCCATTTGAGCTAGAACCATCACCTGAAGCAGTATTGTCACCGCCACCTGGACCACCTAAGCCCTGACTTGGTTTACCAGCAGGATTGATCGTACCGTGATCATTTCCACCACTATCTGTGAAGCCATCACCTGGGCCACCACCATCAGCATTATTATTTGCCGGCAAGTTAGGTTCTGCCCCGGCGCCTGGGCCGCCACCTGGACCACCTAAGCCCTGACTTGGTTTACCAGCAGGATTAATCATACCGTGATCATTTCCACCACTATCTGTGAAGCCTTCACCAGTTGGGGACATACTTGTACCTCCACCTGCATCAGCAGTCGGCCCATTTGTAAATGTGCCTCCACCTCCGCCACTTCCAGCACCGGTTAAACCTGAATTGATTTGACCGCTAGGGGTAATACCCCCGTGTTCTCCACCTTCATTAAACCAAACATCACTCTCCTGAGCATATTTCATTGGCGCGGTCGCATATAAAGCAGTTGTTAAAAAAAACAATGTAAAGATTTTATTCTTAGTTTTAATCATATCAAGATTCCTTTTTCTTGGTTATTTTGAATAATTGTATCACGCTTATCGCCGCGCACCATAAAATTTTTAGAAAAACTTTCAATTAAATTTAGATAGAAAATCTATTTATAGATAAAGATCATTTAAATTTTTATCGTTAGATCTTTAAGAAATTAAGGAAAATATTTTATTTGGGTATTTGGTGGGCGATGACGGGATCGAACCGCCGACATCTACCTTGTAAGGGTAGCGCTCTCCCAGCTGAGCTAATCGCCCCAAAACGTTGAAGCAATAAACTAAAAAAATTTATCAATAAAGTCAATCGTAACTTCTAAATAATTAAACACTATTAATACTTTTAATTGAAAACCCGATATGTGCTATTATAATGCGAGGCAAAATCATGAAAACACTTATAGTAATAACAATTATTCTTTCCGCTTTTAGTGTATACGCAAAACCACCAAAAGAATCACGATGGAGAGCAACGCAAGCAAAAGTACTCAACCCCATGGAAACTATTTGCAGTGCTGATTTATACAAAATTCCAAAAGGAAAGACTTCCCCTATTTTCGAATTAGTAAAACGTGCCACAAATAAGAGCTATGTAAACCCTAATGGTCAAAAGACAAGCACACTAAATAATCCTCATTTAAATTGGAAAAACAGTAGTGTTCAAGCAGATGTCTTTAGAGGTGGAAAGGAAATCTTTAATGCAATGGCCGACCTTATAAGATCTGCAGAAAAAGAAGTTCTTATTCAAACTTTTATATTTGACTTTGCCTCAACCCTTGCACAGGACTACATATTTAAGGCCATCATTGACCTTTATAATTCACATAAAGTAAAAATGGATAAAGGTCTTGCAAAAGACCCTGTCGTTGTAAGATTAATCTTCGATATTATAGGTGGGATGAAAGGCTTAAATATAAATGAGCTCTTTATAAATACAAGGTTTGCCGGAGGCGCTTTTCAACGCTGGACTAAAATAAGAGAATCAGATGCAAGTTTTGGTGGTGATCCAGATTATGAAATTCAATTTCCTATTAACCCCGTATTAGACCCTAAGTATATGCGCTTTGAACTTAAGGGACATCGACATGATGTATTTCCTACCATAGTAACTGTTAGTCATAGTAAAACTGCCATCGTTGACCGGAAAAGGGCCCTTGTAACCGGTGCCAACATTATTGATTACCACCTTACAAACGAATATAAAACTCCTAAGGGTCAAGAACTTATGGTAGACCATGGATTTTTTGTTTTCGATTCAGCTGCCCTTATGGCAACGGACGACTTTTATAATTTATGGTACAAAAAAGAAAACACACACAGAAAATGGTCTGGGTTTAGTACACAATATAACGGAAATGTTAAGGCAGACGAGCGTTTTAATTACAATGGACAAGCATTTACAAGTAATAAAATTAAACGGAAAAATACCACATTTAAAAATCTTTTAAAACTAAAAGGTAAGCAAATATTCTATAATATCCCAACGGGAGTTGTCGGTAGAGAGTCCGCAGTAGGAAAGGGCTTTCCAGATAGCCCTCAAAATGATGCCTTCATCACAATTCTTAGAAATGCTAAAAGTCATATTAACGTGGCTTCCCCGTCTCTAAACTCAATGAATTTAATGCAAGAAATTGTTAATGCCATCAAAAGAGATGTTGATGTAAATTTCCTACTTTCAGAGCACTATCAAGATTACAATTTTCATTTACAAGAAGGTGGCTCAAATCAAATGGCCGTTGAGTGGATAAAAGAAGAAATTAATAAATTTAAAAAGGCCAATCCAAATAAAGAGGTCGGAGATTTTAACTTGCGATGGTTTGTAACTAGAAGTGGGAACATCTCGGGAAAAATCGAAAAGGAGCCATTCAAATTTAAAACTCGTATTAATGAAAAATTTTGGAACCATAACCACACAAAATTTTTATCCGCAGACAATCAAATCGCTATGGTTGGCTCTGCTAACTTTGATCAACAAAGCTGGTACAACTCTAGAGAATTTAATATGATATTTGATAGTAATGAATTAAGTTCATATTGGTGTCGAAAAGTATTCGCTATAGATTTTATGAGAGCTAAAAGATACGGTGAAAAACTTTCAAGTGGTGAAAGATGTACGGTAAATTCTGATTGTAATCAAGCGTTTAATCTTTTTTGTAATAATAACGTTTTTCAAAACCCTTGGTTTAAAAACTGGAGATGTGTTCCTCGTAACGGAACAGGTTTAAGCGGTTCTTATTGTGAAGAAAATGCCCAATGCAGATCTAGAAATTGTAAGGCCAAGAAGTGTGTACAATAAGTTTTAATTGGCAACTTCTATTGAGTCATCAGTACCGTCAATGACTTTAAGACCAACATGACCCATAAACTTCTCGGGGTTCTCTAATAATAGGGCCCCTTTAAGTACATCTTCTACAAATTCAACGGGAATGACCTCAAGCCCACTTAGAATCTCACTTCCAATCTCATCAAGATCCTTTTTATTTTTAAATGGTATAAAAATAGTATTTATTCCCGATAATTTTGCTGCCAGAAGCTTTTCTTTGAGTCCACCTATTGGTAAAACTCTCCCTCTTATCGTAACTTCACCGGTCATGGCCACATCTTGTCTGACCTTAATTCCTGTAACTGCAGAAGTTAGAGCAGTCACCATTGTTATACCTGCACTTGGTCCGTCCTTAGGAGTTGCCCCTTCAGGTACATGGATATGAATATCATTTTTTTCATACCACTCGGAACTGATCCCAAGACGATCACTAATACTCCTGACAAAACTAAGAGCAGCTTTGGCCGATTCCTGCATAACCTCACCAAGCTTACCGGTTATATGTATTTTCCCACTACCAGTGTGAGAAACAACTTCTATATGCAATAGTTCCCCTCCGACTGGAGTCCAGGCCAAACCATTAACAAGACCAACCGTTGGCTCTTTTTCAATAGCACTTCTTTCATATTTTATAGGCCCTAAAAACTTTTTAAGTTGGGTCTTCGTTACATTAAAGCTTTTACCTTCTTCAATACTATCCTCAACGACTTTTGTAGCAGTCTTTCTAGCTACTGTATGAAGAAGTCTTTCAAGCTCTCTAACACCTGCTTCTTTTGTATACTTTCTTATAATCTCACTCATCACATTGTCTTTAATAGTAAGATCATATTTTTTAAGACCATTATTTTTAACAGCTTTTTTCAGTAAATACCTTTTACCAATCTGAAGCTTCTCATTTGGAGTGTAGCCAGGAATATGAATTATTTCCATTCTATCCCTCAAAGGGCCAGGAACTCGACCTAAATCATTGGCCGTCATAATAAACATTACCTTTGATAGATCATATTCTACTTCAATATAGTGATCTCCAAAGTTCTTATTTTGTTCTGGATCAAGTACTTCAAGCATAGCGGAAGCTGGATCACCTCTTTGATCACTGGACATTTTATCTATTTCATCTAATAAAACAACGGGATTGGAGGTCCCCGTCTTTTTTAGAGCAGATATAATTTTCCCTGGCATCGCTCCAACATATGTTCTTCTATGTCCTCTAATCTCACTCTCATCTCTTAATCCTCCAAGAGATATTCTAACAAACTCTCTTCCCATTGAGTTTGCTAAACTTTTAGCAATAGAAGTTTTCCCTACACCTGGAGGACCGGCCAAGCAAAGAATTGTTCCCTTCCCTTCTCCTTCTTTAATTAAAGAACGAACGGCGAGAAACTCAATTATTCTATCTTTTACATCTTTTAGACCATAGTGCTCTTCCTCAAGAATATCCCTACATCTCTTAATGGAATTATCATCTACAGAATACTCTTCCCATGGCAAGGCCAACATCCAATCAATATAGTTTCTAACAACGGCCGCCTCGGCAGACATTGGAGACATGGACTTTAATTTTTTAATCTCTTTTTCAACTTTTTCAACTGCTTCTTTAGGCATTTTTTTAGCACGAAGCTTTTCTTCCATTTCATTTAAGTCTGACTTAGCATCATCTTTTTGTCCCAACTCTCTTTGAATAGCGTTCATTTGCTCATTAAGGTAATATTCTTTTTGGGACTTCTCCATTTGATTTTTAACACGAGAGCGTATTTTTTTCTCTACGTTAATTATCTCAATTTCTCCCTGCATTTTTTCAAGAAGAAGGTTTAATCTTTTTTCAACATTAATGGCCTCTAGAATTTCCTGCTTTTCATCAATTTTCATTCCCAGATGGGCCACTATAATATCTGCTAAACGAGAAGGGTCTGTTATTGAAGATATAGACATTAATAGTTCAGGAGGAATTCTTTTATTTAACTTTACATAATTTTCGAAAGTCGTTTTTAGAGTCCTCATAACGGCCTCTAAGTTTACCTGATTATCAATAATATTTTCACAAGGGCTAACTTTAGCGTAATATCCGTTTTTAGCAGCATCAAATTCATCAATTTTCGCTCGCTGCTTACCCTCTATTAAAACCTTAACTGTATTATCCGGTAGCCTAAGCATTTGAATAATATTTACTATAGTACCGATATTATAAATATCTTCCCTATCTGGATTTAGAATACTGGCATCTTTTTGAGTAACAAGAAATAACTCATTATTTTCTTTAGATGCCGCTTCAAGAGCAGCTATAGATTTTTCTCTTCCAACAAAAAGAGGAACAACCATATGTGGAAAGATAATTACATCTCTTAAAGGTAATAAGGGGTATTTTTTTGAATTGCTTTGGCCTGATGAAGCCATAGTACCTCCTGCACTATTTCCGTAATCATTATCCCTTCAAATTAAATAAAGGGTTATTTATAATTGTCCCTCAATATGAAATTTAGGTCAAAACATAGATAAGGTGGAAAATTTCGTCACTTACACTAATAAAACAATTAGTTGGAGCTAGAAAGCTATCTAAATAACTGATTTTATATTAAATAAGCTCAGTGTTTAACTAACTAAAATGAGTCAGTTTTATAATTGTAAGTTTTTCTTAGAATTGTAATGTGCCAATTAAATAGGCCCCATATTTCTAAGCGGAGTGGATAGTCTTTTCCTCTTTACTCTCATCGCTTTCCGCTGTTTTTCTTGGGCCTTCGACAAGCTCAGGTAATCCATTTCCAAGGATAGAATCTTTTGTAATTATGATCTTATTAACTTTTGGACTTGAAGGTACTTCATACATTACATCCAGCATAGTTTGCTCTAGGATGGCCCTTAATCCCCTAGCACCTGTTTTTCTAATCAAGGCTATATTGGCCACTTCTTTAAGAGCATCCTCTCTGAATTCAATCTCTATACCATCATATTCAAATAGCTTTTGGTACTGCTTTGTAATTGCATTTCTAGGCTCAGTTAATATTTGAATAAGTGCATCTTCATCCAACTCTTCAAGCATCGCATTTACTGGCAACCTACCAATAAATTCTGGTATAAGCCCAAACTTTGTTAGATCTTCAACTTCAATACCACCTAACTTTTCAACAATAGATTTCTCAGAAGTATTTTCTTTAGAAACTAGGCCCATTGGTCTTTTAGTCAGCCTTTTTTCAATAATTTTATCCAGTCCTACAAAAGCTCCTCCTACAATGAAAAGAATATCTTTTGTATTAACCTGAAGGAATTCTTGTTGAGGATGTTTTCTTCCTCCCTTTGGAGGAACTGATGCAATTGTACCTTCAATAATTTTAAGTAAGGCCTGCTGTACACCTTCACCAGAAACATCTCTCGTTATAGAAGGATTTTCTGACTTTCGTGCAATCTTATCTATTTCGTCTATATAGATAATTCCTTTTTCAGCTTTTTCAATGTCATAATCACAGTTTTGTAAAAGCGCCAAGATAATGTTTTCTACATCTTCTCCAACATACCCAGCTTCAGTCAGTGAAGTAGCATCAGCAATGGCAAAAGGAACATTAAGATATTGTGCTAATGACTGGGCCATAAGAGTTTTACCACTACCAGTTGGTCCCGCTAAAAGTATATTAGACTTTTGAAGCTCAACTTCATGTCCCTTTTTGGATGTAGCCTTGGCATGAGCGATTCTTTTGTAATGGTTATGTACCGCTACTGAAATCACTTTTTTGGCCCTGCTTTGTCCAATAATGTATTCATCGAGATGGTCTTTTATTTCGTGTGGCTTAGGAACTCTATCAAGAACTTGCTTTCCAGATGTTTTAACAGAGTCTTCGTAGATAATATCATTACATAGATCAATACATTCATCACAAATATAGCAGCCTGGGCCAGCGATAAGCTTTTTAACTTCTTTTTGTGACTTTCCACAAAAGTTACAATGCAGTGATCCAGTATTAAATTTCTCTTTTGACATTTTAACTCCAAAATAAGGTGCTAAGGTCCGTCACAAGACTAACCTAAAAGGACCTCTGTTTCCATCTAAAAGAAGTAAAGTAATATTATTTTATTACTCTAACTCTTCTTACCTTTCGGCTCGATGAAGGAATCAATTAAGCCCATTTCCACAGCTTTTTGAGGAGAAAGATAGTTATCTCGGTCTGTTTCTTTTTCGATGCGCTCCAAAGTCATTCCAGTGGAGCTATGCTTCACATAAATATTATTTAGTTGATTTTTAAGATCTTGAATCTCACCAGCTTGAATTTGGATATCAGAGCACTGCCCCTGGGCCCCTCCTAGAGGTTGGTGAATCATAATTCTAGAGTGTGGCAGACTATGTCTATGACCTGCATCTCCAGCAGTTAATAAAAGAGAACCCATAGATGCTGCAAGCCCTACACAGTAAGTATATACAGGGCAGGTTATATGCTGCATGATATCGTATATACCTAGACCAGCATAAACTGAGCCTCCTGGACTATTTATATAAAAGTGAATCGGTGCTTCAGGATCACTTTGCTCTAAAAAAAGCATCTGAGCAATAAGTAAGTTAGCAACCGTGTCATTTACTTGCGTCCCTAAGAAGATAATTCGGTCCAATAAAAGACGGGAATATATATCATATTGCCGCTCCCCTCTTGCAGTTTGCTCTATGACGATAGGATTGGGAATATAGTTTTGAACATCCATTTTATTGGCCTCCAGCTCTTAAAAGTTCGTTATTAGATAAGGTTATGCTTCTTGAAATTAAAACTCAAGAATATTTAGAAGATCAGCCTTGCCATGTTGGTGTAAATTATCTTAGATAACTTCAGATGACTATTATCAACTTTTTTAAAAGGAAATAACGATGACACAAGAAACAAAAAATGCTTTTCAAATCGTAGGACATCAAGCTCCTGATTTTACTGCTGACGCAGTTATGGGTGGAGAATTCACTCAAGTTAAGCTTTCAGATATCAAAGGCTGGAAGGTTCTATTTTTCTATCCGCTAGATTTTACTTTCGTATGCCCGACAGAAATCACCGGTTACTCTGATGCTATGGAAAAATTTAACGAAGCTAACTGCTCAGTACTTGCTTGCTCAGTAGACTCAAAATTTTCACACCTTGCATGGACTAAACAATCTAGAGCAGAAGGTGGATTAGGAGATATCAAATATCCACTTATCGCTGATATGACAAAATCTATTGCTAGAGATTACGGTGTTCTTATGAACGATGCAGTTGCTCTTAGAGGCCTATTTATTATTGATGATAATAACATCGTTCAACATGCTACGATTAACAACCTTTCTGTAGGTAGAAATGTTGAAGAAACTTTAAGACTCGTTAAAGCTTTCCAATACACAGCGGCCAACGGTGAAGTTTGTCCAATGGGTTGGAATGAGAGCAGCGACTCAATGAAGCCAGATCCAGAAGGATCAAAAGAGTGGTTTAAAAAGCATAATTAATCTATAATGGCCTCCTAACAGGAGGCCTTTTTAATTATGGAAGAAATTTATAATCTCATTCAAAGTAACGTCCACATGGCACCATTTATCATTTTTGGTATGTTGCTTTTGGCCGGCTTTAATATCCCTGTATCTGAAGATGGAATGCTTTTCATCTCTGCATTGTTAGCAAGTAAAAACCCAGACCAACTCGTCCCATTGTTTGTTGGAGTATACTTGGGTGCCTATTTTTCTGATATCATTTGCTATAGCTTAGGAAGGTTTCTCGGCCCTAAACTTTTTGAAATAAAAATGTTCAAAAATATGGTGCCACAAGAACGTATCGACCGCATACATTCCTTTTATGAAAAATATGGAATTGTCACACTCATCTTTGGCCGTTTTATTCCTTTCGGTGTGAGAAATGGACTTTTCTTGACTGCTGGTCTTGGAAAAATGGACTTTCTTAAATTTGCTTTATCTGATCTTTTGGCCGCGACGATTAGCTGTAGTATTTACTTCACTCTATATTATAAATATGGATCAACGGTTGTTGAATTTATTAAAGATGCAAACATCATAATTTTTGGTGTCGCCATAGCAGTTGTTTTAATCTTGTGGCTTAGAAAGAAAAAACTAAATGGGGTCAGAAGCTGAAGGAGGTGGCGTCCCCACTGGACTGGAAGAGCTTGGTGGAGGAGCACCAAACGGAGAAGAAGAACCTTCGGCAGGAGCAGCGTTATTTGGAACTGCATTTTGATTGGTAGGAATATCAACTCCTCTTCCCTCGGTCGTGTTTATTACTTGTTGTATGAGTTCAGGATCCACATCTAGTCCATCTAAAATTGAGGAAGGGTTTTTAAGAATTTCTGGGTCTATAGAATCCCCAATAACGCCTCCACATTCGGCCATACACTTATTATTTTCATCAGCACATTTATCTCTTTTTGGGCCATCAGCATCCTTGTAGCAATCTAATTGTTTTGCCTGGCATTCAGCAGGACACTTCCCTTCATCACCAAGTTGCGGGTTATTAAGAACTTCTTTGATCTGAGGGTATTTATCCCCGCCTGCCTCATCTTGAGCAGTAACAGAAAAGATAATTATAAAATAAAAAAATAATACTCTCATACCTAACCTACCGCTCCATTTTAACATAATAAAGGGCCCTTTAATTTTAAGTACTTAGAGCTCCACCGCCCAACAGCTTATCGGAACCGTGAAGTTTTTATTTACGCATAGTATTTATAATAAGTTCATTAACTCTTAATTTCTTGAGAATCAGTGATCGATATCAGATAAAGGCGATCCGGAAAAAATATGGAAAAAAACATTTTAAAACTGAAAAACTATAAAGATCAGATCGAGAAGAAAGACTATTATAAGGTCCTCTCTTTTAATCAACTCATAAATGAGGCCCATCAAGCGCTTAATAAAATGGGTGAAAATGAAACCGATAGTCAGCTATTTTCAGATACCCGTCTACTTTTGTTGGAGTTTATATCCAGGCTTGATAAAATCTCTGATAGTTATTCTAAATCCATCTACTCGTTAAAAGGTAAAATAGAGCACCTTCTAAGATAACGGTTTTCTTTTCCATCCATGCTTCTAACAATTGCTTTTGTTATAATAAAAATATGAAAGCTATCCTAATTTTTTTGTTTTTAAATTCATTGGCCTTGGCCAACGAATGGGATTTAGAGTCTTCTGGAATTTATGAAATAAAAAGACCTACTACATTAGATGAAATCCTTATAGAAAAATTTAAGTTACCACCCGAATTTTTAGTTATAGAGATTGATGGAGAAAACCTTCTTGATAAAATAAAAAAAATGAATAGTCACATCAAAGAATGGAACCCTATTTCCTCTGGTTCACACCTTTATCTAGAGTTACCCCAAAAGGCCTCTTTTCAAAAAAAGGAAATAAAAAAATATAACAAAGCAAGAAACGCAAGCCATGCTTCTTCCGATTACTTAAAACAAGTCTTAAGACAAAGAAGAGCTCTAGCACTTAAACACAAGAGAAGGCCTAAGAAAAAAGAAACTATTTATCTTAAAATAGATGAACAAGAACTGCTAAGGGAAGAAGATATTAATCAATATATCTCGGAGAGAAAAGCACTGAGACAAAAGGCCGAAGATTCTTTTCCTAAGTCACCAAAGAAAAAATTTGGTCTATTTGGGTTTTATGCTGTCTCCCAAGGTTCTTTTAATGAAGAAGTTCCTTCTCAAGGAGTCAGGGCGGAAAATGATCAAAACTCACCCTTTACACTCGGCGCAGGTTTTCATTTTAAGCTCTCAAATGAAACCTGGTTATCTGGTAGCTACTATTCTAGTCACCTCACAGGTACTACTGAAAATGAACTAGGCGAATCTGTTAAAATACCTACCGAAACGGGAATGAACTTTTATTACAATAAGGCCAGCAACTCTCCTGGTCTAAGTTTTTATGGAGGAGTAGATAAAGAAACTTTTTCTACTTTTAACATTGATGAGCTACAAAGCGGTGAAGAGCTTGCAGTCAGAAATCACGATATAACTTATATCACTGCTGGACTTTCTCATTTTTTCTTTCTTTTTAACAAAACATTTCTTTTTAAAGGAAGTATTTCAAGAAGCATATTTTCTAGTATGTCACCTGAAAGCTCTTTATCAGATAAAAGTTATAGTGGTATCAAGTTTATAACTTATCTTAATTATATTTATTCTGATCAATACGCATTCTTTGCTTTTTGGAAAAATCATAATCTTTCTGGGGCCACTGATGTCTCTATTAATCGGTTGGGACTAGGTCTATCAATAACCTTTTATTGAAGGCCTCGATAATGATGGGTTACTCTTTGTCTCAGAATTGAAATTTTATGAACTTCACCATAACCTAAGAGATTAGAAACTTTTTTAAGACGCTTACTATGTTGGTTTGTTTTACCAAGTTCTTCAATATCATGAAGTAATAACTCAAGGTTTTTCTTAAAGCGTATAACATACTTAGAAATATGCTCTTTAAGCTCTTGAGCTATATCAGTAAACTCTACCGCAGTCTGCTTAACCTCACCCTCACCTAGTGGGTTTTTTCCTTCAAATTGTCTTATAACCCGCCCTTTTAAACGAATCACTGAGCGCTGAAAGTCTTCTTTTTCTAAACTAAATAATTTTTCTGGTTTAAGTAAAGAGAAGTCTTTTATCACAGGTAAATCAAACATTAAAAACACTTCGCTATCAACTTCTAAGTCCTCAACACCTTCAAATAAAATTCCTGATTCACTAATATTTAGCGTATGAGATTTAAAGATCTTTGGACCAACCCCAAGAACAATGAAGCCATTAATTGGTGCTCTTGGTTCATCCCTTTTATTATCTTGCATACTCATTAACCTCTATAATAGCTTGGAAGCAATCTCAGAAAGAGGTGACCTCTCACCCACAAGTAAAGAAGCATGCCCAACAATAGGCTCTCCTTTCAAACGTTCTACACTATAGGCTAAACCATTGTTTACAGAATCAAGATACGGACTATCAATTTGCTCACAATCACCGGTTAGAATAATTTTTGTTCCTTCACCAGCACGAGTAATAATTGTTTTTACTTCATGTGGTGATAAGTTTTGTGCCTCATCAACTATTAAATACTGATTAGGAATAGAACGTCCTCTAATATAAGTTAAAGGCTCAACATGCAAAAGCCCCTCATTGATAAGATCGTCATACCCTGTTGTATGTCCACTTCGCTTTCTTCCAAACAGAAAATCCATATTATCAAATATAGGCTGCATCCAAGGGGCCAATTTTTCTTCAATATCCCCTGGAAGATAACCAACATCATTACCCATTGGCTGAATTGGCCTTGAAACCAAAAGACGAGAATACTTTTCTTTTGAAATCGTCATCTCAAGACCTGCAGCAAGGGCCAAAATCGTTTTTCCCGTTCCTGCTTTACCCACAAGTGAAACAAGTTTTATTTCATCATTTAATAAAGCATCAAGAGCAAAACGTTGTTCAGTGTTTTTAGGATAAATTCCCCAAACACCTTCTCTATGGTGAATAAGAGGAACTATTCCTCCTTTTTCTTTATCAAAACGTCCATAGGCCCTTCTACGATCATTTCCTTTTTCCTGAATTAATAGATACTCATTTGGTTGAATCCCAAGAACTTGCACATCAGGAACTTGTAAAAACCTTTCTTGTTCAAATGAACGTAATTCTTCAGCAGTTATTTCTAGTATTGAATTACCTGTATAAAGCTCATCAAGCGTAGCATCTTTTTTACCATAGTCTTCAGAGTTTAATCCTAAAACATCCGCCTTTAGTCTAAGGTTAATATCTTTAGTAACCAAAGTTACTTTCTTGCCCTTATTTTGAAGAGTATAGGCGCTATTTAAAATAAGATTATCTTTTATAGAAAGATCAATATAATCTTGGACCGTACTATCTGGTTCTATATCAAGAGTTATGATTAATTTACCACCATTATCAAGTTCTACACCCTTAGAGAGAGTACCTTTTTTTCTTAAATCATCTACAATTCGACTAAACTGTCTTGCATTTCGACCATTTTCATTAGGATCTCTTTTAAACCGGTCAAGCTCCTCAATAACAACAAATGGTATATAAACTTCATTTTTAGAAAAACGAAAAATAGACTGAGCGTCATAAAGCAGTACGTTTGTATCCAAAACAAATGTCTTATTCAAAAGGCCTCCTAGGCTTTAAAAAATTAGATGGGCTATAAAAAGCTAATGACTTTTTAATTGGAAATTCCTTTTAACCAATTATAAAAGTCGGCAAAAGATACCGACTCTGATGTCATTATAGCGAACTTTTCTTAAGAAGCAATTAGCCCGACGAGTTAAAACATGAAGTCTAGAAGCTCCATCGATAAAATGAACCTCTTGCCTGGGTCTTCCTTATATTTAGATCCAAGCTCTACTTGAAAAAAACCAAGGGTAAGCTCAAGGATAAAAAGATCTGCACTAATACCATAACTTTTATATCCTTGATTATATCCTCCAAATATACGGAAAAAAGGAAGTCCTAAGTCAATTCCAATATGAGTCATACTACCAAAGTCCATGGGCTCATTAATTGGATGTAAATCATATGCAAAACGGTAATCAATAATTCCAAAATCTTGAGAAAAAGCAAATCCCAAATTAAC
Organism: Bacteriovoracaceae bacterium; assembly: GCA_049415445.1. Classification (GTDB taxonomy): domain Bacteria; phylum Bdellovibrionota; class Bacteriovoracia; order Bacteriovoracales; family Bacteriovoracaceae; genus JAURDE01. Next base: position 12,940 of record JBMSGH010000006.1, on the reverse strand, counting down.
ATACATATCTTGGATCGGGACAGGGCCAGGACCTTGAGTTAATTTAAAGCGCATATCACCAATATCAAGAATTGAGGCCCCGAAGGCCATTTCATAAAAGCGGCTTTTGTGTGTTAATAATATTCCAGCATCAAACCCAATCGCCTCACCTTTTGAAAAACCTAAACTATTGAGAATATCAGAGGCCTCTGAATCAGACTCATTTATAAGAGTTAGAAGTTTAGTTCCAAAAAGATCAAAACTATTTTTAATCCCTTCTCTTTTGATTGCTTTAAAACTTAGACCAACAGATAACGATGTCATTTTATTAAGGTTGAATTCATGTGCATAGCCCATGACCACTCCTTTATCGTATCTATAATCAACATTAAGAATGGGATGAACAGCATTTCTTAAGATCAAACTCCAGTCATAATTATAAACACCACTTAAACCAAAGCCATTCATTTTTAAGCTAGGAGCATAACCAAGGTGTATCCAAATAGGAAAACCTGTAAACCTGGATGCCAAGGCCCCCGTATCATTAGATGGTATGTCTTTAAATTTATCCTGGTCCTCTTGATCTAAGGCATTTGTAAAACCAAAGTTAGGATTTAGAGGTGTTAAATTAAAGTCTTTATTTCTCGCTAGAGCGGCAGGGTTATAAAAAAGAGTATATTCATCATCTGCTAATGCTGTAAAAGCATCACCCATGAGAAGGGCCTTAGGGCTTCTGGCCAAATAACGAACTTCTCTAGCAACAACTGAGTTACAACTTAAGAAAAATAAAAGTAAAAATAATTTTTTATAATTCATCTTATTCAAAAAGTGGTTCAAATACAAAGACAAAGAACCACTCTAAAAACTCCGTCTGCCCATAGGCTTCATTATCGGTCACACATTTTGTTTGACTAAGTACTCTTGAAGAATAAGCTGTTGAAAGAGGAATTGCCTCTTCTAGGTAACCAACTTGTGTATCAAGAAGAGCAGATAAACCATCTAGTGAATCAAAGTCATCTCCAGCTACATTGGAGAGAACTTCTGGTAAAAGAGCTCTAAAATTATTCCAAAGAACAACGCCTTGACACAATCTCTGATAATTCAATCCATTTAAAATTCCAAAATCAGGGTGCCCTTCATCTTCAAGACTATCACCATCATTATCAGTTTTATCCCCACACTCACCTGAAACAGTTAATGGGTTACTTCCAAAATATTCTAAAACTTTTGATAAAGGAGTATTGGCCATAATTCCTAGATCTACGATCGGACTGGAGGTTCTGTAGGTCATTCTATAATTGGCCAAACATTCATTCCCACCACTATCTCTGCCCCCCTTAACACCGTTGGAGTCTGCATCACCATAGTGATAAAAGTAACGTCCCATTTGATCCAAGATGAGAAACAGAAGATATGCGTTTACTTCCTCTGCTTCATCAGCTTTCATAGCTATAGCTCTTCGTTGTATTGTAGGGTCTTTCGCTGAATCTAGCCCACCGGCATAAAGAAGTAGATCAATAGCTGTTTGTAAGTCATCAAAAGAGTCATTATCAGGAGCATTATTAGAAGATGCATTAGTGAGCGTTGTCAGTGAGCCTATAACGCTGCCAGAGTTAGAGATATTTGGTAAATCATCCGTAAAAAAACTTGGAGTATTATAGCCAGCTCTACAAGCATAAGCAGAGGCCAATGTTTTCATGTAAACTACATTCAGGGAGTCTCGTCCTGCCTCTTCCAAAACTTCAATGGCCTGTTGACACTGGAGTTTATCGAGAAAGATTTGACCACTAAGAATAGCGTCTTCTCTTTTTCTTTCAGCATCTGCACCACACCCAACAAAAAATAGTGCTAACCACACTATTAGGACGTATTTCATTAAATGCCCTCCTAGGCATAATTACCCAACTATAATTATGGGCCAAAGAGGGAAAAAGTGTTAGAGAGTAAGATTTGTTAGGGCAAAAATTACCTAGCCAGCGATATACTTTAAAAGAAGAGTAATTGCTTCTTTAAAAGGTCCTGGTTCGTTAACAAGGCTGATTCTGGCCGCATTTTTTACGCCAAAATCACTACTTGGTACAATCGCTACACCCAATTCATTAAGAATTTCTTCACATATTGGGGCCGCATAATCTTCATTATCTTCGGGCCCTTTTCTGTACTTATTCATAATGGGACATTGATCAAAATCTAAAAGAAAGTAAAAGGCCGAAGCTGTTTGATACCAAACATTAGACATATTGGCCTCTCTAAAGGCATCTCTAAGAATGGTAGCGTTTGCTCTGAGGTGTTCTTTAATAGGCTTGAGATATTCATCGACATGATTAAAGTCAAAGTTATCAAGTGCTCTTTGCACCAAGCTATTAGCGCCACTTGAAGTTTGTCCTTGTAATCGCCCCATTGCCTTAATAACTTTTGAAGGACCTATCGTAAAACCTATTCTTAGCCCAGTACAAGCGAAGCTTTTAGAAATTCCGTCAAAAATAAGTGTTTGTTTAAGAAGCTCAGGTTTAAATTGATAAAAGTAAGTTGGTTTAGGGTCATAATAACAAAGAGTATAATAAATTTCGTCTGTCAGAATGGTTAAGTCTGGGTATTTAGTCATCATCTCCGCAAACTTTTCCATCCATTCCGGCCTATAATGTGTTCCTGATGGATTTTGAGGACTGTTGATAATTATGGCCCTCGTTTTTTCAGATATCGCTTTTTTAATATCATCTAGTGAAGGTTCAAAATTATCAAAGATACTCGAGTTAATCACAATAGGAATACCACCATAAAGCTTAATCATGGCCGGATAAGAAATCCAATAAGGAGCAACAATAATAACCTCATCACCTGGGTCTACAATGGCACTAAGGGCGACAGATAGAGAGTGCTTTCCTCCATTAGAAATAATGGCATCTATGTCTTGACCATCAAAAGTTATATCTCTTGATTCCTCAACATATTTTATGATTTTTTTTCTTAAAGAGGGAAAACCAGGAACAGGACTGTATTGAAAACTTTTTAGGAAGTTAGTTTCATTAGCTATTTGATCTACAAGCCTTTGATCTGGCTTAAAAGGAAGTTGGCCTGCCGTCAGGTTATAAATTTTCTTTCCTTCATCTGCAAGCTCGGTTGCTCGAGCGTTTAGTTTAAGCGTAACACTTTCACTTATTTCTTTTGCCCTTGATGAAATAAACATGAAAACTCCTTAAATTTTATTTTTAATTTTATTAAATATAGTTTTAGGAACAAAGCGCGAAATATCTCCCCCATGTCCTGCGATTTCTTTGACTAGACTAGAGGAGATAAAGTTAAGCTCCCCAGGAGTCATAAAAAAGACTGTCTCGATTTCGGGGTAAAGACTTTTGTTCATTGAGGCCATTTGGTACTCACCTTCAAAGTCTCCAGTTGGTCTTAGTCCCCTCACAAGAGCACTTATATCATTGTTATTGGCGTATTCAACAACGAGTCCATCGCACTTCTCTACAGTAACTCTACTTTGTGATTTAAAAACTTCACTCAACATTTGATATCTTTCATCGACAGTAAAAAGTGCTTTTTTTGAAGGATGCATAGCAATTAAAATAGTAACTTCGTCGAAAACTTTTAATGCCGTATCAACAACATATTTATGTCCATTGGTTAGTGGATCAAAAGTTCCAGAGTATAAGGCCCTTCGTTTATGTGTCATATTCACTTCCTTTTTACATTAAATAGGTAACATAGGTGCATAGAATCGACTATAGTAAAGAGATTAACGCAAAGAACTAAAAATTAAATATACAAATAAAATTATCACCATGCTCAAAAACTTTTGAGGGAGATAAGTTCTTTTCTTTCCAAAAAATTAAAGAAAGTCCTTTTTTATCATCAGACTCAATCCACAAAGAGCCTTTAAACCAATCCCCATTAAAAAAAAGCTCATCTAGTAGTTTTGTGAACTTTTGATGTGAGGCATAAGGTGGGTCAAAAAAAATAACAGTATTTTTTTGAATATATTCTTCTTTGGCCAGGTAAATATCCTTAAATTTATGAATATATTTTTCAAATGGCATCTTAATATTTTGATAATTAGTTTCAATTTTACTTTTTAGTTTTTCACAATTTTTCTGGAGGTGGGAATAAACCTTGGGATCTTTTTCTATAAAAATGGCCTCTTCTACCCCTCTGGATAAGGCCTCTAATCCTACGGCACCAGTTCCAGCAAACCCGTCTATGAATAACTCAGGAAGATCTGCTTGATAAGAATCAAAAACTTTTCTTCGTAACATTACTGAAGTTGGTCGGATACGATCACCACGAGGAACACCTAATTCTAAACCTTTTGCAAGGCCACCTAAAATTCTTATGGACACACATTTTTCCTGATATATTTAGACTGCTTTCTTTTTATCAAAGTTTTTGGAATCTTCAAGGGGCGCAGTTAACTGCATACCATTGCCAAGATCTACAATGACATTATTGTCTTCATCAACTGTAAGAGTTAATTGATCCATCTGAAATTTAAAAGAACCATTTTTATCCACTTCGAAACTTACATTTTTTCCTTGCAGATTAAAGCCCATTTTGGCCTCCATCTCTCCAGAAGCTTGAAAACACATATCTTTACCATTAGAACTTAGTGGTAAGACGTTATCCATTTCATCATCTATTTCAGACATAATTTCATCCAACTCATTTTCATCGAAGGCCCCAATCTCATCACTATCATGATCATCTTCAGTATCTTGTCCCATCATGGCCTCAATTTCTCCAAGTGCATCATCTACTTGATCACTAACGTCATTGATACTTTCTTGAGAGTCACTGAGTGCATCTTCAAGTTCCTGAGCAATTTGCCCCTGTATATTCGGATCTTCTTTTTGATCTTTATCGATTTGCTGTATATTTTTATCGCTCAAACTGCTGCTTTGTTCTAAAACAGGGTCCATCCCAAGATTCTCTAATTCGGAGTTAATCTCATTTTGAATTTTCTCAATTTCTTCTAACTTTTGACCCATTACAATATCTCCAGCCAGTCTTTAATCGTCTAAAACACTTCGGCTAAACAACAGAAAAATTAAATAAAACAAATGACACTAAGTAATAATTATTTTTTTTCTATTAATTTCATTTATTTACAATGCAATTTTAAGCAGTTCAGGGTATAAATTTACTTCACGGAAATTTTGGGTAGAACACGATAAATGAAAGAGTGAGCTTGGCAATTGAGGAATAAGAAACTTCAAGCACAAGAATGGCTAGGAATGGCTGCTGGGAACCTGTTTCCCCCCCAATCCGCTTCTGAGCTTAGAGAAAATAATTTTTCTTTAAAAGAATGGTTTGTTCCAGGCTGGACTGGTGAAGGCCTCATCACGAAAGAAGCAATCGCTTTAAAAAAAGGTATTTCAAACCTTTGGTCAGACTCTATAAACAAATTTAATACATTTGAGCGCCAAACCAGAAGTGTTAAAAACTCTATATTCAATGAATTTGTTGCATATCTAGATTCTCAATCAAAGCCTTCTGATGAATTTTTAAGTTTTGATGATTTTTGGAAGCACTACAAAGACGAATACAGTGAACACCATGGGCTCACGACCAACTTTACCAGAATTTATTGCTATAGATCTGTTATTGTATACCTCTTTAAAATACGTTTTCTTGTTAAACTTACAGATAACAAAAGATATAACATTAATGAAAAAACGCTTTTAAATCCATTGAGTTTTTTCACTAAGACTTTTCGTATTGGTTCATCTACAGAACTATTTTCAGAGGCCTTGATTAAATCTCATCAATATAGCTGGTATCGTCCCTCCCAAGACTATTCCTCTGAGATACAAAAGCTATCAAAACCTCTACTCAAGCTTTCAACATCTGAAATCATGAAAGTTTTTACTTCTCAACCTTGCTTAGAAGATATTAATAATCTTGAGTTCAATGACCCAAATTATTCCCATACGATCTCTCATAAGACCTTTGGTAAATTCATTAATGATCTTATTTTAACATTCCCAAAATTAATTAATCGTGAAAATGATAAACTACCTTCGTTCCTTAGTAATCTTACTAGTCAAGTAGAAGTCATTAACTGTAAATACTTTGGTGATTTTCTAAACTCTTTTTCTCTTTCACACTGGGTGGCCCAAGAAAACAAATTAGGTAATGATTGGGCAAGAGTTATCTCTCCAGACTTTATCAACCCTGATTTTCATAACGGTCCCTTCTTAAAAATCTGTCAAGAACTACAGTTTCTTACTTTTTTATTAAATCTTTCTTACGAGCTAGAAAAAGAGCCTATTGATTTTATTAGCTCCATTATGCGAAGGAAAAACTCTCATACGGCCAATCACTCTGGTCAAATGGCATTTTTCTCAAAGATTGGGCAAGAGACATGTGATAAATATAATAGAATTATAGGTAATATCTCTAAGTTACCAAAAAACAACCCTCACCACTTCCTTATGACAAAAATAAACTCTGAGGCAGAGTCATTAAACGATGAGGGGTATTTATATATTTTTACAAATCAGAACCTTTTTATTTCAAGTCAAAGTAATAAGCTTGAATCCCTTCTTAAAAGTTTAAAGGTTGAGGCCTGCTTTAATTTTGAAGAGCTTAAAGGTAGAGGAGAAATTCCTGCATATCTCTATATCTTCTCTAAGAAAAATAAGAGTAAACAAAAATCAGGAATTCAATTTCTCATTAATGAGGTAAAAGAATCATCCAAGGAACCTTGCTTAAGCTTTAGGATGAAAGGAATATTACACTCTTTTCATAACTTTTCTCTTCTCGCAAAAGAAACAAAGTCTTTTTTAAGAAATAAAAAAACTAGTTTTTCCCCTGTTTTTCGTAAGGAAATTGATGAAGAGCTGATCTTTGAATTTAACCAAGATGCCATAGTTGAAGGTAAACTCCTTCATTCTATTAGCTCTGACCCTAATAACATCACTCACCCACATTTTTTTAGAAATCTAACAAATAAGTGTATTCCTTTTGATCAATTTTTTAGTATTGATAACCTAAGCTCATCGGCACAACAAAAAAGAAGTAGTCTAACAACGGGCTTACTTGGAATAAACATCGAGAAAGAAAATGACTTTCCCTATGTCTTAATTGTTAACCTTTCTGATTCTCAAAATGTAAAACTTGAAATTATCAGCTCTGATAGCTACCTCAGTAAAAAAGAAGAATATGGAACTGCATATTACTTTTATTTTAGTTTAATTCCCAAATTAAGTGATCTTAATATTAACGTATTTAGAGAATATTTTAATAACAAGCTTGGACATCAAATTATTCAACTCTGCCTTAATGTTGGTGGCCCGACAAAGCTAAAAGCAAAGCTAAAACGACTTCTTGTCCCTAAGTTTTTTGGCGAATGCTCATTTACTTCAAACTCATTCCCACAAAAGTTTGAGTTATTAAAAGAAAGTGCTTCCGATATCCTCAAAACTCATCCTGAGCAGCTAAAGAGAAATTTCCAAGAAATCGAACATGAGCTTATCAGTTTTTCAAAAGAACACCCTTGGCAAGTGATGAGTATTTTAAGTTATTTTAAAAGTAATATCGAGAAGGCACATCTTAAAGTAGAGAATGTTGATGGTAATAGTAGCATAGAAGATGTCGCTTTTATAAACCCACTTATTATACAAGAACTCAAATCTCTTGAACTAAGTCCTCTCTTTCCTCATAATGATGATATCTATGTAGATTTTAAAATTGATGATAAAGAAGGTTTTTCACAAGGACTATCCTCGACTAAATTAGATATTAAAGAAAGTGGCTCTATTCTTTCACTTTTTTCAGATAATAAAGAGGCCGTCGTCTTTCACTCAGAGCCTATCATGCTTAAGTTTATTGAATTTATTTTAAACTCTGCTGAAGGTTATCCAATACTTGATATTTTACAAAACCTCAATGTTCCCAATATTGACGAGCTTCAAACGGCCATACAAAGAATTGTCGATCTTGAAACAAACCTAAAGTCTATACATCAAAAATTAAACTCGTTTATCCTTACGATATTATCTCAGCAAATTTCAACCCCACGAGAACTTTAAACTAATTATGTCATCACGACAAAAGATCAAAGAGTTTCAAAAAACATTTTATGACCAACTCATATTAAGGGCGAAAGAGCTTGAGGCACCTTCAAAAGAGTTAGAAGAATACCGTAAAAATCAGCAACATTATATAACGAGAAGCTTTAAAGAAGCTTCCATTGATAAGCTCATAGACAGAGCAAGTCACTCGCAAATAATATACTTAGGTGACTTTCATACTTTTGACCAAAACACTAAAAACCTACAAAGACTTCTCAAAGAAATGAATAATAATGGTGAGCCAATCATAATGGCATTTGAGTTTATTCATCATAAAAAACAAAAGTACATAGATTATTATCTTAATGGTCATCTCACAGAACTTGAATTTCTCGAAGAGATAAACTTTAGAGAATCATGGCGCTTCCCTTGGCATCACTATAAGCCTTTTTTTGAGCTTGCTAAAAAAGATGGACATAAAATTATCGGTCTAAATCATAATGGTAGCTTATATCAACGTGACTGTTTAGCAGCTAAGGTCATCACAGAAAACTATATTGATTATCCCCATGTCAAGATGATCGTTTTATTTGGTGAGCTTCATATAACTCCCAATAAACTTCCTGCTCTCGTTGAAAAAGAAATACCAAATATTGAACAGCTTATTATTCATCAAAACCTTGATTACCCATATTGGTCAAAAGAAGGAAAAGTTGCTGAAGTAATAGAGTTTGGACCTAATGAGTTTTCAATTCAAAGTTCTCCGCCTTGGATAAAATATGAATCTATGATTTATTGGTATGAAAACCTTATTGAAGACCCTGAATTTGATCTACACGAAATAGAACTAGAAAAAGGATTAAAGCTTTTTAACAGTAATGTTATGGGTAATTTTTTAAACCTATGTGAAAAGTTAAACCACTCTTTAGGTCTTCATTTAAAAAAAGAAGATATTACCGTTTTTGAGTTACTTGATTACAATGGATTAGAGCAAATTCAAAATGATGTATTAGGCCTTCAAACTGAAAAAGAAATCGATTTCTATAATCATCTCCTTCAAAGCTCAACCGCTTTTAAACTTCCCCATAAAAATAAATACTTCTGCCCTAGCTATTCATTAAATAGAATGGCCAGCTTAGTTGGAGTTCACTTAAGAACAATTACTACAGGTTACTCTCAACTGTCTTTAAACTCCAAGTATGACTTTTTCCTTGAAGTTCTTTTTCAGTCGGCCCTTAGCTTCTTTTGCTCAAAAACGATCAACCATTATCGAAAATGTAACCATTATGCAGATATAAAAAGGCTAATCGAGCAGGCCACTGCCAGTAAGAAAAAAGAATTTACTATCTCTCTAAATATATTAGATGCGCTAAGCTCAAGAGATACTCTTGAAAAAACCATACGCAGTCATACCTACAAGTCCTTGTATCGTCCTATTCGCCATGTAGGTAAAATCATTGGAGAGCTTGCATTTAATTCATATATCAAAGAAGAGAATGAAGAAGAAGCAAACCTGATTAAAAACTTACTTTTTTCTGAGACAGGCCCAGAAGTTTTAGAAACGTTACTAGAGCATATTTCTTATAATCAAATCTACACAGAAGCGTCTAAACGAGTATTTTGAATTTCTTTGAGGAGTTTCTTTTTCCCTCCTCTTTTTAAGGTAACAAGTCCACGACCTTTATAATCGCCAACATATCTAAATTGAACTCTTGTCTTAAGCCCACCTTTGGTCATGACTTCTTCAAATGAAAGACTTCCTTCAAGATCACTTATTATTTCTTTTACAATATTGTAATCTACATTATCCTCGATAGAGTCTGTTTCTCCAACGGACTCAACATCTAAAAGAACAGTTCTTCCTAATCTCTTTATGATGACCTTAATTTTCTTTTCTTCGTCATTATCAGTAAAGGAGTTACAGTAACTTTCAAATAAATGAAATAGAAATGTTTCTACTTGCTCTCTATTACCTATAATACTTATTTTTTCCTTTAGATTAAGGTCAAGAAGAATACCTCGTGTAAATAATTGACTTGATATTCTTTCAATAACTTTTGATATTGTAAGAGATAAATCCATTTTTTTCCCAACGTTTTCTTCCAACTTTTCAGACTCTTTTTTAAGAATAATCTTTTTAGGAACTTTAATTTCCTGGACGGGTGTTTTATCTATAGGTTTATTCTCTTCAGTTAAATTCAGGTTAGAAAGAAGCTCTTTACAACTATTTAACTTATTTATTGCTAGCGCCTCACCAATGATCCTTTTGGCCCTTTGTTGATTTAATACCTCAGGGTGACTCTTTTCCTCATTGGCCTCGCTTTCAACTCTTATAATCTCATCTTTTTTCTCTTCTCTTCTTTTTGACTCAAAATAGAGTAAAGAAAAAAGAATTGTCGAAATTAAAAATAAGCTTAATTTATAAGTGAATAATTTATTGATCTCATCTGCTCTAGTACTTTCTAACTTTCCAGTTATTAGATTTACGAGTTCTTCAATTTTATTAAATCTAACTCCAATCTCTTTTAGTTTATTCAAACTCGAAGGTATGAGTTTAGCTTTAGAAGAAAGATTTTGGTGAAACCAATTTACCTCTGTATTTAAGGTATTTATTTGAGCTATCGTTTTACTTTCAATATTAGTTTTTAATTCTTCACCTTGAACCAGAGTCTCTGCAAAGCACTCCTCTGTCATACGCTGAAATTGTTGCCCGACATAGGCCGAAGAACCTTTTCCGATAAGTGTACCTGTGTAAGTTTGATTCACTCTTAAGAAGCAAGTGTTTAGTCCACCTTCTAGCCTCGCAAGGTTATCAACTTGAGTTGATATATTTGAGATAGAAAAGGCCATTCCAAAGATAAGAACTACTATCCCTAGGCTAATTGTTAATTTCTTGTTAGCTAAATAGGTAAGCATCGAAAATCCATTTCCAATAAGTTTAGTGATATCCTATATATAAGCTTACGGCCTGCAGAATTTTAGTCAATAAGGGAGTATTTTTCTCTTTGTCCTTAACTAGATTCCAGTAGTTAGGAATAAACCACCTGTTTTATTCAGGATAAATTTATTATATAAATAAGAGTGTATGGTTAATCGCGTTGATAAAAACCTTATTTACTCTTTCATTTGTGCCTTTATAGGTCACCTGCTTGTTTTTGCTCTCATTCCTCAGTCTCCTAAGGGGGAAAAAATTGCCCCCCAAACCAGAACAGTTTTTAAAGTAAAAACTTATGATCAAGAAGCTATTAAAAAATATAGAACTGTAGGTGTAAAAGGTGGTGCCAAAGAGTTTAGTAGCCCATTGAGGCCAACCAAAGCACTTTCGGCCTCAGATCTGCGCCCCCATAAGCTTGTAAGAGTGAAAAAGGTTACCAAGAAGCAAAAGCTTATTTCAGCACAACTCTTTAAAGGCAAGCACCTCAAGCTCTCAAATGAGGATGCCATCACCCAAGGACTAGAAAAAAATAAAATATTAAAAAAAATGGCGCTTCCTCCAGCTATGGCAAAATCCCTCGGTCGCTCAAATCTAAATATAAAGTTTCAACCTCCTGAGGGAGTAAATGAAGATGAGTTAAATTCTAGTGAAAAAAAGTTTTTCAGTTTTACAAAGCGTTCCTATGAAACCTATGTTGTCTCAATAATAAAATCACTCAATGAAATCGTAAAAGATAGGCCACATCTAAAAAACTTAAAAAATATTGGCCGACATCATTTAACTGGCCGAATAATATTTGATAAGGATGGATACCCTATCTCTCTTAAGTTTATTCAACCATCTCGGGATGATAATATTCAAATTTTATTTGAGAATGCTCTAAGAGGTATAGATGTTCTTCATAATCCGCCCAAAGAGCTTTTAGATAAAGAACAACGTCTGACTGTGTATTATCAATTATCCGTTGAAGGTTAACTTTTTTTCAAAAGATTTTTCAGTCTCATTTTCAAGCTAGTTTTTTTTGGTGCTTTATATTTTATAAGTGAGTGAGAAAGCTCACGAATTTCCTGATAAGCGGCACTCTTTATTTTTTCTGTAGGAGCAGGGCAAGGAATGACCTGAAACCAAGAGATTTCATTTTCATTTATTCTTTCAACCTCTTTTTGACAAAGAGAGCAAGCCTCCAAATGTTTATTTAAAACAGAGTAAGTATCAGGATATTTTTTGGCCATTATGAGATTAGAAGAAAAAATACAGGCTTCATTCATGAATAAAGAACCCCTTTATTTTGCACAAGGTTTTTGGCCAGTTCGTAACTATTTATAATTTCATAGTTTCTTTTATCAACAATCGCTTCTATTTCAGAAAGCAAAAACTGAGATCTATCTCTTAAGTAGATAATGGATCTTTTTTCAATATCAAGTTCATAAAAAGGCATGTAGTTATTTTGCTCAACATTTAAGGCAGGGAGTTGAACATTTCTTTTTTTACATAAATTATAAACAAAGCGATGAAGATGAATTTTTATCTCTTGAGAAACATCTTTGTTCTCAAGAAAGTCTTTAATTAAATCTTTGTATTCAAGCAGTAAACTAGAGATAGAGTCCAAGCAAACTTGCGAGGCCTGGAGTTCATCTGGAATTAATACATAAGAAAAACCGTACAAGGAATTAAATTGATTATTTAGGAATTTTTCAAGCGACGAAACTTCCACTAACAAAATGTTATCAGGCCTTTTAGGGCTAATCAAGTCACTATCAACAAATAAAACCTTAAAATAACTTAATTTCCGACTCTTTCACTACAGTAAAAAGAATATATTTAATTTGTGGCCCAATTGACCGAGAAGAGAGGTGTAAAATCTAGACTTTGAGGAAAATAGCATGAAGATCTTGTTTATTAGTTTACCTCTTTTGCTTATTTTAAACGGTTGTTTTTTTCAAAAAAAATCAACCAAGAGAAAAATTAAAAAAGACACAACTGAGTCAACAACTCAGACTGACCCTACTTA
>JBMSGH010000005.1:0-124995 GCA_049415445.1 Bacteriovoracaceae bacterium | reverse complement strand
AAGCTGGACATCACAACACCCAAGTTTGTTATAGAATCTGATGCGACAATTGTAGCCCCCCTGATGTTTGCAAAAATCTTGGGACTCTAAAAAACAAACTTCACAATGAGTCAAGCTGGGTGGTGGAGGTGGTGACAGCCTCGTAACTTGTTTAAATTATTAATCTGAAAATCTAAAGTACGACAAGACACTACTGCCATAGAATTATTTTAACTATTAGATAACCTATTATTCACCGAATAATTTTTTAGCTTATATTATTTAACAATTAGTTTTTTTCTAATAATCCTCAGTAAAAAAAACGAAGTATAAAATAATTGATCAAATTAAAAAAATGGAATCAAATATAATCAATTAAACCAATTAATAGGAAAAAAGATGATTATACCTTCAGTGAGAGTAAAGTATTTATCAGATGAAAAAGGTTATGGACTAATTGCAACTGAAAGAATTCCCAAAGGAACAGTAACATTTGTACAGGATGGTTTAGATATTGTTATCTCTGAAACTCAAATTGAAGTTTATCCTGAAGAACTTCTTGATCATATCAATAAATATTCATATGAAGACTATCTTGGAAATCGAATAATTAGTTGGGATCTAGCAAAATATATGAACCATGACGATGATGCGAACACCCTAACAACTGGTTATGGTTTTGAAATTGCGATTAAAGACATTGAAATAGGACAAGAAGTTACGGATGATTATAGAATTTTTAGCACACACCATGATACAACATTTAAAGTAACTCATGGTCCGCTTCAAGATCTGAAGCCATGGCCAAGAGAACTTATAACTTATTGGGACGAAGAAATATCAGACGCATTACTTTTTTTTGAGAAAGTAAACCAACCCTTGTTAAGTTTAATTTCAAAGGATGTCATTAATGACGTTTCTAGATATCTATCCGCTAATATATATAGAAGTGTAAATCATTCTCTTCCCTTAAGATATATACAGTTAACTTCATCAGAATCAAAACTTCATACTCCGTGATTTATCGTGGTGGTGGAGGTGGCGGGAATCGAACCCGCGTCCAAAGATCAGTTGGGATGGCCCACTACGTGTGTAGTCTTCATTTATGGCCAGAAGACAAGGCTAGTAAAGTTTGTAACCTTTACGAAACTCGGGTGTTTTTTAACTAGGTTTTTCCGACTGTTCCTAGAAGGCTAGTTTCCGAGTAACCTTAGCTCGCTTGTGTGCTTTTTGTTGTTGGTGCACACCCCGCACAGTTTATGAACTACTACTAAGCAGCCATTGCTGGAGCAAAATCATTAGATTCAGCAATTATGTTTTGGTCTCTTTTTTACTGGGCCAAGAGACCAACCCAGACACGCAAACCAAACCTCATGCATCCTTGTCGAAACCAGGACACCCCCAAAGCTTATTATACGTCTTATAGCATATTTTGAGTAAAAAACAGAGGTTTATTAAGCCCTTAATTTTACTATATTTCAAAGGAGGACTTAACCAATAACCTTACCTGTCCTGTATCTGATTGTTTATTCAATACCTTAGCGTAGACCAAGTCTAGAGTAACCGGAGCTACATAAAACAAGGTCGTATCAAAACGAGCACCTATATAACCACCAAAAATGTCCTCATTTCTATATATTCTATTATTTAAAAAGACACGATCGGCCTTAAGGTGCTCCAAACCAATAAGCGTATTAACTTTTTTAACATAAAATGGAAAAAGACCTCCCCCCGCAGTATATGGCCTAAACGCCTCAACATCCCACTCTAACGTGCTCGTCCAAATTTGATTTCCAAAAACATCTGAATAAGCAATCGCTAAAAAGCGGTATAAAGACTCTCCAATAATGTTGCCCTCACCTCCTCCAAAAAGAACACCATCTCTTAAACCTTTTTTAAAAGTCTTTCCATAATTAGACCTTAGTCCTACTTTCTGAAATGCAGTTGGCCTTAATGCAAGTTTAAACTGAGTCTCTAAGATAAAATAATCTTTAAAACTTTTTTGCTCTCTATAAGAAGGTCTAAGAAAAAAACTAAAACTATTAAAAAATTCATTATTATAACGAGGCATCTTGAGAAAGCTGTACTGAAATGAAAAAGTAGATCCCTTTTTTGTTTCTACAGACAAAAAGTCTTTTCTTTGCTGATCTACAGCTTGAAAATAATAACTATTCAAAAGATTTCTATATTTTGAAGAATAAGAGGCGCTAAGACCAATCACTCTATCTGAATTAGGTTCTATAGATAGTCCTGATTTAGAATATTCTTTTTGATAAAGATAACCAAAAGAAAAATCATCCCAACTATGTTGTCCTTTTATATTAAGAGGAGTTTTATTTATTTCAGGGTAAATATCATAACTAATAGAGATTTCATTATCTTTAGCTGGGTCTGATATTGTTGTAAAAAGACTCCATTTCTCTAAGTAGTTGCCTCCGCCGGTATAAGAGAAGAACCAATAGTGAGGAAGAAAATGATACCAAGAGGGGTAACTTTCTGTCTCTAGTGGATTAAGTACAACTTCCTCTTTTTCTTTAATGTCTTTGTTCGTAGATATAAACTTTTTCTCAAAAGAGCGGCAATCCGTTTTTATTTTTTGTTTAGGAGTTATCAAGTAAAGAGAGTTTTCGTTCGAGGAGGCCAATAAAAGCTCTAGTCCTTTATAGGTTTTTAATCCTTTCGCAGTAATGAAACCTAAAGTTTGATCTTGAAAACGAAGAAGTGGTTTTTCTTCACAATAAGTAAGAATATTAAATGGGTTTTTCGAGGTGAAAATTCTTTTCTTAATTAATGTTTTAAGATTAAGAGAGTAAAAGGATTGATGAGATTGGTAGAAAAGAGTGTCATTTTCAAGATGCGGAAAACGAACAGAAGAATTAAACTTTTTAACCGTCTTTTTATTTTTCTTAAGCTCCCAGTGGTCTTCAACATAAACTAGTTGGAGATAATTATTGTCGTGTTTAAAAAGATAAGCGGCCTTAGAGTCAATATCCAAAATTTCTTTAAACTCTTTATCATATTCATACCAAACCCTAGACTCCAAATTAGGCGTTGCTGAAACTAGGAGTGAACCCTGAGTTTGGATATTCTCTATTCTAAAGGGAGGCCTTAGGAGACGGTCATGAACTTTTATTAATGGGTCATCATTTTCAAATACGACAGAAACCAGCTTATCATTAAAGTGATAAACCCCTTTTTGTAAATAAGTAGAAGAAGCCAGTACAGCAGAACGAGATAATAAAGATTGTCTAAATTCTCTAAACTTAACAAAAAGACTTTTATTTAAGCAAAGATTAAAGGCCCTATTTAAGTTAAACGGAATTGTTTCAGAGTTTCTTTCAATCAAGCAGCGTATGGTGCCCTCTTTTTTACTCTCTAAATACTTTAAGAAGTGGGCCCCCACCCAATAAGGAGTATGTCCATAAGGATATTGTCCTGGCTCATCAAGACAATCAACTTCCTGACAAAAAGAAGGATCTTTTAGCTTAAGCTCAACCTCATATTTAATAAGAGGATCTTTTAGTCTGCCTGATGAAGTAAATTGAGATTCGGCCCAGGTTGCTACTCCTTCAGTAAACCAACGTGGAGTAATTCCCCCTAATTTACCAATCGACCCAAAAATATAACGCATATACTTAAGAAAAGAGCGTGTCTGATCCATATGAATGATATGAACAAGCTCATGAACCACTAAAATCTCTTCCCAATTTGAAGAAGTATTTAACGAATTGTAGTGAGAGGGTGGAAAGTTGTAGAGGGTAATAATATTAGTCGGAATTACTTGAGCAGAACCGTTTGCTACTACTGAATCAGAGTCAATAACGAAGTGTATTGGGTCTTGAGGAGCATATTGGAAATAATTGGAAAGAATACCTGTTTTATTTTGTAAAATACTCTCTACTTTAGAAGCAAAAAGCTTATCTTTTTTATCATAAATAATTTCGTACTTATAATCTCCGAAACTAGTTGGTACATTAAACTTGCTCATGAAGTCTTTGCCAAAAAGATTTTGAGTTAATAATAAAATATAAATTAAGGCCTTCAGAAATATCACTATCAACTATTTTCCTTTAAAATTTAGCTCTATGCTGTCATAATAAAAAAAGTTTATATCTCAATCATTTAAGGAGTTCCCATATGAAATTAAAAACATTAGCATTCATTGCATTATCACTCGTTATCGCAAGTTGTAGTACGACAAAAAAATCTTCCACATCAGGTTCCAGTGATGAAATGGTAACTGAGGGAAGCTCAATGGGTCTAGAAATTAATGGTGACTCTGACTCTGGAAGAGCTGGTGCACTAAATACTGTTTACTTTGCTTTTGATAGCTCGGCCCTTTCAACTTCAACAAGAAGAACACTTTCTGCTAACGCTGAGTTTCTAAAAAACAATCCTAATGCCTCAATTCAAATTGAAGGACATTGTGATGAAAGAGGTGGAGTTCAATATAACCTTGCTCTTGGTGAAAGAAGAGCTTTGGCCGTTAGAAACTACCTAAGTGCTCTTGGCGTATCTTCAGGTCGTATGTCGACAATTTCTTACGGAAAAGAAAGACCTCTTGCTTTTGGACACGATGAAGAATCTTGGTCTAAAAATAGAAGAGCTAACTTTGTGATCGTTGAACTATAAGAACAAATATGAAGAGATTTATTCTCTCCTTTTTTCTCCTTTTCCTTACGGCCTGTGGTCTAACGACCACAAGGCCTAAATTAGAAATGAATCTTGCGGCCGCTGCCTTTATGGCCGCAAAAGATGCCAAGGCCTATATTCTATCTCCATCCCGTTATCGTAAGGCCGAATTTTATTATCTTAAGGCCAAGAGTGCCTACCGAAAAAAGTACTTCAACAAGGCCAAGCAATATGCCATTATGGCAAGAAAGGAAGCCGAAAAGGCGGAGTTTATTGCTGTTAGAAAGGCAACTCTAGAAAACTTATAAGCTATGAAAACATTAATTGTGATGACCCTTCTCCTTATAATAGGAGGATGTAAAACCCAAGAGCAGATTCAACGAGAGCAGATGGTTGATAACTTGGCCGTCCAAATTGTTGAAGGCCAAAAAATGTCGGCCGATTACACTGTTAGAATAAACGACGTTCAAGATAAGCTAAATATGCTTCAAGGTAAGATTGAAGAAAGCGGCCACAATAAGAGTCTTGAGTTAGAAGGAAAGAACAAAGAACTTCAAGAAAAAATTTCTATTATTGAGGAGCAATTAAAACTCATCAAAGAAAAGCAAGAAAACCAAGCTAAAGAGCTCACTGAAATAAAAGTTCTTCAAGAAAAACAAAATAAATATCTACAAAAAGTTCTAAAATCTCTGGCCTCTAAAAAAAAAGTAAAACCTAAAAAAAGAGATGTAAAAGATCAGTATAAAGATGCAATGAATTTGTACCGCAAAGGAAAGTATGCGGCCTCAAAAAATATCCTTATAAAACTATCTCAAAATAAAAAAGTTTCTGGTAAAACAAGGGCCCATGTTCTTCATAATCTAGGAATGATTGCCTACATGGATAAAGACTTTGAAACGGCCAAAACACTTTTCTCCAAACTTTTTACAGAGTTTCCAAAGTCAACTTTTAATAAAAATGGATTACTCTTTTTGGGCAAATCCTTTCAAAAAAGTAAGCAAAAAGAACAGGCCAAGCAAGTTTTAGAAGAATTAATTAAGCTGTATCCTAAAGCAAAACAAGTTAAAGAGGCCAAGCTAATTCTTAAAAAGATTTAATGAGACTAATTCTACTGTTTATTTTCCTTTTCTCTTGTAATCACACTTCAGAGAAGATTATTGTCGAAAAAGACATAAAGAATATTTCCATTATTTTTTCTCACAATATACATGGTGAAAGTGTTGCATGTGGTTGTAGGACTCACCCTCTTGGAGGACTTGATAACGTCTTTGGACTTATCAATGAGGTTCAAAAAAGGTCTGAAGTCATCTACGTCGATGTTGGCGATATGCTCTTTCCTACGCCTAAAATATCTAAGGCCCAAGAAAAGTCCCAAACTTTTATTTCAAAAGAAATCGTTAAGGCCATGGATCTGATGGGGCTTAAATACTACGTACCTGGAGAAATGGATTTTGCTTTAGGAGAACAATACTACCAAAATACCTGGCAAAATCATAAGGCCAAGCTTTTACTCACCAACTCTAAACTTGGCCACAAGCATGCTTATATTGAGAATTTACCTCATCGAATATACCTTCTGGCCCTCGCCAATCCAGAGCTCTATGATCAAAACATCTTCGCCGACCCCTTTGAGTCAATAACCAAAGAGTTTGAAAATCTAGAGCTTAACTATAGTGATCCCTTTTTAAGAATTATTGTTTTAAGCCATGGAGGGATGGAGTTTGATGAAAAGCTGGCCCAAAAGTTTCCCCAAATAGATTGGATCATCGGATCTCACGATCAATCCTTTACTCGTGACCCTCTTGAAGAAGGATCTACAAAAATAGTTCAGGCCCTAAACAGAAACCACTACCTTGGGGAAATCAATATATCTCTAACACAAACAAAAGGTGCCGATAAATTTACTCTCCATGAAGTCCACTCAGAGTTAAAAAATAAAGTAAATCCCAATCCCGTTAGCACCTTTATAAAAGAGCATAAGCAACAGTTGGCCCAAATTCAGCAGGATGAACAACAAGAAATGCTTGTTCACATACAAAAGAAAAAGCCTCTTAAGTCCTATTTAAGCTGTGTAGAATGCCATCAACCCCAAGTCGAGTTCTGGAGCTCCACCGCCCATTCCCTTGCTCTGGGGACACTCATCCAACAAAATGAACACAAGAATCAAAACTGTATTTCTTGTCACTCCTTAGGCTTTAGAAACTCAGAAGGTTTTGGCCAATTTCAAAATATTATTGAGATTAGAGAAAAACCTATAGCAGAAAAAATAAGTGCTGATAAAGAGACCCAAAGCTTAATGGCCCTTAAAAGCTCTTATTTTAAAGAACTAAAAACTATTTTTAGCTCGTTAGATTCGGCCCGGGCCATGCAAGCTCAGGAACGTAAAGAAATGTTTAAAAAAGTCTCACAGCTAGATGAGAAATATGAAGTCTCTCGTAATTTAGGAGCAGTTCAATGCTTGCACTGCCATAAAAAAGAGTATGACCACCCCTTTAACTTCGAAGGAAAAAAGACCGTCGACAAAGTCCAAATCAATAGGTGCCTAAGCTGTCATAGTAAGGATATGGCCCCAGAATGGTACCATAAGGACGAAAAAGGCCTTCCCCAAGACCTAGACAACGATAAAGTAGAGCTGATGCTTAAAAAAGTCTCCTGTCCTAAGTCCGATTACACGTCGCACTAAAGTAAATATTTCTCTTATCTTTTCGATGAAGATTTTCTTATGTTAAAAAGCTCCCATGAAAACACTATGTTTAGGAATCGAAACCAGTTGCGATGACACCTCATTATGCCTACTTGAGCATGAAAATGGGACCAGTTCCATCCTTTCATTTAAAACATTTAGCCAGGAAACAATCCTCAGAGAATGGGGAGGAGTTGTTCCTGAAATTGCATCTCGAAATCACCTTGAAAAGCTTCTCCCGCTTCTTAAACAGGTATTCGAAGATGCCCAAAGATCTATTGATGAACTAAAACTTATAAGCGTTACTACCCACCCAGGACTTCTTGGGCCACTATTGACTGGCCTAAATATGGCCAAAACTCTGGCCCTTTTTACCAAGGCCAGTATCGTTCCTGCAAACCACCTCATGGCCCACCTTGAGGCCATTGGACTCACTCAGGGATACAATAGCTATCCCTATTTAGGTGTTTTGGTTAGTGGTGGTCATACCCTATTTGCTAAAGTTACAGGCCCCTTAGAAATGGAAATCCTAGGAACAACCTTAGATGATGCCGCAGGCGAGGCCTTTGATAAAGGTGGTAAACTTCTTGGTTTAGGTTATCCTGCAGGAAGAATTATTGACCTACTTGCTGGTTATGGGAATAAAGAGGCCATTAGCTTCCCTATTGGTTTAAAAGATAAAAAAACGGCCAACTTAAGCTACTCTGGTGTTAAAACGCAACTAAGAAACTATTTAGAAAAAAATCCCGAATTGATCCTGACCCCTGATCAAAGAGATCTAATTTTAAAGGATCCAAGTGTTGCTTCTCAAGAATTTAAAGATGTCTGTGCAAGCTATCAACACGCTATCGTTAATGCCATAATCTTAAAGCTTAAAATGGCCTTTGAGCTCAATGATCTAAAAGAGCTACCTATCGTTGTCGGCGGTGGAGTTGCCTGTAATAGATACCTAAGAATACGTCTTAAAGAAAACTTTAAAAATGTCAGCGTGGTCGAACCTAAATATTGCACCGACAATGGAGCTATGATTGCACACTACGGTTGCCTTCTTCAAGAGCTCGCCATCCCTTTCCCTAAGTGTCTAGGCCTTGATGCCAGAGATAGAATCATTTCTAAAAAAGGGGAAAAGGAGAACCAGCTTGTCCTCAACTAAGCTTCCCTTTGCCGATAAAAAATTAGGTCAGCACTTTCTCCGAGAACAGAAGTATATCCAAAAAATAACAAACGACTTTAAGGATCAAGACTGTTGTATCGTTGAAGTCGGGCCCGGACCGGCCATTTTAACTCCTTCTTTGGCCAGTCATGGAAAAGAATTTTATGTTGTTGAAAAGGACGAGCGCTTCTACGATCGCCTTAAAGAATACGTCAATGAAGATCATATTATTCTTGGAGACGCCCTCGAACAAGACTTTAACTGGGAAGGCCCGTTATGGTTGGTCTCTAATCTTCCTTATAACGTAAGTGTCCCACTGATTATCAAATTTACCCAACGTGAAAATATTCAATGGATGACCCTTATGGTTCAAAAGGAAGTCGGCGAACGCATGCTGGCCCCACAAAGTAGTAAGGGAAATGATAGAGGCTCACTTATGTGCTTGGTCCAAAACTACTTTGATATCAAGTTACTATGCCATGTCCCCCCAGGTGCCTTTGTCCCTCCACCCAAGGTTGATTCCGTTGTTTTAAGCTTTACTCGCAAGGCCAAACCAGAAATTGCTCTAGATTCATTTAAAAAGTTCGAAGAGTTTTGTAGAATTCTATTTAGCAACCGCAGAAAACAGGTTGGAAAAGTTCTTAAATCAAAGTATGAAAAGGAAAGGATTGAGAGAGCATTTCAAAAATGTGGCCTAGAATTGACCCGAAGGGCCGAAACCTTTACTCAAGAAGAAGTATGCTCTGTCTATAAAGAATTTCATGGGAATTAAAATAATCGCCAATAATAAAAGGGCCCGCTACGACTACTTCCTTGAAGAAACCTTTGAGGCCGGTCTTGTTTTAAAAGGGACCGAAATAAAAAGCTTAAGAGGGGGTAAAGTTACTCTATCTGAAAGTTATGTTTCTGTGGATAAAGAAGGAGAAATCTGGATTCATGGAATGAAAATTCCTCAATATGAGTTTGGTAATATCCATAACCATCAAGAAGATCGAAAAAGAAAACTATTATTACATAAAAAAGAAATCGACCTAATCTCTCATAAAATGGCGACCAAAGGCCTGACACTCGTTCCAACAAAGCTATATTTTAAAAACTCTCTTGTAAAAATAGAGATCGCTTTGGCCAAGGGAAAAAAGCAATACGATAAACGTCAGGATCAGGCCAAAAAAGATGTCGAAAGAAAACTACGACGAGGTGACTTCTCTTAATTAAAGCTTCATTATAATAATATGAAGACTTTTAAAATACGTACACTTTTTTTGATGCCTTTAGCAGATCTTGTTGTCATTTATTACCTATGGACGACTTTTTCTAATAAAGAGTTTCTCCATCAAGTCGTTTCAATTGCAACACAATTTTATGAACTTAAGAGTATGGACATTTTTTACTTTGAAGAAATAAGCGCTGTTCTTCTTCAAGGCCTTAAACTCTTTCTGGTTTTAATGGGAATCTATCACCTTATTATTTATATATCTCATTACCTCAATAAGGATTTCGCTAAGCTTTATCTTTTTATCTACAGTGCCTTTGCCGTACTTGGTTTTTTTCTTGGTGGAGTTTCAAGTATTTTTGCTAAGAGCTGGGTTTGGGGGCCAATATTTTTATTACTTAGTCTTTTTTATGTTTATCAAACCAAAGGACTTAAGAAAACTCTGGAACGATAAAAGGACCTTCTTCAATATAGGCCCAAGAAGGCACTTCTCGAGTTTTATTCATTTGAATCCTCTGCCCCACTAATGCAAGAATAAAAGAATCATAGGCCCGAGGATTTTTAATTAAAATTTCCAAATCATGATCATAAATAAAAATATCTAGGCCCTTTTCAATATCCTTTAGGATATTAAGCTTGGCCCGGGCATGAAGTTCAAAATCGGCCAAATCCTTAACATCTTTAACTTTAATAATTCCTGCTTTCATAAGCTCAATAAGAGTAAGATAAACATTTCCTTCAAACAAATGTAAGGAGTTTGGGAAGTGTCTTCGTAGGTAGCTAAAACGAGATAAAATCATTAAAGAAGTTGTTCCAAATGAATCATAAGATAAGTTGAAATACTCAAGCAGATGGTCATAATAGTTACGCCAAACCCAAAAATCAATTCCCCGGTTCCAATAAGGGAGAAACCCTTTTTTTAGTTTTCGTTTAAAAGACCTTGAAAGAAGGTGCTCATCATTAACTTCATGAATCACATTTCTTTTAGGGTTAAATTCTATATCTTTTAAGCGCTCATTTTCATATTTTTTAGGATTACGAGACCGAATCTGATCATCCTGTGACAATAGCTCTTCCATCGATTCTCGAACAATCTTAACGCCTTCAACAGGACAAATATTGGCCCCTGGACAATCCAATGAGCAACTCTGACAAAAAGGAGTTGATAGCGGAAAATCAACGACAAGATCGGAGAGGTTATATTTTGATATCCATCCTCTAATGGCAATATCTCCATCATTAGTTTGTTCATCTTTTACTTGAAGAAGGGAGCGAAGAAACCATCGTTCTTTTTTGGGATAATATTCAATCAGGCAAAAAAAGAAATTATCTTTTTTCCCTCCTTTCATACTCATACCAGCGATATTTTTTACATCAGTCAAAAATATTTCTCTCTACTTTAAAATCCATAATCCTAAACCCGCGGTTAATATCTTTCATAAGCGCTTCAAGGTAATCTCTATCACTAGGCTGATGAAGAAGGATAAAACATCCACCACCACCAGCACCACAGACCTTCATCCCAAGATGAGGAATTTTTGCTTTCAATTCGTGGAAAAACTCAGCTATTTCATCGGTCACAATACCTGGGAATAGTTTTTTTCTTTCTTCACCTTCTAAGCTGATAAGATAATTAAGCTTAGAAAAATTTCTTGATTTTATCATTTCATAGGCTTCATGAGATATCTTGGCAATAGTGTTAAGTCCTTCACGAATGGAGACTTTCTTATCGAAAAACTCCTTGTAGACTTCCCAATTATTAATCCCGCTATGACGTGTCTTACCTGAATAAATCAAAGTTATATGCTCTTCTATAAACTTTTTTAACTCTGGACTATAAAGTTGTTCAACATGAACTTTTCCAAAGCCAGGTTTAAGCGCAAGAATACCACCTTTTGCAGCAGGGTAATAATCCTGATAGCCCGTCATACCGCTATCAAGAATACTGGCCTCAATATCTTTTACTATTTCAATGGAAGCTTCATCATCACAAAATGAATGAGTAAACTCACACAGGGCCCTAAAAAGTGTTAACCCCAGAGTAGAAGAGCCACCTAGGCCTGCTCCCGGAGGTGATCCCGAAGAAAGAGATATTTTTAGACCTTGATTAAACTTAAAATGACCTATAATTCTGGCCAAGAAAAGAAGAGGGCCAAAATGATCAGAGTAATAATTATCATTATTAAATTCAGAGAACTCAAATATTCTTTGAATCTCTAAATCATTCGATATAATTTCTACTCCATCAATTTCTGCTTCTTCAATTTGAACCTTAGACTTTATATCTGTTGCGAAGTTTAAAGTTATAGCATTTCTTAAAATTAGATTTATAGGAAAAATATCAAGAGTCCCTCCTACCAAATCAATACGAACGCTGCCTTCTTTTTCAATCATCCTTATATACTCCTATAAAAGGAAGCCCTCTATAAGAGCCTGCCATATCCATTCCATAACCAATGACAAAAAGATCATCTATATCAAACCCCTTATAATGAATCGGTACTTCTACCTCTCTTCGAGAGGGCTTTGATAACAAAGAGGCCACTCTAATAGAACGAGCACCCATTGCAGAAAGAGTTTTTATTAAATAATCAACAGTATTTCCGGTATCAATAATATCTTCGACTAATAAAATATCTTTTGATTCAATTGGTTTTTTAGGCTTATGCTCAATTGTTACTGAACCTGAAGATACTGTTTCATCTCCATAGCTAGAGACAGAAATAAAATCGATGGTATGGGCCAATTTAATTTGGCGCACTAAATCTGCACAAAATAAAAAGGCTCCATTTAAAACCCCAAGAACAAGAAGATCTTTATCCTTATAATCTTCATTGATCTGAAGACCGAGTTCTTTTACTTTTTCATGGATTTCTTCTTGGGATATGAGTTCTTCAATCATATTCTCTCCTGTTATGGAAAGGATATCACAGCAAGGCCCTTACTTCTCCCCAAAAAGATTAAGAGATGCTTGTAATTCTGGAGAAGGCCTTTTTCCTTGATAATGTTTACGGCATCGGGCCTCATAGTAATCAAACTCACCTACTAGGACCTGTTTTTGATCACTAGTATTAACTCGAAGACTTTTTGTCGCTGGGCCACCACAGACAGTGCAAACAGCATAAAGTTTATCGACTTTATCGGCCACGGCCAAAAGTGATGCCATAGGGCCAAATGGAGCGCCCATATGATCTTGATCCAAACCAGCACAAATGACTCTATAGCCTCTGTCAGCAAGGATACTAACAATATCAATGATGTCATCATCAAAAAATTGAATTTCATCAATGGCCACGACTTTTGTGTCACCAATAACTTTATCTAATATCTGAGTGCTTCCATTGATAACATTAGCAGACAAAGAATGACCTATATGACTACATACTTGCTCTTGTCCGTAGCGGTTATCGATGGCCGGCTTAAATACGGTAACTTTTTGTTTGGCTATTTCTGCGCGTCGAATACGCCTTAAAAGTTCCTCGGTTTTTCCCGAAAACATTGGCCCACAAATAACTTCAACAACACCACTGGTCAGATCTGAATCAAACATAGGCTACTAGCCTAATACCCTAGAATAGAAATGAAAACCATAAAAGTTAATAGAAGAAAAAAACCAATTATTGCAATGAATAGTAATGGAGAAATAATGATGACAAGGCTTTGGAGGCGAGACATCAACATTTTTTTTCTTAGCCCAAGATATAAATAAACCAGATGAATAAGTTGATGAAAAAAGCTTCCTATCAATGGTAGTGCTAATAGAATATGACCCGAAAAAGAAGTTATGATTATATCTTCGGCCAGCTCTGGATCAGAGTTTTTAGAAAAGATAATATTAAAAAACTTAATAATAAAAACCCATACTTCTTTTATCACTAAGAGATATAAGGGATAAAAGATACTTAACACAAGAGTCCAGTATAAAAATGCAGTTGATTCAAAAAGGCTTGAGGATCTAGGCCAAAAAGAGAACTGCTTAAAAGTTAAAGAGAAGTTATGGAAAATGACGGTGTAAGTAGAGCCAATGATATAAAATATCCAGCAGACTAGAATCATCTCATAGAAATCAACTCTTTTATTTCTTTTGGTTGGCCCTGTAAAAATAGACCATATATTAGATAATATCATGGCCCTTACTCCAAATAATCTTTATATCTTTTTGAAAACGGACGATCGGTTCTTATGTGATAGTTATATACCCCTTCAGAAAAGATAATTTCATCTTGATTCAAAAAGGCCTTTAATTTTAATTGGGCCAGCTCTATATCAAAGGCTTTTTGAGTAGTAATTTTCTTTTCTGTTAAATAATCTGCTTCCTTTTTCAAAGCGTTTATAATTCTTAGAACTTGCTCTTTTTTAACTTTAATATTATTTCGGCCCTGAATGACACCTTTTTTAATTTGAATATCAAGGACTTTATTTTCTCTAAACTTAATCTTAAGCTCGTCTATCTTTTTAGAAGAAACCTTTTTATTCCAAAAATCTTGTATATTAGTGAAGAAGAAAGGTACTGCTGAAGGGTTAAGCTTAAATAACCCTTTATCATTGTTGATTGTTAGATAATGCCCTTCTTTGCCTTGATAAAAATGATAAAGGCTTAAATTTAGCTCTCCATTATTTAAAGAAATAGTGCTCATTTTTTTATTAAGCTTATCTGGATCAAAAGGATAAATAACTTTGTTACCTCTTAGCATTTGCAGACCTTTAATATAGTCTTTAATACTTTCTTTTTTTACTTGAAGGTTTTTAGGTGAAGGAAGTGTTGTCAAATTAACCAAATCTAAAGAATAGCTTTTATCAATAAGAGCATTGGTAACCGTGAGAGGCTTTTTAAATACTCTTGAATCATGAAAGTAAGATTCATCTAAATAGAATAAACTTTTCACACGAGTAAATTGAAAAGGGCCATTATTAACATCTTCCTTTGTATAAAGCCCGACATTAGGAGAAGAATCATAAGCGACTGCCCATCGTTCATCTTTTTTAGTCTTTATCTTCACATAAAAAGATTTTGCTGTTTGCAGTTTTTCTCCAAGAGTAAATTCAACAATATCATCAGCAAAAGTGAAAATCATCTTTTGAGATTTATCTGGAAAAAATTCCTTCTCTGCAATTTGAGCGTCTATCAACTTAGGTCCAAGAAATCTTTTTGCTCTTAATAATGAAAGAATCTCGAAAAAATAGTTTAGTTTCTCTTCTTCTACAACATAACCAGTTTTTTCAACGTAAAACTGGTCATTCTCTTTTTTCAAGCTTATCCCAGGAGTTTTTAGTGATAGAAGCTCTCCTCTATCCTCAATATTAAAAAAACTATTTTCACGTTCTTTTTTCTCTTGGAGAGCTATCGTATTTCTCTCCTCAAAATGATAGATTATTGACATTAGGACGACAAAAACACCAAATAAAATGACATTCTTTTTCAAAGCACTAACCTTCTTCTATAGAAAAAGACACTTGCTCCAAACAGAGAAAGTGGTAAAAAAATGACCGAGAAATAAAAGATAACGCCCAATTGTGGAGAACTAATAAATACAGGTTCATCCTTAATACTTGGTAAATTAAAGCTTATCAGTCTATCTTGATAAGTGACCCAACTTAAAGAATTAAGTGCCAAAAGAAAGTTTTGTCCAAATGTATTATAACCATTTAAAACAAAGCGGGCATTTCCAATCACAAGAAGCCTTGATTGATCAGATTCGAGAGTCGCCATAAGGGGTATCGGACCTTTAGTATCTCGATCTTCATGAAACGTTACTTTTGATGAAACTATTTCCTTTACGCTTTTTTCTGCCCAACTAGCTGGAAAAGGAGTCGTATGTATTAGAGATTTTCCCTTATATTTTTTCTCTTGAAGAAGCTTATGATTAAGCTCCACTGAAGAGGCCAAAGGAAAAAAGATTGGCCCTTTAAATTGAGATACGATGAGGTGGTCTTCTCCAAATTTTTTAATAAGCGGAATTGTACCTTGGGAGCCACTATAGTGATGAATACTATCTATAACAAGATCATTATTAATTATAATCCCTTGGGATTTTAAAAATGCCCTTAACTTTGGAACAGGGTCCTTACTAAAATTTGGATCGAGGGCCACAACAAGCTGCCCCCCAGAATTGAGATAGTTTTCTAGCAACTTTATTTCATGGTCGTGGAAATCTGACTGGGCCCCCCAAATAACAATGGCCTGTGCCTTATCAGTTATTGTGTCTAAAGTTGCTAGGTTTTTAGATTGAACATCAAAAAGGTGTCCTTGAAGTAGCTTTGAGAAGCTCATTAAACCAGCGTCACTTTTATCATATATATCAGCTTCGCCATGCCCGGTTGTAAAATAAAGAACGGGATCCTTTACTCTTGAAACTCTTAATAAGGCATTTGTTATATTCAGTTCGCTCTTAGGCACTATTTTTACTGAGCGCTCATTATATTGAACTAACAATGTTGGGGCACTTAGCACTTCATGCTTTTTAACCAAATCAGGTCTTAACTCAACATCGATAAACTCAATACTTGTATCACTTTTAGCGTAACGATACATCTCAAGTAAGGCCTTAATAGGCACCATTTGTTGTTTATTAGAAAAGACTTTCAATGTAATGGGTTGATCTAAGGACTTTAATATTTGTACTGTTTGATCTGTTAAAGAGTTATTATTATTCTTACTTAGATCAATAAAAGAAGGATGCTTAAAGACCCAATAATTTATAAGACCTAATATACAAAAAATGAGAAAAGCTGAAATTAATGTATCAGAAAAACCTTTAAATTTTTGAGATTTATAAATAAGAGCAAACCTTTGCCGGTCCCAAATTATCATTAAAGCACTAAAACTAAGGTTAAAAATTGTAAAAGAAATATTAAGTGTCACTTCATCTGGAATAGCAATCCAAGTGGCCACTAACAGTAAATAGAAAATAATATTACAAATCCAAAGAAGTGACTTGAGAGCGCCCTTCATGACCACCTCCTTGAACCTAGGGCCCGGTGAGTTAAATAAATAAAAAACCCTATAAAGCAAGCATAGTAAATAAAGTGATAATTTACTAAGGCCCCACGAAGAAAAGACTCAAAATGATAAGGCACTGACATATAGGCCATCATTTCACCTAAAAGAGGGTTATTGGTCGCATTCACACTTAGTACCAGTAACATCGTCCCTAATAGAATAGAAAAGCTGAGAAGACTGGCGACAATATGATTTTCTGTAATAGAAGAACAAAATACACCAACAGATATATAACAAAGTATAGAAAAAACTATACCGAGATAGCTTGTGAAAACAATTCCCCAGTCACTATAACCTGAAAAAGATAAAATAAGAGGAAAGATTAAAGTCGTTGAAACCATAAAAAGGCAAACAAGAAAAGAAGAGATAACTTTACCCATTATAATTTGAAAATCAGTTAAATTACTCATAACAAGAAGAGCAAGTGTTCCTTGTTTTTTTTCATCAGTAAAAGCTCTCATTGTTATAAGTGGAGTCAAAAATAAAAAGATAAAATTAGCATTTCCAAAAAAAGGTAATAGTATTTTTTGGGTCAGACTTCCTTGGGTTAAATTTTGCGCATTAACTAAGTAGTTAAAAAACAACCAGCCCATCATCAACGAAAACAATCCACCCAAAATATAAATCAAAGGAGATGCAAAAAAATCTTTTAACTCTTTTTTCACCAAAAATATCATTGTCTTCATATGCTTTGTTCCTGAAACCCATTTTCATTTTGGGCCATTTTTCCGAAAACATCTTCAAGATTAGGGGTATCTTCGCTAAGCCCTAAAAGTCCAAGGTTATTAGTTATAACAAAGTTTGAAACTAAGGATCGGCAATCTCTATCGCTTATAATATTTAAAAAAGTTGATCCTTGTTTTTGTTCACAAAGTATTTCGCAAGAACCAAGAATACTTTTTAAAGAATTTAAATAATGATCTTCCCAGTGAGCAAGCTCTACTTTAAGGTTATGCCCTACGCTCTTAATTCTTTTTGTTTTTTCTAGTGTTTCTGAGCTTACAATTCTTCCTTTTTGAATGATTGTAATATGAGAGCAAATTTGCTCCACTTCATGAAGCTGATGGGAAGAGAAAAGAATCGTATGATCTTTTTTTAACTCTTGAATCAATTTTCTGACTTCCATAATTGCAATAGGATCAAGCCCAGCAGTGGGTTCATCGAGGATGAGAAACTCAGGGTTATGAACCAAGGCCTGGGCCATTCCCACTCTTTGTTTATAACCCTTTGATAAGTTTTTAATAAGCCGATGTGAAACATCACCTAGCCCACATTTCTCTAGGACATAGCTTAACCTCTGTTTTCTTAATTTAGTATTTAGTCCACGAATACTGGCCACAAAATTAAGATAATCTCTTACGACCATATGTGGATATAACGGTGGGATCTCAGGGAGAATTCCAATATTATGATAAAGCTCTTTACCGTAACTTTTTAAGTCTTTACCAAGTATTTCTATATTCCCTGAACTTGGCCTAAGGTAGCCTGAAATTAAATTAAATGTTGTTGTTTTCCCTGCTCCGTTTGGCCCGAGAAAGCCATGAACTTCTCCTTTTTGAACACAAAAAGAAGCTTCACTTAAAGCTTGGGTACCAGGGTAAATTTTTGAGACATTGTATAAACTTAAGACGGTATTCATGAAAAAATCCTAACAAAATATCCTAGATCTTTATATATCTGTTTTAAACTTATGATGCGTTACTCCGATTAATCATCATGAAAAACTTTAAAAGATTTAAAAGCCTGATTGGCTCCGTCAAGAATATTGTCATTACAACCCATATATTTCCTGATGCGGACGGTATTGGAAGTCAGCTGGCGTTAGCTGAGGCCCTTAAAAAGATGAAAAAAAATGTCAGCTGCGTTAATGAGTCATCTCTTCAAAAGCGCTACTCTTATCTTGATCCCAATAAAAAAATTATTTCCTGCCGTAGGTATTCATCTAAAAGACCAATTGATTTACTTATTGTAGTTGATACAAATGGTCTAGAAAGAATAGGTAGTAAAATGTCTTTATTAGCAAGACAGGCCAAGGAAATCTTTTTTATTGATCATCACCCTGCTCCCAAAGAAGTTCTTGCTCTTCATATTATCGATGTAAATAAGGCCGCTACTGGAGAGGTTGTAGGAGAAATTATTCGAAAGCTTAAAATTCCTTATAGCCCTGAAATGGCCTTGGCGCTTTATACGGCCATCATGATTGATACTTCTAGCTTCAGGTACCCTAACGTGAAGGCCAGCACTCATGGCCTTATAAGTAAGCTACTTGAAACTGGAATAAAGTCCCATAAGGCCTATGACAAAATATATGGAGCAAAGGAATTAAGCCATCTACAGCTGGTTGGGCAAGTGCTTTTAAGTGCTCAATCAACTGAGAACCAATCTATTGCTTGGATTTATCTCACAGAGAAAATGATGAAAAAATATAGAGTTGAGCCTGAAGAGACACACTCTTTCATAAATTACCTTCTTATCTTAAAAGGGATTAAAGTGGCCGTTATGTTTAGAGAAGAAGGCAAGAGAGTCAAAATAAGCCTTCGTTCAAGTAGTGTCGATGTTGGAGTCATTGCTCAATCATTAGGTGGTGGTGGACATAATCACTCGGCCGCTACCTACAAAGAAGGCCCATTAACACTTGTTATTAAACAAACTATTGATAAAATAAAGATAATGACTAAGTGAGGGAAATCATGGCGGACAAGAAAACAATTTTAGTTGCTGATGACATGGAAGACGTAATTGAAAACATAGAGCTTATTCTCGGTGAAGATGAATATAATTATTTAAATGCTCAAAGTGGTGAAGAGGCCCTTAAAGTATTAATGGAAAACGAAGTTGACCTTGTTATCACAGATATTGCAATGCCTGGTGGTAATGGTCTTGAGTTAATAAAAAGTATGAAAAAATTGGCCAAGCCACCAAAGATTGTTATGGTTACGGGTTATGCGAGTATGTTTCCTGAGGATGATGAAGCAAAAGCTGATGCTGTTATTGAAAAGCCTTGGGATAACAATGACCTTATTCAAACAGTTAAGGGTCTATTAATTTCCTAGAATGCTCGATAACACTTCTTTTTCCTTTGCAGAAAAATTAAATGTTCCATGAGATAGAGCTGCTTTTAATTTCTTTTGAGTCTCAGGACTTTTAGGATCATTGGTTCCGATATCGGCCGGAACCTTAAGTTCTGCTTCTTCTTCAGTAGCTTCATTTTGAGATGCTTCTGATGTTGGTTTATTAAAATGAAGATTAACCCGATCCCTTATTTGTTGAGCAGAAAGCTCCATTTTTTGAGGTTTATTATTTTGTATATTAGTTTCTTGAGTCTTAGTTTGCTTTGGGGTCTGAACTTTATTTTGAAATGTGGTAAATATATTCATAGGGTGATTATACCACTACAATGCATAGCACTAAATAGGAATAAATTACTATGGATATAGATTTCAAAGACTTTCAGGCCGTTTTTTTTGACCTTGATGGAACTATGATTAACTCTGAGCCAATACATTTTCAGGCCATTGTACATATCGCTAAAAAGGGAGATCCCAAAGACCTAGAAAAAAAGTATAACGGCCACTCCGATGAAGAAGTCTATACGGCCTTAAACTTAGAAATGAACTATGCCGATTTTAAGGCCCTTAAAGAGGCCAAGATGCGAGAGATTCTAAAAGAAATTAAATCCCCTGAAAAATATCTCAACCCCGGCCTTAAAAAAGTTTTAGAAAAAATAAAAGCAGCGGGAGCTAAACTAGGAGTTGTCTCAGCAAGTGAGACAGAGTCGGCCATTGATCTTTTAGAAACCTTTGCTCTGTCTTCATTCTTTGATCATCGAGTCTTTAGAGAAAATACACACCTAAGCAAACCAAATCCTTCACCCTATCTGAAGGCCATGCGGGACCTTAAAGTATCCCCTGACAAAACACTTGTTTTTGAAGACTCAAAGGTAGGAATAGAAGCTGGTATTTTAAGTGGTGCAAAGGTGATTCAGGTTCTTACCTTTCATCACCCTCCCACTATCGACAAAAGAGTGGATCAGATATCCTCATTCGAGGAGCTACTTAACCCACATCAAGCTTAATTCTGGTACGTAAGTAATAACAATCAACGCAAGAACAAGTAATAGGAGAAAAGGAAATGATGCCTTATATAACTCCGTTACAGGTCTTTTGAACCTAAAGCTAGAAATAAATAAATTAATCCCTACAGGAGGAGTTATATACCCTATCTCCAGGTTAGTTAAAAAGATTATTGCTAGGTGAACTGGATGAACACCAAACTCTGTCGCAATTGGTACAATCAATGGTACGACAACAATAATAGCACTAAAGATATCCATCAAACTTCCAACAATTAACAAGAAGATATTGAGAAAGAGTAAAAATGAATATTTATTAGTGAGAAATTCCTTCATAAGAGCTAAGATCTTCATCGGAATTTCTTCATCTACAAGATAGTTTGTAATACCTAAAGCACAACAAAGAATTAAAAGAATTCCCCCAACTAAGCTCATGCTATCTAAAATAATCTTGGGTATATCCTTAAATAATTTAACGTCTTTATAATAGAAACACTCCATAATTAAGACATAGAAGGCCGTTATTGATGCTGCCTCAGTCGTTGTCGTGTACCCACCATATATACCTGTCAAAATACCGACCGGAAGCAAGACTTCAGGTAAGGCACCTTTAAAAGACAACCAAAGCTCACTAACAGAAAAGTCTTTTTTAACCCTTGTCGAATTCTTAGGTGCATTTTTAATGGCCCAAAACGAAAGAATTACAATCAAAAGAATACCTGGAACAATACCGGCCTTAAACAATTGATCGATATCAACCTTCGCCACCATTCCATAAAGAATAATTGGAAGAGAAGGAGGAAATAATAAACCTAAAGAACCTGATGTTGTTATTAATCCTAAATTAAATTTTTCAGAATACCCCTCATCTTTAAGAATAGGATATAAAAGTCCACCTAAAGCAATAATCGTCACTCCACTGGCACCCGTAAAGGCCGTAAAAAACGCACAAATAACCAGTGAAACAATGGCCACACCACCTGGCATCCAACCAAAGCATGCATCGGCCAAGCGTAGTAACCTTCTGGGGGTTCCACTTTCGGCCATAACATATCCAGCAAACGTAAAGAGCGGAATGGTTATTAAAGTAGGTGCAGCAGCAATTCGATAAATTTCAACGGCCACAGCTGAGACTTCAACTTCTGCAAACGTGAAGGCAACCAAAGCGGCCAGTCCCATTACGATAAATAAAGGAGTTCCAATTATGGCGAGACCGAAGATTCCAATTCCAGTTAAAATGCCCATTACTTGGCCTCCTCTTTCAAAAATGAATCAATGAAGATGAAACCAAAACGAATTGCAATCATTAAAAAGCCAAACGGAATGATACCTACGAGAAAACCGCTATGGATACCGAGAAACTCTTCCTTACCATACTCAAATTCGATAACCATAAAATTATAAGAGGCCTTAATGAGCCAGATTAATGTAAGAGTACAGGCCAATGATATAACCCTCTCCACCCATTTTTGGGCATCATACATTTTTTTATTTTCAAAAAACTTACCCAGTATATCGATACCAATATGAGTATGCCTGCCCGTGGCCAAAACTCCACCTAAGAAGGCGGCCAAAAAGACAAGATGCCTCACCAGGGGCTCAAACCATAAGATATTATAGTTTACCCACCTAAACACAATAGTAAGAACACTGAATATGATCATCCCAACAACACAGACATAAAGACCGTATTCAGCTATTTTTTCTACACCTTGATCAATTTTTTGAAGTATTATTTTCATTTTTTAATTCTGCCTCAAGCTGACTTAGAGCATCTTTTGAGAATAGATTTCCAGTAAGTTTTTTCAACACTTCTTTTCTATATGACTTTGCTGTAGCAAGGTCTTTTTCTGGAAAACTCAAAAACTCTACACCAAGCTCTTTCATTGACTTAAGTGCATCTTGGTTATCCTTAACATTAGCTTCATTAACTTGTGAGATATAGGTATCAGCTAGATCTGTAACGATCTTCTTATCTTTATCAGAAACCTTATCCCATTGTTTTTTATCAATTAAAAAAGCTCCTACAGAGTAGGCTAAAGGAAAATCAATAATATACTTTATCTTTGTGTTCCATTGAAGGGCCACAATACCAAGAGGTGGAGCATAAGCTGCCTCAACTACCCCTGTAGATAAACTTGAAAGAACATCCGGAAGAGGAAGAGGTACAGAAACAAGGTTCATGGAATTCACTAAAGTCGTTACAAGTTCATCACCTTGCCAACTCCAAATCTTTATTCCCTTTAAACTATTAAGATTATCTGTTTTCTTTTGACTAACAAAATAAACCTGCCCTATTTCAAAAAAGCCTAAATTTTTAAAACCCTTATTTTCAAAAGTTTCATTAAAGAAGTCTTTCATTCCAGTCAGGGTCTTCCATGCTTTTTCACGATTATCGATAAAAGTAAAAGGTAATTCAATAACTCTTACATCACCGTTAATATCACCGAGCGTTTTTCCTGTAAAAACACCTCCATGAAGTTGACGTACTCTAATCTTTCTTAAAACATCAGGTTCATCTCCTTGAGCACCACCATAATAAATTTTAAATTTAACTCTGCCCTCTGTGGCCTTCTTAACCTCTTTAGTAAGTTTTTTTAGATTTTCAGACCATGCCGTTCCTTCTGGAGCAAGAACTCCAACCTTAAAGGTTTTAGCGGAAACGCTAAGTGATAGAAAGAGAAGTAAAAGAAGTTTCATAATATATTTCCTTTAGAATAAATCTTTGTCGTATTTTTTTATTATCTTATATCTTTCAATGGCCACTGCTTGAAATAGCCTTTGTCTTTTCTTTGAAAAAACAGATAGAACATCTTTTCCAGGAGTAGGATCAAAAAGAAGCTCTTTCTCATGTAAAGTGATCGCCTTATCTAACACAGGCTTTTGCTTGAGATACTCATCTTCATCGTAATTAGGAATGAGAAAATATTGGATATAAGCAACTCGAGCTAGCCAGTTATTAGGATATTTATTAATCATTTTTTTAAAGATCTTTTTGGCCAACTCTGGATTACCACCCATCATACGTGGCCTTCCCGCCTCATAAGCTCCGTTGAGAACATCACAAACACCATAAGCTAAGTCTGGTTTTTTCAAACAGGCCCAATCAAAAAGTCCCTTGGCCACTGGAACCAAGCTAACAAGTTTCATATTTGTTTTTTGAAAATTGATAAGTCCACCAAGGGCCTGACCAGTATAAAGTGCTCCTTCAATATGAGTCATATCATCGTCATCAAGATTCTCATCTAATAACTTCATAAACCCGTTTTCTTTATTCATACTTTGGGCCAGGTCTTCCCAACTTATATCGTTTACTTCTAGAAACTTCATTCCGTGTCTAAGTGCTTTTGAATAATTAACAATAAGTTCTTTTTTGTGAGAAGAGTCCGTCTTGTCTTGTAAATAGTCTTTAAGATACTCTGTTTCATTGACGGCAAAAGCGTAGCCTGAGTATCCCTTTAAAAGAGTAACCAGTAGCTTTTCATTTTCGGGTTCTATATAAAGGAGGGCCTCAACAAACTTTAAATTAGGTAGAACTGCCTTTTTAAAGTTGCCCCAACTTCCTTCTGTTTCAAGCTCATAAGAGGCATCTGTTAGTAAAACAGATGTTGTTTGTACCGCCATTTTTTTAACAAAACGACTACATGAAGAGGAAATTATAAGTATAAAAATTAAAGATATGGCACTTCTAAAAGACATAAGTCTTGCTTCCTTATTTAAGTTAAAATCAGAACAATCTCCTAAATATGGCTTAGAAATTCAATAATTTCAACACCTTGCAATGCCTTGCAACATCAAAAAAGGCCATCTATTGGAAAAAACTGCATTTATGTTATACTGTCTAGGCGCATTATCTATTGTGCTATGTGTTTTTTAGCCGATAAACTTATGCCATCAACTAAGGAGAAAGGTTATTGAATCCAATAATGGAACTTCAAGACCACTCATAAAAAGCCTTTAGGATTATATTTCTCTTAGGGTTTTGGGGTGGAGAACAAAAAACCTAGGAGAGAGTATGAAATCTAAATCTAAGACAGTTAAGACATCTTTGACCCGATCTGAAAAAAATATTTTTAGTGTTAGAACAAGTCTTCGACCTAAAAAATCAGTTAAGGGAATAAGAAGCCTAAGACCAACAGTTATTCCAAATACTTTAACAAAGAACGAAATCACAAAAAAGTAGTTACCTTTTTTTCGATGAGTTTATTTCTTTAATAAGTTTTTCTTTTTCTAGGTTAAGAGATTTCTTTCTCTTTTTATGAAGATAATCAAGATAGTTTTCACGGGCCTCAAAAGAAGCTTTAATTAAAATAAGCTTCATATTCTTTAGTTCTAAAATACATTGAGTCCTATCTTGTTTGATGCTCTTACATTGCTTATCTTTGGACTCAACGAACTCTTCCAACTTCTGTTCAATACTCAACACCTGTGCATGATAATTATCACCCTCTAGTAACTTTAACTGCTTACTAACTTCAAAGAAGCTCTCCTTGGCCATGGCCGTTGAAAGGATAAAAAATATGAGTAGAAATTTAAACATTTAGCACACCTTTTCAGTTCCTTAGATGATAGTTCTCAAACTTTTATTTTGTAAATACATAACAAAGGTTCAAATGAACAATTCTCTCCATTTATCAATCTCTCCAGTGAAACGTTTTAATTCTTGAATAAACTCATAAAGAGGAAAACCTACAACATTGGAATAAGAGCCCTCTATATTTTCAATAAAAGTAAGTCCCGCTCCTTGAATACCATAAGCTCCGGCCTTATCTAAGGATTCCTTAGTTTTAAGATAAGGATGTAATAAGTCATCAGTTATTGAAGCAAAACTAACTTTAGTACTTACGACAAAGCCTGAGCTTTTATTTCTATCTCTAAGATAAACACCAGTATAAACTTCATGAGTTTTCCCCGATAGCTCAAGCAAGATCTTTTTGGCCTCATTCTCATCTTTTGGTTTACCATAAATACGCTCATCTAAAGTTACTAAGGTATCAGAAGAAACAACTAAATAATTATCCTCATCTAACTTACTAAAAACATCATCACCCTTTTTCTTGGCCAGATCCAGAGCAACTTGTTTGGGCACAAATTCTTCAGTTATCTCTTCAATATGGGAAGGTCTAACAATAAAAGGGATTCCTAAATGTGAAATAAGCTCTTTGCGACGAGGGCTACCACTTGCCAAGACTAGTTTATACTTGCTCAAAATATAATCCTACTTATGTCTGACCCTAGTCCAAAAAGGGTGAGAAGTGCTATTGAGAACCTCTCTATCATCCTTGACACGAGTTAATCTTAATCTATTGAAGTAATAATCTTTTAACGCCCTAATGTAAAATCTATTTGAGAAGGGCTCTGTCACATATTCTAATCCTCTTAAAGATTGTCGTGTCTTAAATTTTTCTCGTTCAAGTAAGTTTGTGGTTTCTATTCTTCTTGTATACTCTTGTAAAAATTCAAATCTTTTCCTCAGGTCCTCTTTAGGGCTTTTAGTCAAAGATCCCCATAAGCGATAACCATGGTTAGCAGCGAACTCATTAACGTTAATCTCATGTCTAAATAGATTATGGGAAAACTCTCTAAGTAAAAGTTCTCGAGCAACTAAAATAGATGTAATTCTACTCGTAATAAACTCTCCCATTGCATACTCTGGTCCATTTTTTTGCTCACTCCGAGCTAGACTTATACCGTCATACCCTATTTGATACCAAAACTCTTCTTCCAACTCACTGACGTCCCTATTCTCAAAACCTCTATAGAAAAAGGATGCGGGAAAGCTATGCGCTTGATCTTCTTGCTCAATTTCACCAGTTTTCAGTTTCAGTTGTTCAGCAGAGCGCTTTTTAATAAATGAAGCTCCTCCATCAAGAACAACAAACTCCATCTTAAGGCTTCTACCAAATACTGATCCATTGGGCATAACAATAAAAGAATAAGTCGGCTTATCCAAAACAAATAAGTTATTTTCTTGAATTAAACGATTTAAATATTTTGTATGTAAAAGATTAGATTGATTGATATCTAAATATCTTTCCAACTCACTTTCTTTAATTTTTGTACTTTTTTGTTTTGGGTTGGCCTCTAAAAAGTCTAACGGTAAAAACAAGCTATCCGTCTCTCTTAAGTTACTCTCCTCCATCTTACGAGTATCCCTAGTTAACCACAGAATATTGCCGTAATTAATTCTCGCATGATGAAAAAACTCATCGATACCTACATTGATTTCTTTAAATGAAATTGAGGAGCTAGGAGACAACCTAATTAATGTCCCATCAAAAAGAAAAATCCACAAATAGCTTTCGCTATCGGTTTGGATTTCATCACCCTCTCGTAAAATAGAGTTAAATTTAAGATGATTAAAGGACTTTCCCCTAAAGTTTAAGCAATTCCCCACACACTGGATGACTTTACCTATCCTTTCTTTGAGCATCCTATTTTTAATCAAAGACTCCCACTCTGGATTCTGCTCCCTAACCTTTAAGTTTTCTTTCCAAAGATCAAGATCTAACCAGTGGTAAGGATCAACTGTTTTCCAATTAATCAGACTTCGCTGGACCCCCTTAAAATTAAGCGACTTTTTTTGGGCAAAAACAGAGGGTAAAACTAAAAAATACAGAATAAAAATGGCCAGTTTCATGACAACTTTATCGGGATTAGTAAACATAGACTTTGATAGGCCCAAAAAGGGCCAAGAAAGCGGAAAACCTTGCCATTACTCATCGCATTAATATTGATTTCGACGCCCTCTATTGTTATTGTGTGGAGCTTAAAATAAGAGGGAGCGTCAACATGGCCGACAACACTAATCAATCAAGTGATATATTTTCTTTTGTAGGAGCTGAACATGAAACTCTTAAGTTTTGGAAAGAGAAAGATACTTTTAAAAAATCACTAGAAAAAACCAAAAGTAATGCTCCCTATATTTTTTATGATGGCCCTCCATTTGCCACAGGTCTTCCGCACCACGGTCACCTCGTTGCTTCAACCCTCAAAGATATCATTCCACGATATTTCACAATGAAAGGGTTTTATGTTGACCGAAGATTTGGATGGGATTGTCATGGACTTCCTATCGAGCATGAGATCGATAAAAAATTTGGGATGAGTGCTCAAGATACTGTCGAGAAAATAGGTGTTGCTAAATATAATAATGAATGTCGAGGTATTGTTCAAAGATTTACCTCTGAGTGGGAAAAAACTATTACGCGTATCGGACGTTGGGTTGATTTTGAAAATGATTATAAGACCATGGATCCTTCTTTCATGGAATCTGTTTGGTGGGTCTTTAAACAACTCTGGGATAAAGATTTAATTTATAAAGGCACCAAAGTTATGCCTTTTTCAACCGCACTAGGTACACCTCTGTCAAACTTTGAGGCCGGAAGTAATTATCAAGATGTCCAAGACCCTGCGATTACAGTTTTATTTAAACTCAAAGACGAAGAGACTTATTTGGCCGCATGGACAACAACACCCTGGACTCTTCCGAGTAACCTTGGTCTTTGTGTAAAGTCTGATATTGACTACGTTCAGGTTAAAGATGAAGAACGAGGAATTGAATTCATCGTAGCAGAAGCTTTATTAGAAAAAGTCTCTCGTAAAAAAGAGCTTCCAGTTGTTAAGCGTTTTAAAGGGGAAGATTTAAAAGGAAAAAGATATGAACCAATGTTTCCTTATTTTTCTAACCTTGAAAAAGATGGGGCCTTCCAAGTCTTCAACGATGACTATGTTACTACTGAAACTGGTACCGGTGTTGTTCACCTAGCGCCAGACTTTGGTGAAGACGATAATAGAGTTATGAGAGAGGCCAATATACATACTCATGCTTGTCCTGTGGATAACCAT
The DNA here is from genome assembly GCA_049415445.1 of Bacteriovoracaceae bacterium. Classification (GTDB taxonomy): domain Bacteria; phylum Bdellovibrionota; class Bacteriovoracia; order Bacteriovoracales; family Bacteriovoracaceae; genus JAURDE01. The sequence goes on along the minus strand of JBMSGH010000005.1, from coordinate 96,415 downwards.
GGTCGCTTTACTTCAGAAGTTAAAGAATATTATGGTCAAAATGTAAAAGAAGCCGATAAGGCCATTATTAAAGAACTCAAAGACAAAGATATTCTATATCATCAAGATGTTTATGTTCACCCTTATCCTATGTGTCCAAGATCTGATACGCCTTTAATTTATAAATCAATTCCTTCTTGGTTTGTAAAAGTTGAAACTATGAACGATCAACTTTTAAAATCAAACTCTCAAATCAATTGGGTTCCAGAACATATAAAAGAAGGACGATTTGGAAAATGGCTCGAAGGGGCCAGAGACTGGGCCATTTCAAGAAATAGAGTCTGGGGAACACCTCTTCCTATTTGGGAAAATGAGTCCACAGGAAAAAGAATATGTATTGGATCTATTGAAGAATTAGAAAAATATAGCGGAGTTAAAGTTGATGATTTACACCGTGAGCATGTTGACCCTCTAAGCTTTAAACTAGAAGGTGAAGAAGGTGAATATAAGAGAATCGAAGAGGTTCTTGATTGCTGGTTTGAATCAGGCTCTATGCCTTATGCTCAACTTCATTACCCTTTTGAAAATAAAGAAATTTTTGAAAAAGGTTTCCCCGCCCAGTTTATTGCTGAAGGGCTCGATCAAACTCGTGGCTGGTTTTATACGCTTACCGTTTTATCAACGGCGCTTTTTGGCACTCCGGCGTTTAAAAATGTTATCGTTAATGGAATTGTCATGGCCGAAGACGGTAAGAAAATGAGTAAAAGGCTTAGAAACTATACTCCCCCAGATGACCTTATGGAAGAGTATGGCGCCGATGCTTTAAGACTTTATCTTATTAACTCTGGACTTGTTAAGGCCGAAGAACAAAGATTCTCAGATACTGGTGTGAAAGACATGGTCAGAAGGGCCCTTCTGCCTTGGTATAACTCTTTTAAGTTTTTTCAAACCTACGCTAAAGTTGATGGATGGAATGCCAGAGAGCATTTTAAAAGAGGTGAGAATATAACTGATCAATGGGTTATTAGTAAGCTGCAAACTCTTAAGAAAAATATTGCTGCTGAAATGGAACAATATAAACTTTATAACGTTGTTCCGGCCCTTTTCAATTTTATAGAAGACCTCACAAATTGGTATATTCGATTAAACCGATCTCGTTTTTGGGGTGAAGGATTAGAAAGAGATAAATGTGAAGCCTACAGCACACTTTACACAACTCTAAGAGAAATCAGTATGGCCATGGCGCCTTTTGCTCCTTTTCTTTCAGAACATATCTATAGAGAGTTGGCCGAATTTGGAGAGCATGAGCAGGAGTCGGTTCACTTATGTTCATATCCTATAGCCGATGAAAACCTTATTCTTCCTCAACTTGAAGATGCCGTAGACAGAATGCAACAAATTATTCTTCTTGGAAGACAAAAGCGAAATAAGGTTCAAATTAAGGTTAAAACTCCTCTTCCTAAAATCACCATCATTCATCAAGATAAAGCTACTCTAGATGAAATAAGTAAGCTGGCCGATTATATTAAGAGTGAACTTAATGTTAAGGAACTTTTTTACTCTCAAGATGAATCTCACTATATCAATCTTTTTGCCAAGCCTAACTCTCCAGTTTTAGGAAAAAGACTAGGTAAAAACTTTGGTAAGTATAGAAATATGATCCAAAATCTTAGTGCTAAAGAGCTAGAAGAGTTTGAAAGTGAAGGTAAACTTACACTTGATGGGGAAAACTTCTCTGGTGAGGATATCCTCATCTTTAGAGAGGCCAAAGAAGGAACAGATACTCTTTCTAATAGATATATTTCTCTTGAGTTAGATTGCACTCTGAATCAAGACCTTGTCGATGAAGGTCTTGCTAGAGAAGTCGTCAATAGAATTCAAAAGACAAGAAAAGATCTCAACTTTAATGTTCAAGATCGAATTCAAATCAATTATTTTGGCTCTGAAGACATTATCAGTGCGGTGAAAAAGCATGAAGGATATATAACACGAGAAACACTGGCCACAGCGTTAAATGAAAAAGAACTTGAGGCCGAGGGTATGGTCAAATATAATATCGATAAGTCATTACTATGCTTAGAAATATCACGAGCTTAATATTTATCTTTTTTTGGGGTCTTCAGGCGAAGGCCTCTTACCCAGCTTATGTTGGGAACAAAGAAATTAAGGTTTCTGATCAAAGCTTTAATCGCTACATCAAACCACAACTAAGAAATCTTTATAATGATTATTTTTATCTCATAAAAGAGTTAGGTGAAAAAAATTCAAACTCCATTCAGTTATTTCAAAGTATTGATAAAATAGAAAAAAATTGGAAAAAATGGATTGAAAACTGCTCTTCATATAAAGAAGACTGCTCTAATTTCTACTCAAGTCTTATTAAGTCTCAACAAAGGACTGATAAACTCTTACTCGATATGCTTCAGGATGAAAAAGGTATTCAAGACCTTGAAACGCTAAATGAGCTCTCAGTTTTAGTTTTTAATTTTCAAAAAAGAACTCTGGCCTTTAAAAATGATATATTTCGTTTTCCTAAAAGGTGGAAAAAAGAAACATCTTTAATTTCTAGTAAGCTCAGCCACATGAAAATTTATGCCGAAATGATTTTAACAAAAGATATTAATTCCAACTTTAAAAAAGACTTTGACTATGTTTGGGTTCACTTTTTCAAGAAAATAAATCTAGAGATTCTCAAAGGTAAAAAGCCTAGCTATCTCATCTCACGCCTAGAAGAACTTAATTGGGCATGGAATACTTTCCATATGAAGGTTTCAAAAGGGCAAAAAAGCTTTAATAAAAGATTACTAAACACTGTTAAAATTATGCATAGTAGATGGAACTCTATTCTAAAAGTAATTTTAAATACATGAACCAGCAAACAACACTCTTTGAGACTAAATCAACCCCTCCTTTGGCGGCCAGAATACGTCCTCAAAAATTTGAATCTTTTAAAGGCCAGGAGCATATCTTTAAAAAGTATCCCTTTTTAAAACAAGATAACTTTCCTAGCCTTATTTTATGGGGGCCTCCTGGAACAGGTAAAACGACTCTTGCTCATTTACTCGCTAAAGAAAATAAAAGACCTTTTTATACATTCAATGCAGTTCTAGGTGGGGTAAGTGAGCTTAGAAAACTAATTAGTAACTGTGAGCATGAAAAAGATGTCATCATTTTTCTTGATGAGATTCACCGTTTCAATAAGGCCCAACAAGATGCACTTCTTCCTTATATTGAAAATGGACAATTTACTCTTATTGGTGCAACCACCGAACACCCTAAATCAGGACTTAACAAGGCCCTCTTAAGCCGAGTACAAATCGTTGTTTTAAAAAAACACAGTTTAAAATCTCTAGAAGAAATCATTAAAGCGGCCCTCGAAAATGTTAATGAGCAAGTTAATGATGAAATGATTTCCCTTTTGGCCCAATTTAGTAGTGGTGATGCAAGAATGGCATTAAATCTTTTAGAAGTTGTTCTTAATAATAAAGAACTTTCTGATAAAGAACTTCTTCCTCTGATTAAACAAAATTCAAGAGAGTATGATAAAAATGATAACCGTCATTATGATGTTATATCTGCTTTTATAAAAAGTATGAGAGGAAGTGACCCTCAAGCTACTTTGTTATGGCTCGCTGTTATGCTTGACGGAGGCGAGGACCCCGTTTTTATCGCTCGTCGACTCGTCATCTTTGCTAGCGAAGATATCGGTAACGCTGACCCTACGGCCTTAATCTTGGCCAATAATGTTCTTCAAACCGTTCAAAATATTGGAATGCCTGAGGCCAGAATATCTTTATCTCAGGCAGCGACATACTTGGCGAGCACTGTGAAAAGTAATGCTGCTTATAAGGGAATTAATGAGGCCCTAGAATATGTCCGTTCTAAACCTACAATTGAGGTACCTAATCATTTGAAAAACTTTCCCCCTCATGGATCAGCACCTTATAAGTACCCTCACAACTACCCAGGTCATTACGTTAATCAAAATTACACATTAGAAAAACTTCCAACGTTTTACCGTCCAAGTGATAATGGTAGAGAAAAATTTTTAAAAGAAAGATTAGAGAAATTAATCAAGAGTTAAGTAATCGATAACTTCAAATACTTTTCTTTTTCCTCGTTCAATTGATGAGACTTCAATAAAGTCCCCATAAACCTCAATTCTTTTTCCATCATTTCTAAGAAGATTAAGAATAGACTTTTGTGAAAATTTAAGCTCAAAGTTTCCTTCAGTAGTTTGAATAATCATACCAAAAGTTTCACCACCAATAGCAAACTTATTTGTCTTAAGAACTCCATTTAATGAAGTTTGATTCATTACACTTTTTAGTGGTTTATTTTCAAGAGTAGTAATTGTTGATTTATATAATGTAGAGAGATCTGTATGAACCCTATTACCACCAAAAAAAGCAAAGGCATTAAAAGAGATCGTTAAGCATATTGTCGTAATAAGAGTTTTCATTTGTTTCTCCAAATCTTGTCTGGCACCAATATAAGGCCTACCTACAATAAATTGAAATTATTATATTTTATGCATAAACATTAACTGAAATTATAGATTTCATATAATTTCAGCTACTTAGGTAAATAATTAAAATGCAATAAACTAGCTATATTATATGCCCGTCTCAAAATAAGGTCTTATATGAAACTGTTTATTTCACTCTTCTTCTGTTTTTCTCCTATGGCAGCACCTTCCCCATGGGCCAAACTTCAGGATAAAGATGGAATCTCTACCTTTAAAAGAGACTTACCAGGTACTTCACTCATCAGCTTTAAGGGTATTGGAACTGTAAAAGCATCACTAAAAAAAGTTTTTAATTATTAAAGACAGATACTTTATTTCTCAAGTCAATATGATTAAAGAAAGTAATAAAACCATCCTCATCAATTATTTATCCACCGGCCATAAACGTAAATCAAATAATATTCGTGGTGAAATTGATGAAAGCTACTTTAGACTTACGGCCTTAAATAAATATGACACAATCAAAGGAATTAGAGAACAGGCCCTCAAAAAAGATCTTATTGAGGACCCAAGGTATGATAATTATTTTTTTAAATGATTAACAATAAGCTCATTGAGTACACTTTCCCTAATGGGCTTCCAAGCGAACTCACTCACACCTAGATCTTTTAACTCTTTTTCTAAGTTGGCCTTAATCCTAGCTGAAAGAACAATTAATGGTGGCTTCGTTTTTAATTCTTTAATAAATTCAAAAATTGTCTTATCACCTGTTGTCTCAATATCTAATACGCAAATATCAAAATCAGATTTTTCTAGATTAGAAGAGGCAAGATCATAGTTTTCATAATCATAAACATCATGACCTCCATTTTTTATAAATGTTTTAATAGCACCTCTTTGCATTCCCGAATCTTCTACTAATAACACTTTTGCCACTTTTAGTACCTTAGAATAAAGTTTTAAAATCTGTCGTTGCTAATAAATTGTGAACATGCTCTAGAAATCGCCCTCCTGTAGCACCATCAATAAGTCGGTGATCATAAGTATGAGTTCCGTACATAATTGAACGAATAGCAAGAGAGTCATCTGGCATCACGACAACCGTTTTCTTTATGGCCCCAGCACAATAAATACCTACTTGAGGCTGAAGAATTATAGGAGTTGCCATCAGCGTTCCAAAAGAGCCGTTATTGGTAAAAGTAAATGTACCATCTGCCATATCATCGGCGCCAAGTTTTTTATTTCTTGCCTTGTTGGCCAAGTTATCAACGGCCTTAGCAATACCCGTTATGTTGAGAGTATCTGCATCTTTTACATTAGGTACAACTAATCCATCTCCAACAGCAACAGCACAACCAAGGTTAATATATTTTTTACGAACAATATTATCACCTTCAACAGATGAGTTTAATAATGGGTACTCTTTAAGGGCCTTAACTAACGCCCACATGATAAAATGGCTGTAAGTGAGATTAAACCCTTCCTGTTTTTTAAACTCTGTCTTAAATCCTTCTCTAAATTTTACAAGATTTGTTAAATCCACATCAGAGATCGAGTTAACATGAGGAGAGGTTTGTTTAGAGGCCACCATATTTTTAGCGATAACCTTTCTCATATTATCCATTGGAGTGATTTCTACTCTCTCACTAGGTTGAGTAGTTGCTAACGTTGGCGCTGCTTGTGGTCTAGCAGTGGCCGTATCCTTATTAGAAAGAAATTTTTCCAAATCAGATTTATTAACTCGTCCACCAGCACCTGTGCCTTGAATCTTATCTAAATCTGATAAAGGCATCCCATATTCTTTGGCCATAGCACGAACTAAAGGAGTGTAAAACTTTCTCTCACCTGAGCTTGTAACTTCCTGAACTGGAGCTTCGGCCACTGCCGCCTCAACAGCTACACTTACTGGCTCCTTTTTAGGAGCTGCAGCGGAAGTCGATCCACTTCCAAAAGGAACTGAAAGATCTGTTTCAATCTCAGCAATTAAAACACCAACATCAACTGTTTCACCTTCTTGATGATGAATAACTTCAAGACGTCCTCCTACAGGAGAAGGTATTTCAGACTCTACTTTGTCAGTAGAAATATCGAGTAATATTTCATCAATTTCAATTTCATCACCAGGTTTTTTATTCCACCTTGTAATGGTACCTGTCGTAATTGACTCTCCCATCTGTGGCATTACAACTTCAATTTTCGCCATTTTAATACTCCTTCTAGAAATTCAGTGATCGACCATTAGCATGCATTACAGCTTCGGCCAAAAATTCACCCAACGTCGGGTGAGGATGGACTGTAGCGTAGATTTCTTCATCTATCCCTTCCATCTGTCTAAACAGAACATACTCATGTATAAGCTCAGTCGCATGTACTCCAACAATATGAGCACCAAGGAGCTCTCCATACTTACCCATAAGTACTTTTATGTGCCCCTCTTTCTCATTTGAGGCGACCGCCTTACCATTAGCAACAAAAGGTAATTTCCCTACTTTATACTCAATCCCCTTCTCTTTAAGGGCCCTTTCGGTATAACCCACAGAAGCAACTTGAGGTTGGCAATATGTACATCCTGCAATATTCATTTTATCTAAGGGGTGGGGTTTCATTCCAGAAATATGTTCAGCGGCAATAACTCCCTCATGTGAAGCAGCATGGGCCAGTAGTGGTGGACCACTTACATCACCTATTGCGTAGATATTTGGAACAGAAGTTTGATAATGGTCATTTACCTGAATAAAGCCTTTCTCAACTTTAACTCCTAGTTTTTCCAAACCTATTTGATCAACATTCCCAGTCATACCGACAGCTATAAGTCCCATCTCAAAGTTATATTCTTTGGTTGCACCCTTTTCAATTGTTGTAATAGTAATGTCGCTTCCATTATTTTTGGCCGTTACCTTCTCAACACCAAGAGACATTTTAATGCCATATTTTTTATAGGCCTTCTCAACTTCAATTGAGCTTTCTTCATCTTCAATCGGAAGAAGATGAGGCATTAACTCGAAGATATGTACATCAACTCCAAAAGCATTCCAAAAATAGGCAAACTCAACTCCAATAGCACCTGCCCCTATAATTCCAATAGACTTAGGAAGGGATTCCATTTTGATTGCTTCCCAAGCTCCAATCAATCTTTTTCCATCATGCTCAAGACCTGGGAAAGTCTTATAATGGGCACCAGTGGCGATAATGATATTAGTGGCCTCTACAACTTGAATATCACCTTTGGAGTCTTTAACTTCGATGGTGTTGTTTCCAGTGATCGTCCCAAAACCTTTGAGCACATCAATTTTGTTTTTTTTCATTAAAAAGCCGACACCTTTGGAGATTCTATCTGAAATTCCTTTTGCCCTTTTGACGGCCTGGGCACCATTTACGCCCTTGAGCTCTACGTCGATACCTAGATCTTTAAAGGAGCTAATTTCATGAACTGAATGGGCCGATTTAAGAACCGCTTTGGTAGGGATACAACCTCTATTGAGGCAAACGCCACCTAATTTATCCATTTCAATGACCGCTGCTTTTTTCCCACATTGTGAGGCCCTAATCGCTGCAACATATCCTCCAGGCCCTGCCCCAAGAACAACGACATCGTATTTTTTCATTCACTCTCCAAGGTTCAAAATTTAATCTTCCTCTTGTACCAGAAGAGAGTTCTTATGTTAAAAATTTTTAAACATCACGCGGCGTGATATCCCCTCATTAACACCAGGCAAAAAAAATTACTTTGAGCCTAAAACTATATAAATCCAATAAAAAGTTAGAATCGTCATACGTAGGGGTGACATGACATCCCGAGCATTGTAAGCAAGTACATTAAGGAGAGGTTATATTGCGAAGTAACATTGTAATCGACATTAACCAAAAAGAAATTGATGATCTTCTAAAATACTTCCCCGATGGAATTGTTGCCTTTGATTTGGAGACAACTGGGCTTTCTCCTCTTCTTGATAAGATCATTGAAATATCTGCTATAAAAATAGGCCCTCAAATTGAAACCTTTCATACACTGATTGACCCCAAAACTCCTATCCCTGAGCTAACCTCTAAAATCCATGGTCTCTATGATAAGGATGTAAAAGGTGCACCTGAGTTAAATGAGGGCCTTCAAGGTTTTTTTAATTTTGTAGGAAAAATTCCTTTACTGGCACACAACGCTCAATTCGATGCCGGTTTTCTTATAAACTCACTAGAACTTATAGAAATGCCTTTTCCACCCAATAAGATATATTGCTCAGTTAAGTTTGCTCGAAAAGTTTTCCCTAAAAAAGAAAGTTACTCGTTGGGTGAGCTTTCTCAAAACCTAGGAATCACACTTTCATCTCACCATCATGCGATGGATGATGCTTATGCATGCTTAAAGATATTTTTAAAAGGTTTATTTGAGCCAAAAATGAGTAAATCAATACTGAAGGACTTCTTTTTATTTTCCTTAAAAGATTTTAAATCCGTTGACCCAAACCTTGAAAGTCAAACAGGTCAAGAAATCATACAGGCCATCAAAGAGCAAAGACATATTGAAATCATGTATCGTGGAGGAAGCTATAAAGGTAAATTCCGTCCAATTCGTCCCTTAAGTATACTACCACTACCCCAAGGCCCTGCAGTTTATGCACATTGCATGTTAACGGATTTATACAAATTTTTCTATCTTAGTAAGATCACTGAAACAAGGAACTCAGATGAGCTATAGAATTCAACAACTTATTATTCTCATCCTTCACTTAGTGCTTCTTTACTGGATTTATTATGTTTTAAATAATTCCGGTTCAATGACTACTGATATTGTTCTTTACCATTTCTTAGGGATGGCCATATACGGAGCTATTCTTATTCGCGGTTGTGCTGCTTGGGGAAAATACCTTTACTCCAAAGAGAATAAGGAATGAGTTGGAAAAAAGAATATCAATCTGCCATTAGAAATCACTCACAAATAGAAAACTTACTCGGTCTAGAAGTACCACTCATACCCGATTACCCTTTATTTATTCCTCAAAGGCTTATTCCTTTATTAAAAAATAGTAAGGCCCTTAGAAATCAATACCTCCCTTCAACTAAAGAGCTCCATCCCCAAGGCCTAAAAGACCCCATCGGAGATAAAGTCCACTTAGCTGCACCTCAGTTAATCCATCGTTATAAAAAAAGAGTCTTATTTCTCCCAACTCAAACCTGTCCAGTCTATTGCCGATTTTGTTTTCGTAAAAATGAACTTGGCCAAGACCCAGAACTTTTTACATCTCAATTTGAAAAAACTTTTCAGTATCTAAAAAAGAACAAAGAAATCGAAGAAATCATATTCTCAGGAGGAGACCCCTTTATCCTTGATAGCTCCAAAATTGAGTATTATTTAAATAAGTTCTTAGAAATAAAGCATATTAAATATATCCGTTTTCATACAAAATTCTTAACAACCATTCCTTCTCGTTTTGATGAGGAGTTATTAAGTATTTTAAAAAATTTTACTCTTAAGTATAAAAAAATAAGTTTATCTTTTCATATCAATCATAGTGATGAAATTGATGAAAAAGTTATTCAAATCGCTTCTTCATTACCAAAAGAAATCAACTTACTCGTTCAGACTGTCTTATTAAAAGATGTTAATGACAATGTTGAGGATCTCAAATCCTTATTTCACAAATGCATTGATATAGGGTTAAGGCCTTACTACCTCCACCATCCTGATATTGTAGCTGGGGCCATGCATTTTGGAGTCCCCCTAGAAAAAGGGCGAAAATTATATTCGCAACTTAGAGAGCAGCTCCCTGGATGGGCAATTCCCCATTATATAATTGATATTCCAGAAGGGCATGGAAAAACACTTGCTTTTAACAGTGAGTCTATTGAGTTTTCGGGAAAATTAATCAACCGTCTTGGTCAAACAATTAAGCTCAACTCCCATCTCCATTAAGGTTATTACTCTTTTATTCCGTTAGGAAATCATGAAGATTATTATCCTTCTTATCATTTTAATGCCCTTACCAATTTGGGCAAACACCAAAAATCTTAAAATTCCAGAATTAATGGAATTCCAATGGGATGATGAAAAAAGCCTCATTTTAATGGGAAAAAAAATCAATAGGGAGCTTAAAGGTTCTTCTTATTATTTTTCTTGGAAAGCTAAGAAATACCAAGGCTTCTCTCTTAGGGGTAAATTAGGACGATTGAAAAAAGCAATGGCAATTAAAAAGTCTTTTGCAAAAGACCTTGAGATCCTCTCCTTATTTAGAAGCACAAGAGATAAAGACCTACTTTGTTTTAAAAGTCTTGCCGATCAAGAATTTAATCTTCATCAAATTATACATGAGTCTATCTCTGATCCATTTGTAAAAAACCTACTCCTCTTTCACTTTAACTATCAACATACATTTGCTGTAGATCGAGATGGTTACCAGCATACATTTTACACTCCACTAATAAGCTCTGAGCACTTAGATCCAAAAGACAAACTCACGATGGAACTTATTCAAAGTCTATCTGAGGTTGGAAATAGTAAAAGCTGTCTGTCTAATAGAGCACTTGTATTAAACTCTAATAAACGAGCTCCAGCAGCACAACATAACCAATTCTTAAAGCAATATTCTCGTATTTTCCCTGAAAAGGTTTTTATTTACTTAGGAACCAATAATAAAGAAGAAATTGATAATTCATTCACTTACAGAAAAGCATTAGGTAAAAAGAAACTTCTTTTTAGTTACCTTTTATCTAATGATAAAATTATTAAAGGACCTTTTCTCAACAAAAATAACTTCTCAAAGCTCATCCACCACCCAGGCCAAATTATATTTGACCTCTATGACCTTGGGCTCATCAAGGACTCAAAGCAGATGCGTAGAATGCTTAAAAAAGTTCTTGAATTAAAATCAGACCAAGGAATCGTGGCCCAAAACTGTAAGCGTTTAAAAAATGAATGGCAGTCAGTCTGTTTTGGACTATTGTAACGAAGCGTCAACTATTGACAAAGACTTCTTCTCAAGCGATTATCGGCCATCTTCTTATGGGCGCGAGTAGCACAGTTGGTAGTGCGCCACCTTGCCAAGGTGGAGGTCGCCAGTTCGAGCCTGGTCTCGCGCTCCATTATAGTCCCTCATTGCAACCAATTCTATTTTCATTTACTATTTTAATATGAAAGCTTTATTTCTTCTTATCTTATTTTCAACTCAGCTCTGGGCAATTGGCAGTGGTAACCAGGTCACTATCGAGCAAAAAAATTGTACGATCGGAGATATGCTTGGAAGGGGTGCCTACGGTAGAGTCTTTGAACTCATTGGATGCCCTGATTATGTATTAAAAGAATATATGAACGAAACAGAGGCCCCAGAGAAAATACAAGAAGAACTTTGGGTTCATAAAGTCCTGCAATTTTATAAGATAAATACTGTTAGGGCCTTCTATCAACAAATTGATCAAAACCACTTTCAAATTAAAACAAAGGTTAGCGGTAAAATGATTAGAGATATTATATCTTCAGGCCTTTTTACAAAAAACTCTATTTATGAAACTGAACTTTATAAACTTTCTCAGCAAATCATCCGGTCTCGCCTTTTCATTACTGAGCTCAATCAATTAAATATTATGTTCGATGATCGCTTAAAAAAATGGATCGTAGTAGATGCGGCCTTTTATAGAACGCCTGTTGGCACACCCCCTTCACAGATGCCTTATTTGAAAAACTCAGATAGTATTAAACTCATTTCATATAATGCAGAAAGCTGGGGTTCTATATCTGGTATAAAAAATAATCCCGTTCTATTGAATAATTATAAAGCCTTTCAAGAAAATGTATTTAAACCTATGAAAAGAAAACTTTTAATCTGGTCACAAGGCATCAATAAAACCCCGCCTTTTGGAAGGCCTCTAACCAAACTGCCAATATATATGCGCTAATAAAAAAAATTATCTATTCCAAGAGTGAAACTTTTGTAACCATTTAAATACGGTCTCTGAGGTCTGTTTCTTTTTCCAATTTCCTGCAAGGTACTTGTTGGCCTCTCCCATTGTTGGATATATATGAATCGTTCCAAGTATTTTATTAAGACCAAAGTCATGCTTCATGGCCGCTATAAACTCTAATAATAAGTCTGAAGCATGATTACCAACTATAGTGGCCCCAAGAATTTTATCAGTACCTGGCTTAGTGAGAACTCTAACAACTCCGTGGTCTTCACTATCCGCTATCGCACGGTCTAAGTCATCTATTCCGTAGGTACTTAACTCATACTCTATTCCATCTCTTTTAGCACTCTGTTCATTGATTCCCACACTCGCCACTTCTGGGTCTAAATATGTTGCCCAGGGAATTACAGAGTAATCCACCTTAAACTTTTTTAACTTTCCAAATAAACCATTAACCGCACAATACCATGCTTGGTGAGAGGCCGTATGGGTTAGCTGAAAAGGACCAGTGACGTCACCGCAAACAAAAATATTTGGAAAATTCGTTTGCAAAAACTCATTGGCCTCAATGGTCTGATTTTTTCTAAGTTTTATTCCAAGCTCCTGTGCTCCAAATCCTTGAACATTGGCCCTTCTTCCTACAGCGACTAATATTTCATCAAACTCTATTTCAATATCTTTATTTTCATGTTCAACAATTAATACCTTCTTCGTCCCCTCAACCCTAACCTCTTTGGCCTTATGACTAGTAAGTACATTAACCCCTTCACTTCTCAACTTATCTTCTATAATTTGACTTACTTCAGGGTCCTCTATATTCATAATTCTATCTAGCATTTCAATTTGAGTTACCTCACTACCTAGACGTTGAAAACTTTGTGTCATTTCACATCCAATAGGTCCACCCCCTAGGACAATTAAACGCTTTGGTAATTCCTCTAATTCCCAAAGGTTTTCTGATGTAAGAGGAGTTACTTTTTCAAGCCCAGCAATAGGGGGAACAAAAGGTTTGGCCCCAGTAGCAATGGTTATATTTTTTGTTCTAAGAACTCTACCATTAACTTCAACTTCCCATGGACTTATAATTTTTGCTGAACCACTTAAACACTCCACGCCTAGACTAGTATACCTTTCCACAGAGTCATGAGGCTCAACCTTTGCAATAACCTCATGAACCCGGCCCATAACTTGTTTAAAATTAATTTTGGGTGTGACCTCTTCTAAACCGTATTTTGTCGCATTTTTCATCTGATGGGCCAACTTGGCCGACTTAATGATGGCCTTTGATGGTACGCAGCCAGTATTTAAACAATCTCCTCCCATTTTATCTCTTTCTATGAGGGCCACTTTTGCCTTAACAGCAGCACTTATATAGGCCGTCACCAACCCTGCAGAACCAGCACCAATAACAACCATGTTGTAATCAAACTTCTTTGGTTTTTTAAAACCTTTGTAAACTTTTTTCTTTTTAAAAGCTTCTATGCTCTTTTTAGCAAATAAAGGAAAGATTCCCAGTAATGCAAAAGAACCAAATATTTTAAATGAAAGAATATCACTTAAAGAATTTATTGAACTCAATTGAAGACCAGCATTGACGTAAACAATAGTTCCTGCCAGCATACCGATCTGACTAATGAAGAAAAAAACTATAGTTTTCATCCTCGTTAATCCCATAACTAAATTAATTACAAAAAAAGGAAATAAAGGAATCAGCCTTAAGGTAAAAAGGTAAAAGGCCCCTTCTTTTTCAATCCCTTGATCAATAGGGTCTATATATTTCTTAAATTTTGTTTCTACATAGTTTCTTAATAAAAAGCGGCTAATCAAAAAGGCCAAAGTTGCGCCAATCGTACTGGCCAAACTCACTAACACTAACCCTACCGCAAGACCAAATAAGGCCCCCGCTAACAAAGTTAAAACCGTCGCACCCGGAAGTGAGAGCGCCGTCGTTACAACATAAATAAAGAAAAAACTAATTAAAGTAGGCCACTTATTACTATCGTAATAAGATAGAAACTTTTGTTGGTTCTGTTTTATATAATCTAAAGTAAAGTAGTCAGAGAGATTATAAAAATTAAAAAGATAAATAAGAAGAAAGACTAACGATACAAGGAATAATTTTGATAATATTTTATTTGTTTTAGTCACAAAATCCTCTCTATCTAAGGTTTTCAATTATTAAGTCTAAACTGGGGTGATCACCAATATCCTTACCATCGTATCTAAAAGATATTTCGTAGTTCTCATTAATAATAAATTCACTTGGAAGCCTCGAGATTTCACCTTCCATTTTTCCAGGCATAAATCCCTTTGCCATGGCCTTAACAATTTTACACATCATAGATAAACTAAAAAAACCTGAATAAGAGTGTCCGACATTATATAATTTATATAATTCTTCATCCGGATCACAAATAATCCTAAACGGAAGCTCTCTTTCACCAGCATACTTCATAACTTCACCAGATGAACTTTGAAATACTGGAAGAAAAACAACTCCTCGTTTTTTAAACTCATCAAATCTATTAATGATTTGGTTTATGTGAAGATTACAAAGCGGGCAACTTGCGTATCGGTAAAATGCGAGCCAAATCTTTTGTCCTTTGTAATCAGATAAAGAAAAAGATCTGTCTAAATGATCTTTAGCTAAAAAGTCTTTTGCTCTATCAACCATCTAAGGCCCTCGATTGTATTTCCTATGCTCATTATAAGCATAACACTCTCAAGCTCAATGACCAATTTTTGTGTTCTTAAAAGAGTGGGCCTCAGAAAGAGGCCCTAAAGTGTCTTAGTAATAATTGTTTCTTGTTTCTGAACAGAAATACCGTTCTTCTCTTTCTTCCCAGTTCCAATCATCTCTTACACGAGCACATTTATCGTATCCTATTCTACAAGACATAGAATAGAATCTATCGACTACCTCATCATAAAAGCTATCGACTAATTCATAATTACAGTTGTCTATATCTGAATATCTATGAAGAAAGTTATTATAAACAAACCAAGGATAGTTATTATACCAATGGTAACCATTTCTATAATTATAATTCCATCTTAACCATCTATCTCTATAAACGTAGTTTCTAGGAACCCTTCTCCAAAACGACCCTGAATTATACCAATTTCTATGATGTGATCTATCATATCTGTAAGGCACATGATTATATCTTCTATACCTATTATGGGAACGGTTTATTTCTCTATTTCTATCTCTTCGATAGTTTCTATTATAGGAGTGGTTTCTATCCCTTCTATGATTCCTATTATAGGAATGGTTTCGATTTCTTCGATGATTACGGTTTCTGTTTCGTAATGCTCCCCTTCTACGGCCATTGGCCTTATCAATTGATTCATTCTCATTTCTTACTTCAGAAGAAAAAGCTTCTGGTGCATAAGAAGTGCAAATAGCAAAAATAATTGCTGCTACTTTTAACATCGTCTTCCCCTTGTTTAAATTAATGGCCTATATAAACTGACTAGGTGCGAATATAGTAGTTAAATAAGAATTCTCTGCAATAAAAGTGTTGATTGGTGCCAATTTGGCACTAGTTTAGAAGAGAATAGTAACGCCAAACTCGTTATTAAAAGGATTATAATAAAAGGTTGTTGTTTGGTCCTTAATCTTGGATAGCTCAGACGGAGCAGTCCAGATCTTTATTTCAGAGATAAGGGTACCGATAGCAAAGCTTCTAATGCCATCACTTCGTCTATCATCTATAAACCAAATGGCCGCCCCACCAATTAAATTAACAAGAGCTGAGAGCATATGATTGGTTAGTGATTTCTCATAAGCTTCTCTTGCCATTGCCTTAGCTAAAGAGTCTTTAGACTGAGAATAATCACTGTGGATGGACTTTGTTAAAAACGGATCAATTAACATAGAACCAACAGCAAGTGTTGATTTAATAAAATCAACGCCGGCATCGAATTTTTTATCTTTTTTATCTGTCGATAAGTAATTATAGGCATTTAAGGCCATTCCTGCTGAAAAGACCCCTAAGAAAGTATTATTCCAAATAACAGCATTCTTTTGCTGCTTTAATAGTTTCTCCTCAAAGTTACGCTCCGTAGCAAAAGAGGAATTGTAAAGCAGGCCAAATATGGTACAAAAGAGGAGAATTTTCATAGCGCCGGAGGATGTCAAATGAGACTATTTTTGTCACTTCTTTTCTTTAGTTTTTTATCTCACGCCAATGAACCGTGGAGAGATTATGACCAGGTAGAACAAAATAAAGAAGCACCACGTGCCCACTTTTTTCATTATGATAATGTTAAAGACGCATTAAATAATAAAAAAGAAAAAGCGCGCAATATCATTTCACTAGATGGACAATGGGACTTTAAATTTTATGATAATCCATTGCTTTCCAATGAAGCACTATTTGCAAGCGATATTAATTGGCAAAAAATTAGCGTTCCTTCAAACTGGCAAATGCAAGGTTATGGGAAACCAATTTACCTGAATTGGCGCTCTCCTTTTACTGGTCTTATCATCCCTAAGTTAAAGGCCGAAGGTAATGAGACTGGAATTTATAAAAAGACATTCACCTTGCCAAAGAACTGGAAAGATAAAAAAGTTTTTATTTATTTTGGTGGTGCCCAATCCTCTCTTGATCTTTGGGTAAATGGAAATCGAGTTGGTTATTCAGAAGACAGCATGTCCCCTGCTGAATTTGATTTATCACCATATGTTAAAGAGGGAGTTAATGAAATTAGGGCCAAAGTTGTACGGTGGTCCACAGGATCCTTTCTAGAGGCCCAAGATTTTTGGAGGCTAAGTGGAATCTTTAGAAGTGTCTACCTCTACTCTACTCCTAAAACCTATTTAAGAGACTTTTTTATACAGGGCTCTTTAGATGATAGTTATAAAAAAGGTATCTTTGATGCTCAATTTGATATTAAAGGAAATGATAATGTTTCCCTGAAGATTACTTTACTTGAAAAAGATGGAAGTACTCTTTTTACACGTCATCTTAAATGGCCATACAAACTAATTACAAGACATCTACCTATAAGACCGTGGACTGCAGAGACACCTCATTTATACAAGGCCCTTATTGAATTAAAAAGCAAAGACAAAACAATTGAGGCCACAAGTATCAATATTGGATTTAGAAAAATTGAAATTAAAAATGGACAATTTCTCTTAAATGGAAAGGCCATTACATTTAAAGGAGTTAACCGTCACGAGTTCGACCCCGACACAGGGAGAGCACTAACAAAAGCTTCAATGCTTAAAGACGTTATTCTCATGAAAAAGCATAATATTAATGCCGTGAGAACCTCTCATTATCCTAATGATCCGTATTTTTATGAGTTATGTGATAAATACGGCCTATATGTTTATGATGAGGCCAATATTGAATCTCATGGACTTTGGCTCGCCATGAAAGCACCTATGTCGAGAAAGAAATTTAAAAAAGCGGTTTTAACCCGTGGACTATCAATGCTTCACAGAGATAAAAACTTTAGCTCTATTCTCATTTGGTCAATGGGAAATGAAAGTGGTGGCCCTGGAAAAAACTTAAAAGAGCTTTATAAGCAAATGAAAAAAATTGATCCCGTTCGACCTATTGCTTATGAAGGGAGATTTCTTCCGGCCCGAACAATCCCATCTAAGTTTGATATCTTAACTCGAATGTATGCTGACATTTGGGAAATAAAAAAACTTATTAAAAAAGACCCAAATCGTCCTCTTATCCTCATAGAATATGCGCATGCTATGGGTAACAGCCTTGGTAACTTCAAAAAATATTGGGACTTATTTGAAGATCCAAAATATCCCACGGCCCAGGGTGGATTTATTTGGGATTGGGTAGACCAAGGTATCAGAAAAAGAAATGAAGATGGAGTTGAATATTTTGCTTACGGTGGTGATTTTGGGGAAACAAAACATGATGGCACTTTTTGTTTAAATGGACTTGTTTTACCAGATCGAACAATCTCCCCTGAGCTACTTGAGGTTAAAAAAGTTCACCAGTTTATTGATATTCAAAAGGCCGGGCTAAACTCATTTATGATAAAAAATAAATTTTTCTTTAAAAACCTAAGTGAGTTCGAAACCCGCTGGGAACTTCTTGAAAATGGTAAGGCGATTAAAGACGGAGTATTACCAGACTTAGACATTGGACCTCAAGGCTATTCAATCTTTTATATAAAACTTCCCTATCTAAAAAATGACAAAGAGTATTTCGTCAATTTTTATACTCGACTTAAAAAAGATAATTTATATGCCTCTAAAGGTTATGAAGTAGCGAAGAATCAGGTCTTTATCAGAAGTTGGGCCAATCGAGGGCACCTCTCCTATCAAGATGTCCAAATACAAGAAGAAAGTAGATCAATTAAGATGTCATCAACAAAATGGGATATCCATATTGATAAAACCAACGCTCAATTTAAGTCTATTAATAACCTTGAGTTAGCTGGCCCTTTAATCCACTTGTTTAGAGCACCTACTGATAACGATAGAGGAAATGGCTTTCGAAACTCTAAGGGAAGAACAGGGAGCTTTTATCGAAGTTGGTTGAAGTACAAACTCAATGAGCTTGATATAAAGAAAATTAAACTTATTAAAGCTAATAAAACCGGAGTCTTTTTTAAAGGGAAGCTTAAAGGTTCGCGTAGATCAATTCCGTTTAAAATTTCTTATCATATTTTAGAAAATGATGAGTTGGAAATTAACTTAGAGCTCGTCAATCACCTCGCACTCAAATCGCTACCAAGGGTTGGTATTCAATTTGAATTACCTAGGTCATTCGATATGATGAGATGGTACGGTAGAGGCCCTCACCAAAGTTACTCTGATAAAAAAGAATCGGCCTTGGTAGGTATTTATCATAA
This sequence comes from Bacteriovoracaceae bacterium, assembly GCA_049415445.1. GTDB lineage: Bacteria > Bdellovibrionota > Bacteriovoracia > Bacteriovoracales > Bacteriovoracaceae > JAURDE01. The sequence continues at coordinate 77,235 of JBMSGH010000005.1, read as the reverse complement.
TAAAGTTTGGGATAATTACTTTCCATATATTTCCCCACAAGAAAATGGAAATAAAACAGATGTACGCTGGATTGAACTTTATAATGACAATGGATTAAAGCTCAAAGTGAGTTCAACTGATTTATTTAGTGCAAGTGCTCATCACTATAAAGAAGACAACCTTCTTTCTGCAAAACACTCCATCGATGTTAAGGATGATAACAAGACCTATCTAAATCTCGATTATGCTCAAATGGGAGTTGGCGGTGATGACTCTTGGTTCCCTCGAGTTCATGAAGAGTTCAGACTAAAAGATAAGGTTTATAAACTTAAGTTTAGAATGAAACTAGAGGAATCCCTCAAATAGATGTTTGAGAAATCTTAAAATTATTATCAAAGTAAAAATGAAGATCTTATAATCATTCATCACCTTCAAGTACTATGGTGATAGATCTATAACTTCATTTAACCCCTTTGTTATAAGGTAGCATGAAAATCGGGGTAACAAACAGACCTTATTTATTATGAAATTAATATTTAATTTATTATTTATTAACCGAATAATAAAAACTAAAAAGGAGATTCATATGAAGTTTTTAAAAAGTTTAGCTATAGGGTTTGTTCTTTTAAGTAGTTACTTGCCATTGGCCAAAGCAGGTTTTTTTAGTAGTTTTGAGCCCATAGCAACTTATGTATTCAGTACAGACATTAAAACAGATCAAACTAATATAGAGGATGTTTTTGCGGCAGTAGATAAAAGAAATAAGGACGTAAGTAAAGCATATCAAAGCTGTAGTGAAAAATTAGTTAAACTTTGTACTAAGGTAGGTATGACACCCAAAGGAAAGATAACGTTTTACGACAGAGAGCTCATTAAGAAAAATATTTTCTCTTTTAAATGCACCGTTAAATGTAAGTAATGATCTAAAGAGGGAAGTTTAGATTAAAAAATATGGTTTATAAACTGAAATTAAAGAAATCCCTTAAATAGATGCTTTAGAAATAATACTGATAGAGCATCTCCAAAGTTCTCTGGTTTCTTAAATTTTCTAATCGTTTGTAAATCTAATTTTTTAGAAAGCTTAAGATCATTATCAAAGTGAAAATGAAGATCTTCTGCTAACTCATCACCTTCAAACACTATGGCCGTCTCAGCATTATTCTCACTCGAGGCCGTAATATTATAAGAACCAAGGATACTTACCTTACGGTCTACAACCATAAACTTAGTATGGTAAAGGCCCCTAATCATTTCTTTCCCAGGAGCATGGCCCTGGAACTCATAAATTTCTATATTTTTTCTTAAAAGCTCTTGATTAAAACCTTTCGCTCTTTTGCCTTCATAAAAATCTAAATAATGCGTTCTTCCTACTATGGCATGAATTGGTTTATCATTACTCTTTTTAGAGTTTGTTAAAATCTTGACACTAACACCTCTATTCGCGGCCTTCATGACTTCTTTTTTAAAGCTCTCAAAAGGTACAAAAAAAGCATTTGGGACTATAATTTCTTTTTTAGCTTTTTTAATCATCTCTAAGTAAGTGGGATAAATTTGTCTTTCCCCTTCCTCAGGTCTCATGAAAATATATTTCCCTTGGGATGCGTACTTATATTCAACTGGACTTATAACCAAGTCTTGTTCAAGAGTTGGTGCCGTTAAAGGGAGATTATTAACGATATTATCAATATTTTTTAATACGACTTTATTCAGTCTCCTTCTTTCTTCGTCTTTTTCATTAAAATAGGGTTTTAGATTTTTATTTCTAAATGCTAAATACTTATCTTTTTGAGTTAATGGATTATAAGGATTTAGGCATTTATCATTTTTAAATGACTTATATCGTATCTTTTTTTCCGAATAATTAATCATAAAGGAATTATAAATATCTTGTACTATATCGCCTTTCACGGCCATATCAATATCACGAATACTTGTTTTATCTCTTCCATACAATTCAAAGTAGCCATTAGTAATATTAATTCCACCCAAGATGGCCATGTCTTTATCTTTTATCCAAATTTTTTCATGATTTCTTCGAATAAGCTTACCTATATCCCATCCTCTCACTTCATTTTTAAAAATATGATAAGGAGAACACGAATACCCAAAAACTCTAATTCCGCTGGCCATGAGGTTATTAAATAGTACTGCTGTATTCTTTTTTTCTATCTTTGTAGGACGAATATCAAAAAAGTTTCCTATTAATCCATCAACAATAATTTTTATATCGATACCTTCTTGCTTTCTTTTCATCAGTAAATCAGCAAGGTAACGACCAGAAAGATCGCCACGAAAAATCAATGTCTGAATATACAAAGAAGATTTTGCTTGATGAATAGACTGAATTCTTTCGTAGAAGCTTTTAGAACCATTTAATATGGCCGTTGGAACTTCATCTCTAACCTTAAAATTATCTGATTTTAATAGAGGAATAGATCCGCTATAACCTATAACTTCATTAATTTCTTTAAGCTGCTTTTCAACTATTTTTTTGACGGTTCTTTTTTTACAAAGAAAGGCCGCCCTAGAAAGAAGTTTTTCAGTTTTCTTAAACTTCTTTTTTTCATTAAAATATAGCCTCATACGTCTATGAGTCTTTGACTTAAGGCCAAAATTAATAGCGTAGCTACCTTTATGTAGTAAAAGATTTTTTCTTACAAATAACTTTTGTAAATTATATGTGTCCTGACCAATTACGCCAAATTCATTTAAAAGCTGAATTTTGAGCTGACAGTTTTCTAGTTGAAGCTTTTGTTGAAATGATTCTGTTTTCCCATTGATTCTTAGCTCTACTGGATAAGATCCATTTAAGACTTCCTCGAGTCCTTTAAGTTTTTTAAAATGGTGACTGGCCGATACAGAGTAACTTCCTAAGCATATAAAAACCAAAAGTAATTTTTTCATTGTACTTCCTTAAATATTTAAAGCTTCTTTTTAGATGAGAACTACAATAGATTCAAGTTACTAAGTAAAGTTTTTAAAAGTAATATTAATGACTTAGTCTATCTTCTGGGAAAAAGTGAAACCCTTTTTTCAACTTTTGCGCCTATATTAGTCTGGATAATAGAATATATATCAACTTTCTTTAAGGCCCCATTCTGTCTGTGAACTTTCATTTTTAGAATACCAGGGTTAAATGAGACCCATTTAATAATCCCTTTTTTCTTGGCCTCAATGGCCTCGTTTTTGGCCTTTTCTCTGATCTCTTTCCCACCACCACCAGAAACAAACATATGAGTTCCATTTCTAGCTCCCATGTAAGATAAAAGGTGATCATGCCCTGATATAATCAAATCAAACTTGCCCTCAATATATTTTTCATAAAAGATTTTTAAGGCCTTATCAGATTCTCGAGCTGAAATATGAGGATGATGCCCTAAAAGGACTTTAAAGCGACAAGCGGATAATTGAGGGTGTATCCTTTTATACCACTCCATATGCTGGTGATACCTAGGTATATCCTTTGAATGCCAACCTTGTTCGTAAATAGGGTTAGTATCTATCGTAACTAAGCAAAGATCGTTAATTTTCTCAGCATAAAAATAATAAGGAATTTTGAGATTAGGGTAATTGGCAGCATACTCAAACCATTTCTCAACAGAGCCATAGTAATCATGATTTCCAAACGCCAAATAAATAGGTGGTCTATTAGGTCCTAAAAGGTTTTTATAAATATCAAAAAATAATTCTTTAACCCGTTTACCACCATCAGCCTCTTGAATTCCCACCGGATAAATAATATCCCCTAACAAGTGTGTTTGATCACAATGATCTTTAATATTTTGTTGAGAATGATAAACTAATAAAGAAGCGGCATCTCTTTGTTGTTTACCACCACCTCCAGTATCTCCAATAAAACAAAAAATATCGTGAGACTGACTATTTGGATAAGTTAACAAACTATTTATCTGAGTTTTAATTGGTATGTTATAGGAATGAAATAAGTGACCATTTCTATACTTATCCATAAAACTTTTAACGTATTCATGATTTTCAGCATTGACTTGGTTAAATAAGATAATAGAAGCAGCAATAATAGATAAAAAATACTTCATAAACATAAACCATCCTTAGATTTTAAATATAAAGATAGCAGTGATTATTAATATTTTGAAGAGTTTGATATAGATTTTGGTTGCGGAGGCAGGATTCGAACCTGCGACCTTCGGGTTATGAGCCCGACGAGCTACCAGACTGCTCCACCCCGCGACAATTGAGCCCATAGTAAGTGAGCTTTACCTGAATGTCTAGGAATAAAAGTAAATTAATCAGGAAATTTTTGCCTACAGATCCTTGCTAAGGATTCCGAAGTGAAAACAGCTTTTATTAAACCTTGGAGGAAAAATGGGATTATTTACAAATAGAGATAGAAAACTCACTCTAGAGCTGGATACAGAAATGCTTCACCCAAGCCAAGTCCGACTAGTTAAGTCAATTAACTCTTTACTACTTCACTTGCTTATGACGGATGATGAGGCCGAATACTTTGAAAGCTCTTCAGACTTCCTCAGACTTGCTGCATCAGTTATTAAAGAATCTCATTTCGCGTATGAAAATGAGCCCCTAGATAAGATTAATTACTCAAACCAGGCCATTGAATATGCCCTTGATCAACTCCAAGAGGCCCTTAATAAACAAGAAATCAAAAGCCTAGATAACTAAGTTCTTTTTTTCTGTAAGCTTTTGGCCGCATCGAAATAAGACTCTTTTCTAAACATTTTGAAAATTTCGTTATCGGCCAAAGTTCCCTCTTTTCTTTCAAGCCTTTTCATTTTTACCGAAGACTTTTTCGAGATAAATTCTTTTGAGTGAGACCTTTTACTACCATCTTCATTGATTCCGATCTGCTTTAATAGTTCAAACTTATTAAAATATCTCACTTTACCTGGGGCCAAATTTTCAATCGATAAGTTTCCAATGGCCACTCTTCTGAGCTTATCCACTGTTAAACCAAAGGCCTCACAGATTCTTCTGATTTCACGGTTTTTACCCTCACCCAACCTAAACTCTAACCAAGTCTTAGAGGGAAGTTGTTTAATAACTCGTACTGAAATGGGTTTGACAAAGCCATCCTCAAGAAGAAGCCCTTTTCTTAATTTTCTCAGAAGTTCTGAATTAACAAGGCCAAAGACCTTAACTTCATAAGTTTTAATGACTTCATACCTTGGGTGAATAACCGTATTCCCTAATTCACCATCATTAGTCATAATAAGAAGGCCTTCTGAAAGATAATCTAATCTTCCAACAGGATATATTCTTTCATTTAAATCTTTAAAAAAGTCGATGACTGTTGGTCTTCCCTCAGGGTCTGATAGAGTCGTCATATAGCCTCGAGGCTTGTGAAGAACAGCATAAACTTTTTCAACAAAATCTAAATCAAGTGCTCTACCTTCAACCTCAACGATATCTTTATCAGGGTCAACTTTAGTCCCAAGAACATCTGCTACAGAGCCATTAACTTTAACTTTTCCTTGAACAATTAGATCTTCTGCTTTTCTTCTAGATGTGTAGCCACAGTCAGCTATAAACTTTTGTAATCTGATCATTTTTCCTCCAATCCGGCTCTCGCCAGTTTTTCGGCATATTAGAAGGCCCTAGCTCCAACGTCAATTGGTTATTGCTTATCCTGCAAAAAATCTAGGTCAATATCAAAGTCTTTGGCCCTATCAAGCAGATCACTCGCTTTTTCAAGTAGTTGCTCTTCTTTTTGGCCCAGTTCAACGAGCTCTTCTTCATTTTCAAGGTCTGAAACTGGCATTCCAGAATCTAAATCAATCATCTCAAAATCAGACTCCATTTCAGGAGCATTATAAACCTTGGCCAAAAGGTCCCTAATAACGGTTCCATCTGTCATTGCAGGGTTAGGAAGCGAAGACTGAGCTGCTAGCTGCATTTGTTCTTTTAACTGCTTTTCAACAATAAAGTCTTCAAGAATATCAAATGCACTTTTTTGCTTATCATTTTCTTCTGGTTTATTTTTACGAAGAGATTTAGTGAAATTCGTTTCCACATTAATTTGTTTAATCTCCTCACTTAGCTTATCGAGCTCTTCATACTCGTCAAAGTAAAAACGTTTTTGTCCATTGGTAACTAATGATTTTATATCTGTTATTTCACCAACGTCTTTTGTTTTAGCAATACTTTCTATTTCACTCTCTGGTGGAAGCTCTTCAAGCGAGGCAAGGTTAAAGACCTCAAGAAACTCTGGAGTCGTAATATAAACAGTAGGTCGTCCTAACTCTTGGCTTCTTCCACTTGTTTTTACAAGTCTTTTATCCATAAGTGCACGTACCAAATGAGATGAATCCACACCTCTAATTTTTTCAATTTCTGTTTTAGATACTGGCTGCTTATAAGCAATAATGGCCAATACTTCTAAAGAAGAAGGTGTCAGAACTAAGGAAGTCACCTTAAATAGGTCCTTCACATATTTGGAATAAGTTGCCTTTGTCCTAAACTGAAATCCGTCAGCGACCTCAACAAGACGTATACCATGATGCTTTTCTTCATACTCAGACTGAAGCCTAGAAATAGATTCATGGATAACCCTTATAGACATATCAGGGTCAATCATATTTTTTATTTTCTTAAGCGATAAAGGCTTATCACTCATAAAAATTAACGTTTCAATAGCGCCACATAAAGAATTATAGTCAAGCCCTGTTCTTGCCATCCAAAGCTTTTCCTCTTGTGCCTTATCATTAAAATAATCTAATTCTAGTTCAAAATCTTTTTTTTCATCCATAATAATTATTCCTTATTGCAAGGGTATTCCTTCTGGTCGCTCTTCTTTATCAGCTTCAGCTTTAGCCTCTTCCTCTTCAAATCCATCTGCAGAATCAATATCAAAATTGGATAGACTATCAAGAACATCTACGTATATCTGTCCATAGGTCTGGTTTTGAAAAATAGTTAATTTTTTTAATCGCGCTAACTCAAGTAGAGAAATAAATGTAATTACAATATTAATAATCTCTGAGTCTTTTTCCATTTCATGAACTTTAACAATTTCATCAAATGTTTTTCTCTCTCCTTGATTAAGATACTCTTTAAGAAAAATTAATTTTTCTTTAATAGAAAGACGATCCCTTCTTACAACGGCGAACTTTCTATTTTCTCTTTTAATTAACTCAACCATTGAAGTTGTTAACTTCTCAAGATCTATTGGAGTCAAGATAGAGTTTACAATTTCTTTTTTATTAGGCTTAGGTCTTAAAAATATCTCATACCCCATTTTAGGTAGAGACCAAAGCTTTTCTGCCATCTTCTGAAAATGCGAAAGCTCCTCTAATCTTTTAATTAATTCAGCTTTAGAAGATATATCTAATGGTGAATCGGTTAACTCCTCTAAAGTCTTTTTATCCGTTTCTGTTAAAACAGATTGAGATTTAAGAAGTAAAAGAGTTGCCGCAAGATAAAGATAGTCACCCGCAACATCGAAGTTAAGCTTCTCCATATTAGTGAGATAATCTAAGTACTCTTTTGTGATCTTGGTAAGATCAAGTTCCTTGATATCCATTTCTTCTTTTTTTATAAGAAGAACCAATAAGGATAATGGGCCATCAAAAATATCTGTCTTTACCTGAATGGAAGTATCTAACATAGCTGTGAAATCCCTTTCTCTATCCTACTAGAATATAAAATATTCCAATAGAACTTCTAGCTAAAAAATAAGCTGGCCATAAAAGATAGCCTAAAATTGGTGTAGCTATAAGCATCAAAAAAATTAGAAACGTAAATCTTTGCAGATCTTCATACTTTCTGGCCATTTCATAGTTGAGAAATTGAGTCACCATTTTAGACCCATCCAATGGAGGAAGAGGAATCAAATTAAAAACAGCAAGTATAAAGTTTATATAAACAGAGCCATAAAGCATTTGAGCAAAGGGCTCGGTTAGGTAAAACTCACGTGGCATCTGAGTAATGATTACGACATATAATAAGGCCGACACGACTCCTAAAATAATATTGGCCAATGGACCAGCAAAGGAAGTCCAGAACATGGCCTTACGGTAGTTTTTAAAGTTTCTTCCATCAACGGGAACAGGATTGGCCCAACCAAACATCATTCCTCCAAGGGCCGCACCCACAAGAGGAAAGATAATCGTACCGACTAAATTGTAGTGAACTGCAGGGTTTAGAGTAAGACGCCCCTGAAGTTTGGCCGTATTATCTCCAAATTTATTTGCAACATAGGCATGGGCCGCCTCATGAAAAACTATTCCAAGGAGAAAGCCTGGCAATTGTGTGCATAATCTTAATATAAAATCTTCCATCACTTCTACTCATATCAAATGACTAGACGTCCTGTAAACGAACTAAAGACTTGGAACTACGGGTTAAATCAATGATAATAAATATTATGAGCGAAAAAAAAGAACATAGGAAGGTTCAGGTGGTGATTATTGATACAACGCGAACACCTTTTCACCTTTTATTGCTCCAAACCAAAAAAGAAAGAGACTGCTTTTGGCAAAATGTTACGGGAAGCGTAGATGAAAAAGAAACATTTCATCGAGCAGCTCTAAGAGAGTTAAAAGAAGAAACAGGTCTTGATGGAGTGTCCCTAATTGACCTTGATCTTTCATTCAAGTTTCATGATCGCTGGAATAGAGATATTCATGAGCAAGTTTATTTATGTCCTCTTATCCATACTCCCGAAGAAATACTTATTTCTGAAGAACACCAAAACTATAAATGGGTTTCTGTAGAAAAGATTCAAAAAAGTTCTTTTGGTCATAAAAGTAACTTCGAGTCCTTCCAAAAGGCCATCAATCACCTCAATCTAGGCGGTAACAAGTGAAGCCATTGTTATTTCTTATCCTAATATGTAATTCAATTTATGCAGAAGACGAGTGGAAAGAGCTTCTTAGACCTGGAGAAACTTTTGAAAAAAATGAGGCCATCATACTTGATCCTCTTGCTCATGGTGAAATAGAAGAATTAGAGGCCTTTGAAGAAGAACTCAATCAAAATAAAAAAAAGCAAGATGAATGGAGTGAACTCTCCAACGCCCAAGATATCGAAATCCAACAAGATAAAGATTATCTCGAATTGCAAAACACTGTTGAGATAGATGACTTCAAATCTAAAATAAGATCAGCTTGGGATATCCAAAGTGTTGAATTCTTAGAAAACCTTGAAGTGGAAGACTACTCATTTGAAAATGACCTTGTCCCCGAAGGAGAAAAAACAATTCTTGAGCTTGAAGAGTTAGACCGAGCGGCGAAAGACACTATTACCCAATTACCTCCTCAAGTTAAAGATACTCCCGAGTTTAAACCAGAGCCTTTTGTCGCTGTCATTAAACCTGAATCACTAATAGAAGATCTTGATACAAAAAAAATAATAAAAGTAGATCGAAAGCTCGTCGTCAAGGCCATCAATAATGTAATTGGTGGTAAGATAGTTTATCTTTTTGATAAAAATGGGAAAAGAAAGTACCGAACCTTATTAAATAATATTACTGATATCGACAATTTCGTAAAACTAGATGAAAGTCCTTCACTTCACGTAGAGTATCAACCACGTGCTAAAAATGAAGGTAACGATACTGAAGTTAAACTTATTCATAGTTTTTCATTGAGCCAAGAAGCTATTAGAGGTGATTATTTTCAAAATCTTTTTGATGATCAAAATTCGGGAGGCTCTGTTAACCAGTTTGATTACCAAGTCTTTTACAAATGGCCTTTCTCACTTAAGATGGCCTTAACTGCAGGCCTTCAAAGAGGTCGTTGGGATGGTCAGTCCAATAGTTTAGAATGGTATAGTGGTCTCTATGGGCTTTCTTTAAACCACAACTTTTACTCCAACTGGGAGGCCCAACTTAATGCTTCTCGATACTTTTTAATGAGAGGACAAGACAGCTTAGGCAATAGCCTGCGCTTTCAAGGTAATCAATTTGGTTTAGATGTTATCAATATTGTAGATACATCTTGGGGCCCATTTTTTTGGTCTCTAACAATCAATCAAAGCTACTTCTCCATTAAAGAGAGCTCTCAACAATTTAGTACCTCACAAAATCCTGAAAGCGTAACCACTTTTGGTGTCAAAATTGGTTTCAGGTTTGAGAAAGATTTTTGGAGGTATACATTTTAAAAATATTTTTAATCTTATATCCGGCCTTAGCTTTAGGTGGTCAGGCCCTTGTAACAGGACATCGCGTTCCCTTGTTTAAATCTAAATCCATAAACTCACCTGTTATTCAATATGTAACCAAGGGTGAAGTAATTTTCATTCATGATAAGGAATTTGGAATTTCTCCAATGACCCCTAATTATGATAAGAGTGAAAATGGTGTTCGTGCTTCTAGGAGGCTTGAATCAGATCCAATGTTTATAAAGAAGAAAAAGTTTTATGAAACTCTCCATAATATGGCAGGGCCGGCCTATGTTCTTGGAAAGCATATTAAACTTATCTATAATGACGACAGAGAAAACCATGATCCCATTTATAAAAAAGGAAAAGACTACACCGATTACAGGTTAAAAGAGCCTTTAAGAGATGGCTATCCATTAACAAAAGAACAAGACCTTAGGGCCTCTTTATTCGTAGGGATAGGAAATCAAAGAAGAAACCATTACCCCTACTCCTCTAATATGACGTCTCAAAAATACTACACCCGCTACACTCTCAATGCCGTGTGGTTAAACAAAGTAAACTTTGACACTTTTGCTAGATATTATTACGGGTGGGACTTTCATTTTCATAACGAAAAAAAGCTTATTACTTTAGAAGATAGTAGAGAGTCTATAGAAGATGGAGGACAGTTTTTCTTCGGTCCAACACTTAGTTATGATGGTTTTCGTACTGAAACTTTAAGACTCTCTTTTCAGGCCAGTTTTGGTCTAACATGGACAAGGATTCTGGTCACTCAAAAGTCCTCTGAATCTAAAGACCAAAACCTATATCAGGCCGTTTCTCTATCACCTAAAAGTGCCATTAGTTTTCAAAAATTAAAATTTATTAGCGATATTGATTTTGTTGCTAAAGCAGAAGTCCAATACGAATTATCCCACACCCTAAGGCCAAGTTCTCAAAATGGAGATCAAACTTTTTGGCAGCAAGATGATGAAGATAGTATTAACGTTCCTTCGGGCGCCAGAGTAACTTTATACGTAGGTATACAAAGCAGTTTTTAAATATTTGGAGAAGTTTTATGAAGTTCCTTATCTTTCTTTTACCTCTTTTAAACTCCTGTGGTACGGCCAAAACAGTTTATGCTGACTCTAAGTATAAGCTTTGCCAAGATGCTTGCTCACTAAGATATAGCAAGTATGAAAACACAAAGATGTATGAATGCCTGAGTAAATGCCGTGAGAAAAAGAAAGAAGATATAGATTTTTAAATACCTGAGCCTTTTACTTTTATCTCTATCCTTTATAATTTCCTGATGTTATCCACTCAGAAAAGCCTAAAGATATTTTATTTTGTTTCGAAGAGTCATTTATCAGGAGGATGAAATGAGTCAGGATAGAAACTCAAATGAAAAAGACGTATTATTCCAAAAGCTAGGCGATACTTGGTATGCTTTTAGCGAAGCAAATGGAGAAGTAATATTCTCTCAACTCCCCCCCGGCATAGATCCCTATAATACCAAAATTGAACTTTTTGAAGTTGTTGAGGATCACCTTAAAAGAGTCGCAGAGCATCTTAAGGATGATTCAATGGCCGCCTAATGGGTGCCAAAAAAGAGTCGCCCCAGCAAAATAATGAAGATAAAAAACTTATTGCTGATCTGATCGAGCGCATTAATAAAATATTGCAAGAGAAAGATGGCGTCAAAAAAGCGGCCATGATTATTAAAGAGTGGATAGATAAAAAATAACGCTAACTACTCTTATTGTTTCCATGGTAAATAATGTTCATGGAAGTATCATTTTATAATTTCAAGAAATTACATGACGAGTCTTTTCAAAAAGAAGTCTTAGCGCGCTTTGAAGAGATAATAAAAAATAACAGCTTTGTCGAAGGCCCTTATAATACCCTTTTTGAACAGAGCTTTTCTGATTACCTCAATGCCAAGCATTCTCTACTTGTGGCCAATGGTACCGATGCTATTGAAATTGCATTAAAAGCGGCCGGTGTTACTACTGGTGATAAAGTCGCTATTCCAGGTATTACTTTTTATGCCACTGCCGAAGCTGTTATGAATATAGGGGCCATACCCGTTCTTACAGATATAGAAGAAGAGACTGGTCTTATTTGTGTTGAGTCTCTTAAAAGAATGGCCCAAAAACATAAACTGAAGGCCGTCATTCCTGTCCATATCTATGGACTTCCAGCAGATATTGTTGAAATAGAAAAAGTTTGTAAACAGTACAATATGACCATTATTGAAGATGGAGCTCAAGCACATGGTGCACGTTATCTTGATGGTAGTATGGTAGGCTCAAGAAAAGATTCTTTAACAACCTTCTCTTTTTATCCCACAAAAAATCTATCTGCCTTTGGTGATGCTGGTGCGATAGCTTTTTCTGATGATAAGTATAAAGACTTTATTTTGAGCTACCGTAATCATGGTCGAGGCCGAGAAGATATTGTTGGAAGAAACTCCAGATGTGATCACATTCAAGCAGCAGTCCTAGAGCTTAAACTTAAGGATTATCCTCAAAAATATGAGGCCAGAAAAAATGCGGCCAAAATGTATTATGAAAACCTTAAAAAAGTTAAAGTGATTTCTCAAAAATATTTAAACTATTCTAGTTGGCACCTCTTTCCTATCTTTGTCTCAGATGAAGACCAAAGAAAAAGACTAATAGAACATCTTAAAAATAAAAATATTGGCACAGGACTTTATTACCCTCAGGCCATGAGCCAGTTTAAGACTCTTGCCTCTTTCAAAGAGCAGGGAGAATGGACCAAGGCCGAAGAATTTGGAAAAAGAGTGCTCTGCTTGCCAATGCACAGCTTTTTAGAAATTGAGCAAATTCAGTATATTGCTAAAGAAATCAATAACTTTTACGGTCTAACTGAGTCTCGTACCCTAGATCAATCACTCTAAAAGACGCAACTCGTTGCAAGTTAAAAATAATTTTGGTAAACCCCTGTTATGACAGACTATACATTTACCCAAGATTTTAAGTACACCCACAAAAACCCTTATCATGATAAGTTAAAGGGTTTTGATGATTTTGTTCTAAGGGATCAAGAAGCTGAACAAAACAAAGGTCGGTGGAATAAAGATATCTTCAAAAGAGAAGCGCCATTGTGCGTAGAAATTGGCTCTGGTTATGGTCACTTTATGATCGAGTTCTGCCAAAAAAATACAGATGTTAACTTTGTAGGTCTTGATTACCGTTTTAAAAGAAGTTTTTCTTTGGCCAAAAAACTAGATAAGCTTGAAAATCAAAATTTTAGATACCTCAGGGCAAAGGGCGAGAGGATTGAGTTTCTTTTCGAAGAAAATGAAGTCGATAACCTTTTTTACTTTTTTCCTGATCCATGGCCTAAAAATAGACATAACAAAAAAAGGCTTATTCAAACTCCTTTTCTTGAGTCTTTATACAAAGTCATGAAAAACAATGGAAAAGTTTATATTAAAACAGACCATGATGATTACTTTGAGTGGATGTGTGAATTCATAGATAAATTTGATGGACTTAAGGTGAGCTATAAAACTTATGACCTGTGGAATGATCAGGTGCCTCACCCTCTTTTATCAAGCTTTCAGACAAAGTTTGAAAAAATATTCTTGGCCAAAGGTATTAATATCAAGGCCATGGTTTTAGAGGTACAAAAATAGATGGCCTTAGATGAGCTTAAAAATATCATAAAAGAAACGCCCATCTCCCAAATCATAGGTCATTACCTTCCGCTTGTTCGAAGGGGAAACCAAACTCTAGCTAAATGCCCCTTTCATGATGATAAACACCCATCATTAAATGTTAATGACTCCAAACAAATGTTCATGTGCTTTGCTTGTAACACTGGTGGTGATGCTATCTCCTTTGTTGAAAACTATAGGCATATTAACTACGTTGAGTCTCTTGAAGAAATTTCCAAGCTGCTAGGTCTAGACTTTGAGAGCTACCAAGAAAAAACTCATGTTTCTCCCCGTCTAGAGACGGCCAGAAAAATCCTTAAGGTTGCCAATAAAATTTACCAGCAACTTGAGCAAGTTGCTGCCTATAAGCACTTCCTAGAGTCCAGAAAAATTAATACTGAAAATGCGCAAAAGTTCCAACTTGGCTATTCTCCTGGCAATAATATCCTAAGTAATTATTTGGGTTCCATAAAGGATGAGGCCGATCGAAAACAGGCCATAGAAGTTGCCTTGGAAATAGGAATCATCAAAAAGGACAAAAAAGGTGGCCATTATGACACTTTTAGAGACCGTATTATGTTTCCTATTTGGGATCTTTACGGAAAGGTTATGGGCTTTACCTCTAGGGCCACTTTAGATTACCAAAAGCCTAAGTATCTGAATTCACCTGCATCTATGGTTTTTGATAAAAAAAACCTTCTCTATGGCCTTAATTTTGCAAAATCTTTCATTAGGCAAAGGGATAGAATCATCCTTTGCGAAGGAAATATGGATACAATAGCCCTCCATCAAAATGGATTTGAAGAAGCAGTGGCCATCATGGGAACAGCTTTAGGTCCTTATGCTTTTCGGACTCTAAAGAACTACAGCCAAAACTTTTACCTCGCTCTTGATAATGATCAAGCAGGTAAAGAGGCCGCCAAAAGAGTACTTACCCTTTGTTTAAAGGAAAAAATAATTCCTTGGTATGTAGACTTTGGTGATGAGAAGGACCCTGATGACTTCATAAATAAACACGGGATTGTAGGTCTTGAAAAGGCCCTTAAATCTGCAAGGCCATATATTGACCTCATTCTTGAGGAGCTTATTCCTAAGAAAATACCTGAAGTTAGTGATCATAAATTAAAAATTCTTCAAAAGGCCTTCGAAGTTTTGGCCCCTCTAGGGATGTCACTAAGTGCAACGGAGAGAATTGTTCCCTTCTCTCAACGCCTTGCACTAAAATCTGGTCCACAGCAAGTTCTTGAGAACTATAAAAACTTTATTTCGCAAAGTGGCGATGAGGCCCCTGTTCGTGTTGCCCCTAGACCATCAACACCTCCACCGGATCAAGTGAAGGCCCCAAAGGCACAGACTGAGTCACTTACAAGAGGTGAAAAAATATTCTTAAAAGCAATTTTAGAGAATCCCATGAGCCTAGATCATAACGCGGTATCTAAGTTACTTGATTTAATACCCTCTCCTGAGGTAAAAGAATATGTTTTAAAACTAAGAAACCTCATATACGAAGTAGACGAAGGGGAATATTCCGAACTGGCACAAACCATCATTAATCAGGGTGACTACCCTCTTTCACTTAGAGAGAGTGTATCCATCATATTATACGGCCTAAAACCTGGTGACTCTTGGAATCGTGATGAGACTTTCTTTACAAAATTAATGTCAGATATTGAAACTGAACTTTTATTGGACCAAAAATTGCGTAGAAAAAAAGAATTAAAATCTCTGTTTGCTGCTTGTGAAAGTGAGCAAGAAAGAAAAATCATTTTAGGTCAAATAATTGATATAGAAAAAGATATCGCAACAACTAAATCTCAAAAAAATAAAAACCATTAGGGAGTGTGCAATGTCAGAAGTTGCCAAGTTTTTCAGCTCAAAAGAATTTGATAAGTTGATCGAGAAAGGAAAGGATCAACGCTACCTCACACCAGAAGATGTAAATGATGCCCTCCCAGCAAGCCTTGTTGACCCTGCTGGAGTTGATGAAATCTTACTTAAACTCAAGTCCATTCAAATCGAAATTCAAAATCATGTTGAAGAAGAAGATGATGAAGGAATAAGGCTTGATGGAACAGAGATTATTGAAGAGGCCTTATCTAAAGAAGAAAAAGCAGAACTCAGAAGTGCCTCAACTGACCCTGTTAAACTCTATCTTAAAAGAATGGGCTCTGTTGCTCTTCTTACTAGAGAGGGTGAAGTTGTTATTGCTAAAGAAATTGAAGACGGAGAAAGAGAAATTATCCTTTCCGCCGTGAAATCAACTCACGCACTCAAAGAAATCCTTAAACTTAAAGAGAAAATCGAATCACAAGAAGCAGAACAAACCTATATCAAAGACCTTGTTAGAGGCCTTGACGATGAGTCTTCTAATGCCGATGTAAAAAAAGTTAAAGACACTATTTACGAGGTTATTGATAATATTGAAGTTATCCTAAAGCAGTGTGAGCTTGAAGATGGAACGATGAAAAAGTTCAATGAAGAGCAAGCTGTAAGAATGGAAGAAATTGCTCAAAACCTTGCCGATCTTACCTTCAATAGAAAAATTATTAATAGCTTTGTTGAACCAGTAAAAAAATATTTTCTTCAATTTAAAGAACTTGAAGAACAAGAAGAAAGAATCTTCAAGTTCCTTGAAGTGAACAATCGAGAAGATTATAAAGTTTTATATGAAAAAGTTATGGAAGATGATGCTTTTAAAAGAAAGCTTGCAAAAGATCTTTTCACGACTGATGCTAAAATTGAGCAACTGATAAGAAACGAAGAAGATATTCTTAGAAAAGAAAGAAGACTGACCATTGATGCCGGAATGGATTTCGATGGAATAAATAAAGTTAATACCATTATCACAAATGGTGAAACAAAAGCCGATGTGGCCAAAGCTCAACTTGTTGAGGCCAACCTAAGACTCGTTGTTTCTATTGCTAAAAAATATACTAACCGTGGACTTCAATTCCTCGATCTTATCCAAGAAGGAAATATTGGTCTTATGAAAGCGGTTGATAAGTTTGAATACAGACGAGGGTATAAGTTTTCTACCTATGCTACATGGTGGATCAGACAGGCCATTACAAGAGCAATTGCTGACCAGGCCAGAACAATAAGAATCCCAGTTCATATGATTGAAACAATCAATAAGATGGTTAGAACGTCTAGACAGCTTATTCAGGAACTAGGAAGAGAGCCAACGCCAGAAGAAATTGCTGAAAGAATGGAACTTCCAGTTGATAAAGTGAAGAAAGTCCAAAAGATCTCTAAAGAGCCTATCTCACTAGAAACACCAATTGGTGAAGAAGAAGATAGTAACCTAGGAGACTTTATTGAGGATAAGAAAATTATTTCTCCTCAAGATGCTGTTATGAGTATCACTCTTTCTGAACAAACCCGATCTGTTTTGGCCACTTTAACTCCTAGGGAAGAAAAAGTTCTTAGAATGAGATTTGGTATTGGAGAAAAGTCGGATCATACTCTTGAAGAGGTTGGACAAGACTTCTTTGTAACAAGAGAAAGAATTAGGCAGATTGAGGCGAAAGCATTAAGAAAACTAAGACACCCTTCACGTGCTAAATTGCTTAAATCTTATGTAGACAATCAAGATTAATATCCTGCCATATAACTATACGTAGCTAAAGTTTTGGCCTATACTAGAATTTTTAGGACTAGGCCAAATCTTATGCAAAACAATAGAAATGATTCTCCAGTAGAGCTGGATACTACGGCCAAAAAATACTTTTCAGATAAAACCCTCCAGGACGCAAAGCGTCTTATACAGCTCTCTAGGGCCTCTATTTCATTTTCTAAAGGTGATCCAAGCACTTATTTTATTATTTCAGGTATTGTCAGAGACTCAAAAAACTTTGAATGCAAAGTCAGTTATAAGAAAAGACTAGAACAAGATCCCAATGGACCTTTATCAGGAAGCTGCTTTTGTCCTAAATGGAATGAAAAAGACCAATGCGAGCATGTTGCCTGCCTTTACCTTCTTTTTTACCTCAAACTTATTGATCAGGGTAAATTTCAAGATGATCTTTCTCTTCCCCCTATTCCAGGCTTTCACAGCTTTTCTGTTAGTTGTGAAGAATATGGCACAATAATACAAGGCCCACATAAGCTTGTTGGTGCCCCACCAAGTGCAACATATTCAAGAGTCCAATACCTTTTAAGTAATAAAAAAATTATTCCTTTTCCCTTTCCTGCAAAATTTAAGGGTAAGCTTATCATTAGCTTTGAGTCCAAAAACCATGGAAGCTTTAAATTTAAATATCGTGATGAAAGTGATCAGGTCATAAAAGAAATTTCTCTATTTGAAAATTTATACCTTTTTAATTGGAAAAAAGGCGAATGTTTTCACCTACCCACTGTCCTTAGAGAAGTTATTCATCAATTCAAGGTCGGGTCCACCTATCTGGAAATTAATGATCTTATTAACTATAACCAAAAAGAAGAGCTTGAGAAATATTGTGAAATTGAAATTGATGGACGATATCTTCCTTCACTCAAGGTTATCCCTGTCACCACAAATATAGAGCTTGATACTTCAACTCGAAAAAAACAAATAAGCTTTTCTATTACTTTTAAAGATGAACTTTCCTATAAGGCCCCACTACCAAGGTTTCTGAGTGTATTCGCCTTTGAAAGTGGTCTTTTAAGCGGATTTAAGAAAAAAAATGAAGCCTATCAATTTATATCTCATTTTACTGAGTCTTTATTCCACGAAAATCATCAGTATAAAAAAGAACTCCACTTATGTAGTTACCGCAATAGAGTCCAACACCTTCTAGATTTTATCTTCTCAAATAAAACCACTCTTGTTTATGACAACAATAGAGATGTCCTTTTTCACTATGACAATCATTTACTTCTTGAGCTCATCTCTCAGCTCTATTTGTGCTTTGGAGATCTCTTCTTTCGTTTTTCTCGATTTAGTCCACAAGATCGGACTCTAGAGTTTTTTGTAACCTCATCAACTCTTTTTCAAAACCTTTCCACTTTTTACAAAAAAATGGGCCCTTTTGGCCTAAACCTTTTCTATAATGAAAAAGAGGTCAATCAATGGACCTCGAGAATTAACTTTGAAAGAAGAAGCCATAATACCGATTGGTTCGATCTGGAGCTTCATATAGATCAAAATGATTTAAACGTGATGAAGCATGTAGATCTTGAAAAAGGTCTCGCTGTAACTGAAGACCAACTCATTCTCTTTAGTGAACAAGACATGACTAAACTTCGGCTACTAAAAAAATATACCGATTTTGAGGGAGAAGAAAAAAATGAAGATGGGAAGAAAAAGTTTTTATTACCATTTAATCGATCTCGAATTTTTGAACTCTTTGAGCTTAAAAGATTAGGTGTTGAAGGGGCCTTAACTGAGCAAGAAGAGAACTTATGCAAAAGACTTCTTAATCTCAAAGAAATGCCAAGCTATCCCTTACCTGACTCTCTAAAAGATATTGCTCGACCCTATCAAATTACAGGCTATCACTGGCTAAGGTTCCTTCACGAAAATAAAATGGGTGCTTGCCTTGCTGATGATATGGGGCTTGGAAAAACCCTTCAGGCGATCTCTTTACTCGATGCTATTTATGATAAAATCAAAAAAGTTTTAATTGTTTGTCCTGTGAGTATCATACTCAACTGGGAGAAAGAGATTCAAAAGTTCTCTAATATGGATATTAGTATCTATCATGGAGGAGGACGTTCCATGAATGATTCCAAAATCATACTTACCAGTTATGGAGTTATGAAAAAAGAAGCAACTCATACCTTTAAAGACACATATTTTGACGTGCTTATTCTTGATGAGGTTCAGCACCTTAAAAATATAAGAAGCCTTGGAGCGATTGCTGCAAGAAAAATTCAGGCCAATTTTAGGATATGTTTAACCGGAACACCTGTTGAAAACGACTTATCCGAGTTTTATAATATCTTAGATCTATGCGTTCCTGGCATTTGGGGAAACATCGGATTTATTAAAACAAACTCAAAGAAAAAAAGTAGGCTTTTGGCCAGAAAAATGGCCGCCCCCTTTATTTTGAGAAGAACTAAGTCTCAAGTTCTAACTGATCTACCTGATAAAATTGAAAACACCGTATATCTTAACTTCAATGAAAAAGAAAAAAGTGCTTATAAGAACCAGTTAAGCTCAATACGAAACAAAATTATACAAGGCCCTAAGAATAAAAAGTATGGTGAAATTCTTAAGGGTCTGCTTGAGCTTAGAAAGCATTGTTTATGGCAAAACTATAATGAAGAGTTTATAAGTACAAAAATTGACTTTCTAATGGAAAACCTAGAGCAAATTATTGAAGAAGGACATCAGGTCATTGTTTTTAGTCAGTTTACAACCTACCTTAACTTTATCGAAGAGGCCGTCAGAGAAAAACATTTCAAAATTTCGCGTATTGATGGTACTCAAAGTATGGCGAGAAGACAGAAAGAGGTTGATCGTTTCCAAAATCATGAAAGTTCTGTTTTTCTTATTTCACTAAAGGCCGGTGGTGTTGGATTAAACCTTACTGCTGCTAGTTACGTCTTTATTATGGACCCTTGGTGGAATCCGGCCGTTGAGGCCCAGGCAATTGATAGGGCACACAGAATTGGTCAAAAAAATAGATTAACAGTTTACCGTCCTATTATTAAAGATAGTGTTGAAGAAAAAGTCCTTAAGCTTCAAGAATACAAAAAAGATCTCTTCTATGACCTTCTTTCCGATAGTGATGATAATCAATTCAGTGGTAAGTTAACAATGAAGGATTTCGAGGCCTTATTAAATTAGGCCGCTTGTTGATTAATGCTATCTAAAAATTCATCTAACTGAATAAGAATTATGTCAAGCTTTTGCATATTGAATAATGATAAAGCTTCCATATAATCTTTTTTAATTTCTAGGAGTGGTTTCCAGTTGGTCAGGTTGCATAGATTATCTAGGGACTTGTAAGCATCCTCAATATCATTCAATGTATTAGATTCAATTCCTTTTTTAATTAATTTGTGTAAATGAGATAACGCTTTATCAAATTCCTCTTGATTTTGAATCTCTAAGTTATCTTTAGCAACGTTCTCTTCAACCTGAGAAACGTTTTGCTCTTGGCTTACTTCAAATTCAATGTAACGAGATAAAGCCTCAATCAATGAGCTCTCTGAAACAGGTTTGACTAAAGTACTATCAAAAAACTTCATTTTTTCATTATTTAAGTTGTGTGCACCTCTTGTTAAACAAATGATATGACTAGATAGTTTTTCATTTCTTATCATTTCAGATAATTTGTCCCCATTGATTTTTGGTAAATGTAAGTCAATCAGAGAGATATCGGGTTTTTTATCTCTAGCTAACTGCATTGCTTCTTCACCATCAACAGCACTAAATACTTCTAAATTCTCTTGTCTTTTTAAATAATTAAGAACAACTTCTCTATTTACAGAGTCATCTTCCACGTAGAGAATTCTTGACTTGGAAAGCTTTATCCTCAGTGGATCAACATCATCCATCTCTTTAATATCATCTACATCTATAAATTTTACTTCTGGGATCTTTATTATAAATTTTGTTCCTTTACCCACTTCAGATTCAACAGATACAGATCCATTCATGACCTTTATGATACCTTCTGATAAACCGAGCCCTAAGCCTATACCCGAGTAATCATTAATACTTTGCCCCTCTTTTTGTACAAAAGGTTTAAATATATTAGTTAACTCATCTTGAGGTATTCCAATACCGGTATCTGTAACTTCAATGAGCAATGAGCAAGGCTGTGAGGTACGAGCGATACCTTCAGTACTAAACTTAATTTTTACCTCACCAAAGTCGGTAAATTTAACTGCATTATGTACAAAATTAAATAATGCTTGCTTTAATCTTTTTCTATCAAAAAACACGCTTTCAGGCAGCTCTTCCTGATAAACACATTCAATCTGACAGCCTTTTTCCGAAGCCTGACCAGAAAAAATCACAACAAGTTCTTCACCTAATTTTTTAAGATTAAAATTACTATTTTTTAACTCGATTTGATTAGTGTTTACTTTAGAAAGGTCTATAATACTATCTAATAAAAGAAGCAGATTTTTAGCACTTGTTTTTAAGTCCCTTACATAATGCTGCCTCTGGTCTTCGGTTATTTCTTGTTTTGTTTCTAAAATCTCACTTATACCTATTATCCCATTTAAAGGTGTTCGTACCTCATGACTTATATTGGCCAAAAATTGTTCCTTAACGCTATCACTATATTTAACTTCTTTTAGGGCCTCTTCTAAATCATGAGTCTTTTTTGCTATAAGGTTTTGAAGATTCTTCTGATTGAACATTATTTGTTCTCGATAAGATTTAAGCCTCTCCAGAAGTCCATTATAGGCATCAATAAGATGAGTAAACTGATTCTTTCTTGACGTAACATAATCTAATTTTTTTATATCCTCTATATCTAGATCTTCTAACTCTTGCTTAAGTTTGTCTAAAGGTCTTTCAAGATATTTCTTAGTGAAAAATATCATAATCAACCAAAGAAGAGTTGTTTTCACAATACTATTTAAAATGATAAGAATTAAACTATATTTAATTCTATTAAATATAATGAGATTTGAAGAGAAAAATTCTCCTTTACCAACAAGTTGTTCCACCCCATCTTTAGTATGTTTAATATCAAACTTTATAGAAAATAATTGATCTATAAAGGAATCTCCCTTGGCGGCCTTAATTGCACCACTTTCTTCGACTTTTTCGTTATTACTATCAAAGATGATTAGACCCTTAACATAGGAATTACTCATAATTCCTTTAGTGCTCGCTTTAAGTGCTTTTGTATCATAAGTCCAAAGGGCCTGCTGTATACTTGGCCCAAAGGTAGACTGTAAGGTTTTTAGTTGATTAACAATATCTTTTTTAACATTCTGACTTTCGAGACCAATCTGGATAACAGTAACCAAAATTGCGATTACAAAATATATTCCAAAAATAGATTTAAGTAACTGCGATGAAATACTTTCACGCCAATTTTTACCAAATTTCATTACGATATATATCGGATATAAAATGTAAGATATTTAACGAATTAAAGCTGCCAATTAATTGTTTTTTGGCCTGTTTTTAAAAGAAATTTATTTATTTTTCCAAAGTGTCCACAACCTAAAAACCCTCTATGTGCGGATAGAGGCGAGGGGTGAGTTGATTTCAATATCAAATGTTTAGACGAATCAATATTGGCCCCTTTTTTTTGAGCAAAGGCCCCCCATAAAACAAATACTAAATCTTTTCTATTGTTATTAAGAACATTAACGATTTTATCTGTAAAAAGCTCCCATCCTTTTTTCTGATGACTAGCGGCCTTATTGGCCTCCACTGTTAGGACTGTATTTAAAAGCAGAACACCCTGTTTGGCCCAAGGAATAAGGCATCCTGTTTGAGCAATAGGAGTTTTAAATTCACGATTAATCTCTTTGTAGATATTAACGAGAGAGGGTGGTGTTTTTATACCAGGTCTTACCGAAAAGCTTAACCCATGCGCCTGTCCTGGCCCATGATAAGGATCTTGTCCAATAATAACGACTTTAACCTGATCAAATGGCGTATAACTTAAGGCATTAAAAATATCGTTTGTCTCAGGGTAGATCGTCTTACCTAGCTGTTGCTGTTGTTGAAGATACTTCATCAGCTCTACCATGTAGGGACTATCAAACTCTTGTTTAAGATATTTAGACCAGCCTTTTTCTAGTTTTGTATTGAGCATAATCTCTTTCTATCAAAATAAGGCCCGAAGTCAATTTACTAAAAGTATATAATCTCTTAAACTATCTAAAAAGGAAGGTAATAATGTCGTGCGTATTTTTAAAAGGTGAAAAAACTGAACTTCATGGTGATTGTCCAAATGTGGGAGAAACTCTTGCCGACTTCACCCTTATTGATACAAAGCTTCAAGAAGTTAAACTTTCAGATTTTTCTGACAAAAAAAAGATATTAAACATCTTTCCTAGTGTTGATACCCCTATCTGTCATAAATCAGTCATAAAGTTTGGCCATGAATCCCTTAACCTTAACTCTGACGTAGTTATGATTCATATATCAGCGGATCTTCCTTTTGCTCAAAAGAGGATTGCTGAGGAAAATAAAATTACGAACCTTATGCTCTCTACCTTTAGAAACCATTCCTTTGGAAAAGATATAGGTTTAGAAATCAGTTCTGGGCCTCTTGTGGGACTTCTTACAAGATGTGTAATCGTCTTAGATGAAAACAATAAAGTTCACTATTGTGAATTGGTTGAAGATATATCCCACGAACCTAATTATGATAGTGCTCTTGCAAGTCTTGATTAAACCAATTCGTTAAAAATAACTGAGCTTGAGCAAGGCCTTCTTTAGAATTAGCACCAATTTCTTGATTCATTTCAAATTGGTCTGCATAAATACCTAATAAATATAGATCAGGAGTTTTTCCATAAAGCTCTTGAGTCAAGGCCAGCACTGATTGTGGCCGTAAAGAGTGGGTCGTAAATGAATTATCATAGATAGGTTTAAGCTTTTCAAATACAAAAGGTGTGCTCAAGTTTTTTACAGCGTCAACAACGATAACTTGATCATACTTTGAAAAAAGCTCCGCATCTTCAATATTGAGTTGAAATTGAAAGTATTTATCCACAGGTAATTGGCAATTTTTTAAAAAGGATTCACCAACACCATCATCACCACGAAGTGAGTTTCCTATTCCATAAAGTAAACTCTTCACTTCTTTTTTCCATAGAGTTCATTACCATTTTTATCTAAGACTCTTACATCCAATGGCATCTCACCCATTGCATGAGTAGCACAACTCAAACAAGGATCATAGGCCCTAATAGCAACTTCTATTTCATTAAGCATGGGTTCAGTGATTTCTTTTTGCCCCGTTAATCTATTTTTTGCCACCAATTCAACGGCCTTATTCATCGCCATATTATTATGTGTTGTGGAGACAATGAGATTACAACGAGTGATTTCATCTTTTTCACTGACTTCGTAATGATGAAGAAGCGTACCTCTAGGTGCTTCAATCACACCAATCCCTGTTTTTTGTCTCTTTCCTTTTACAATTAAATCAGTCGATTGAAGATCAGGGTCTTTAAGAAGAGTTTCAATCTTTTCAAGGCAATGTAACATTTCTATAAGTCTGGCCCAATGGTAATAAAGGCTTTTATTGATTACTTTTTCCCCAGCAAATTGACGGTATTGTTCAAGCCGCTGATTGGCCAAAGGTGTATTAATATAATCACAAATATTGAGCCTTGCTAAAGGACCTACTCTATTCCAACCTTTTTGGGGGCCAAACTTTTTCAAATAAGGAAACTTTAAATAGGTCCACTTTTTCACATCTTCTTCAAAATGATCTAAGTAATCGACGTAGTCGATATCATCCAGGATTGTTTTTCCTTTAGAATCAAGTGCTCTTAAATTGCCATGATAAAGTTCTAGGGCCCCATCCTCTCCAATGAGCCCGAGATGATTAGAGTCAAATGAAGAAAAAGAATCTATCCATGATTTATTTTTCTTATGATAATCCATCATAAAATCAATCACTTCTTGATTCCACTCAATACAATCTTTTAAGGAAGCTATTTCACTATTACCATTAATAAAGATATCGCGTTCCTCAATAGAT
Organism: Bacteriovoracaceae bacterium; assembly: GCA_049415445.1. Lineage (GTDB taxonomy): Bacteria > Bdellovibrionota > Bacteriovoracia > Bacteriovoracales > Bacteriovoracaceae > JAURDE01. The sequence continues at coordinate 51,869 of JBMSGH010000005.1, read as the reverse complement.
AAGTTTTTATGAATACCACCTGGAACAGCACTAATTCCATGAATCTTTTTTCCTGCCGTTGCCTTAATTATTTCCTGACCATATTTTCGAAGTTTAATACCTTTTAGGGCCAGGTCTTTATGCTTTTGAATTACACCTACAATATTTCTTTGTTCTACCGGTCCATCAGTACCAAATAAAATATCCGGAGCTGCAAGGTAAAAAAAGTGAAGAGCATGAGATTGCAAAACTTGTCCATAATGCATAAGTCGTCTCATTTTTTCACCGGCAGCAGTTAATTGATGAGCGCCTACAATTTGATCAATTGCTTTAGCAGCAGCAAGATGATGACTTACAGGACAAATACCACAAAGACGTTGAACGAGCACAGGTGCTTCCCAATAAGGTCTTCCTTGAATAAACTTTTCAAAGCCTCTAAATTCCACAATGTGAAATCTGGCCTCTTCTATTTGTTGTTTATCATCAAGGTGGATGGTTACTTTTCCATGTCCCTCTACTCTGGTAACAGGATCAATAACAATTTTTCTAGTCATAACTCATGACTCCAGCTAGCTGTGGTTCTTTTCCTTTAATAAGAGCTTCTAAGGCCCTCCAGATCGACTCCGCACTGGGAGGACATCCGGGAATATAATAATCAATTTTAACGACTTCGTGGCAAGGGTATACTTTATCTAAAATTTTAGGAATGTCTTCGTGATGAGGGATTATTGTTTGAGCAGCGGGAGTTGTTGGTACTCCAAGATAGGCCTCTTCTAAGCAGTCTTTAAGTGGGATATTATTTCTTAAGGCCGGAAGTCCTCCCATGATGGCACACTCTCCTAACGAGACGAGAATATCGCAGTTTTCTCGAAAACTTCTTAGCACCTCAACATTTTCATCATTACATACGCCACCTTCAATCAGACCAATATCAACTCTTTTTTCAAACTTTTTAATATCAGTTAGAGGTGATTTATAAATTTCAACAAGTTCAATAAGATCCACGAAGCGTTCATCAATATCACAAAATGACATATGACAACCGAAGCAACCTGCTAATGATATAGTGGCCAAACTTTTTTTATTCGTCATACTTTCTTTTTCCTATTGGACGGTCAAAGCCTTTTCCTTTTTTCAAGATAGCACCGACAGGGCAAAGTTCGACTACTTGATCCACAAGTTCTTCACTAAGAGCATTGGCCCTTTCAATATTCATCTCTACCGTTAAATCTGAACCTTTTCCTTTAAAAGCAAAAACTCTATCTCCATTTTCATCTTCAAATTTATGTGTACACCTTTTACATAAAATACAGCGGTTATGCTCAAATAAGATTTTATCTGCATCAAAGTTAATTTCTCTATTATTAAACCTGTAATGAAAACGTGGCGCAGTCATTTCTAATTTCAAACCAAGATGTTGAAGATCACAATCACCACTTTTTTCACAACTAGGACAAAAATGATTTCCTTCAACGAATAAAAGCTCAATGAGGGCCTTACGAAGATCTTTAAGGTCTTCCGTTTCAATCGTTAGGTCCATTCCTTCTTGCGCTTTAAGAGTGCAGGCCGAAACATGATGTCTTTTCCATCGTATGGTACAAACACGACATGTGCCTAAGCACTCACCCATCCCTTCATAATAACAAAGAACAGGTATATCGATTCCATGCCGTTTTGCCAGTTCGACAATATTTTCACCTTCCGTTGCCTCTACTTCTTTACCATCTAAGGTGAGTTTAATTTTTTTCATATTCTTTAATAACTCGCTCATAATCTTCTGTTTTTTGCTGGACATCGAAATGCCTAAAAAGAGTTTCATGTTCCCTTACTTGATTATTATAAAGATCAGGAAAGGTCTCTAATGAACTTGTTATAGGATTAGAGCATGTTTGTCCTAAGCCACACCGAGAAGAGGCGCTAATAATATGGGACCAGCTCTTGATTCTTTCAAGATCAATTTTTGAGGCCCTATCAGAGAGGATAAAGTCCATCTGTTCATCAAGTACAATATTTCCTGCTCGACAAGGTAAACAACATCCACAAGATTCGTTCTTAAAAAATTCGGTAAAATTTTTAACAACTCGTAAAAGGTCTCTTTTGTTATTAAAGACCATCATAGAGCCACCTGTTGATAGATCTTCAAAAGCAATCTTCCTATCTGAATCTGCAGCGACCATTTTTCCAGATGGGCCACCAACCTGAACTGCGTAGGCATTATCGGCCTTCACCATATGACAAAATTCTTTTATGCTCATTCCCCATGGAATTTCATAAATACCTTCTTGGCAATCACCTGAGACACTAAGAAGTTTTGTACCAGGGGACTCCTTGGTTCCAAAGTTTCGATACCACTGATGACCATGTTTAATGATTTTGGTAACACTTGCAAAAGTCTCAACATTATTAACGACTGTAGGTTTACCAAGATATCCTTGTTCAACAGGAAAAGGAGGACGTACTCGAGGCTCTCCTCTTTTTCCTTCTAAGCTTTCAAGTAAGGCCGTCTCTTCGCCTACCACATAGGCACCGGCCCCTAACTGAATACGAATATCAAGATCAAACTCTTGGGCCACTTTATTTAGCTCATCATACAGATACTTATACTCGGCCCTAAGATAGATAAGACCTTTTTGAGCACCTATCGCCTTTGCCGCTAAACACATACCCTCAATCACCATATGGGGGTGTTTTGTTAATAAATATCGATCCTTAAAAGTTCCTGGTTCTCCTTCATCTGCATTACAAACTACGTACTTCACTTTTTCTTTTTGTTGCTGACAAAGTTGCCACTTAAGTCCTGTTCTAAATCCAGCACCACCTCTACCGCGGATACCGGCCTTAGAAACTTCATCAATGATTTGATCAGGATGAAGATTTTTATCTAATGCTTCGCCTTTGGTATATTGATCCGTTAAAAGAGGGCCCTTTTGATGGACCTCATTAGATATTGCTTCTTTAGGAAATTTTCCCTGCTTGAGCTGTTGAACAATGCTTTTTACCTTTGAGACCGTTAAATTATTAAAAGGAAGGCCATTTATAAGAGCGCAAGGGGCCTGATCACTTAATCCAATGCATGATGTTGTATAAAGACCAAATTTTTCATTGCTGCTACCCAACTTAATATTTAATTCTTTTTCAAAAGCTTCAATGATGAGATCTAGTCCTTTAATTTCAGAAATGGCCGAATTATCCACATAGATCTTTATTTCACCGCATGGGTCAGAGTGGAAAAAGTGATAAAAGCTTAGTGTGTCATTGAGTTCTGGAACAGAAACATTAATAAGCTTTGAAAGTTGTTGCAGATGATCTTGCGATACATAGTTATATTGATTTTGAATATCCCAAAAGATATCTAATAAACGGGTTTTATTACTTTTATATTTTTTAACGACTTTTTCTATCACCTAGGTATGCTAACAAAAGAGATGGGAATCGAGTATATAAATATTGAAATTCAAGGCGTCGTACAAGGAAGGGGATTCAGACCTTTCTTATATAGATTAGCAGATCAGTATCAGTTAAAAGGGCTTATTCGTAATGAGGGTAGTTACGTTAGAGCTCAGTTAAAAGGTCATAAAACAAAAGAATTTCTTAATGAACTAAAAGAGTACAAGATAACCCACTCACCTACTATTGACCCAGGTAATAAACTTTATATTGCTAATAGTAAAAATAAAAAAGCGAACTCTTTAACAATTCTGAAAGATCTCTCTAGTTGCCGTACATGTCTCAGTGAGTTTTATGACCCCGATAATAAGCGCTATCTTTACCCTTTCATATCATGTCATGACTGTGGGCCACGTTTTTCTATCATGGAAAGTTTTCCCTACGATCGAAAAAAAACGTCTTATAAAAATTTTATCCCCTGCTCTTTTTGTCAAAGTGAATACAATGATCCCAGCAATAGAAGATTCTATCATCAAAGTATTTGTTGCCCGAATTGTGGGCCCCAGTTAGATAAAAGTTTAGAAGAGATTATTAAAATATTAGAGGACAATAAAATTATTGCCTTTAAGTCTTTAGGTGGTTTTCAACTTATTTGCCAAACTTCTGCAATCGAGCGGTTACGCCTTATTAAAAATAGAGCTCACAAGGCCTTCGCTCTTATGCGAATTGAGGGAAGTGAGGCCATTTCAATTCAAGAATGCCAAGATGAAAAACAGCAGCTCCTTGCCCCTGACACTTACACTCTAGGTGTTATGAAGGCGACAACTGCCTTTCATCATTTGTTGTGTAAACGATTTGGTGAACTTATTGTGACAAGTGCTAATATTGATGGCCCTATGATCACTGAATTTGATGAAGTCCTCTTAGAGATGAGTGATCTCGTTGTTTGCCATGATAGAAAAATACAACACCGCCTTGAAGACTCTATTTATTTAGGCGATCGGCCCATACGTCTTGGCCGGGCCTACGCTCCTATGCAATTCCCATTTAACTCAAAACCAATGATTGCTTTAGGCGGAGATTTAAAAAATAGTTTCGGTATAAGCAATGGTCATATCGCGGCCATTTTTGGATATATCGGAAACCTTCACCATCCTAAGACATTTAATGACTTTAAACTCTATCTTAATAAGGCCATTAATCTTTTTGATATCCAAAATCCTACTCTCATCTGTGATAAACACCCGGATTATCTTTCTCACCAATATGCCCATAAGCTAGAGTGTCCTATTGTCGAGGTACCCCATCATCTTGCACATGGAGCAAGTGTTATGATGGAAAATAATCTTAAAAAATGCTTGGCCATTTGTTTTGATGGAACAGGATATGGAGATGATGGAACTATTTGGGGAGGAGAAGGACTCTTTATTGATTACGATAATCGTAGCTATAAAAGACTTTTCTCTCTTACTCCTTGGCCATTACTAGGTGGCGAAAAGGCCGTTTATCACCCTTATAGAAATACCTATGCCTTTTTAAATTCACTTGGCCTTAAAAAAGATACAAAGCTCGAGACGTTAATGAAGCGCCAGCACCTTTTTCCAAAAACATCCTCAATGGGCAGACTCTTCGATGCTGTTGGGGCCTTTGTTTTACCTGAGCAATATCAAACAATCTCCTATGAGGCCCAAGCGGCTATCGCTTTAGAAAAGCTAGCAATGAAAGGAGTGAATAACATTTGCTACCCGCTTATCTGGAAAGATAATTTACTTGATACTTATGCGCTTTTTTACTCAATCTATAAGGACTCTCGAAGTAAAGAGCAGATCGCTTATAGTTTTCATCTCAGCATAGCGCAATTTATATTAGAGATGGCACAAAAAGCCGGTGAAGAAAATATTGCATTAGGTGGAGGTGTCTTTCAAAACCAACTTCTTTTTTCCATTTCAAAACAATTATTAGAAAAAAATAATTTTAAGGTTTTTTATAATCTCAAAGTTCCCTGTAATGACTCAGGTCTTTCATTAGGACAACTCTATTGGGGGGCCCTTTATGCATGAGCTCTCTATTGCCAAGGCCATTGTAGAGTCTGGTATCGAGCATATCAAAAAAGGGCAAAAGGTCATAAGTATACACGTTAAAGTGGGGGTATTAAGTGGCGTTGTCAAAGAAGCTTTAGAGTTTGCTTTCCCTGAAGTCTGTCGCGGTACTTCTTTTGAAGGGGCGCAGCTTGAAATAGAAAAAGTTCCACTTCTTCTTTATTGTAAAAGTTGTCATCAATTAACTCATAGCGAAGATATCGTCATCCTTTGCCAACACTGCTACGATACCGAAGTTGAAATCCAAGAAGGTAAAGAGATTCTTATACAAAAAATGGAGGTAGAGTAATGTGTGGAGATTGTGGTTGTGAAGTGGCCAATGCTGAACATTTTCAACAAACCGTGCACCTTGAAATTGATGTCTTGAAAAAAAATAACCATATTGCTCATCAAAACCATCATTGGTTTGACGATCATGGAGTCATGGCCATCAATTTAATGAGCTCCCCCGGCTCTGGTAAAACGGCCCTACTTGAAAAAACATCTCAAGACTTTAAAGATACCCCCTTTTCTATACTTGTAGGGGATCAACAGACAGATAACGATGCCACCCGCCTTCAACTAAGTGGTGCACGAGTAAGACAAATTACTACTCACAGTTCATGTCATCTTGATGCCTCCATGATTGAAAAAGAGCTCGATTTCGTCAAAGAAAAACTTCTTATTATTGAAAATGTAGGTAACCTTGTTTGCCCTTCAGCTTTTGATCTTGGTGAAAGTAAAAGAGTCGCGCTTCTTTCAACCACTGAAGGTGAAGATAAACCCGAAAAGTATCCCGTCTTATTTAATAAGGCCGATCTTATTATCATTACGAAAAGTGATTTAATTCCCTACCTAGACTGGGATGAAGAAAAATGTCTAGATTCCATCCGAAAAGTAAACCCCAAGGCCAGAATAATTAAGATAAGTTCAAAAACGGGTGAAGGTATGAAGCTTTGGTATGACTTTTTAAGGGAAAATACATGTGCCTAGCAGTTCCGGCCAAAGTTATCTCTATAGAAAATGGTTATGGCATTGTTGAGATGCAAGGCCTTCGTAAAAATATTAATTTTGAACTTGTTCCAGATGTACAGGTTGGAAATTATGTCATCATTCATGTCGGTATGGCCCTCTCTATCCTTAATACAGAGGAAGCTGATTTAATTCTGGAGAATTACCGTGAATTATCTCAATGAGTTTCAACAAAAAGAGCTGATTCTTCCTCTATTGGAAAAATTAAAAAATATTACTCAACAAAACTATCGTTTTATGGAGTTTTGCGGTGGGCACACGCATGCTCTTTTTAAATCAGGACTTATTGATCTCATCCCCTCTGAAATTAAAATGATTCATGGGCCTGGCTGTCCTGTTTGTGTTCTTCCGGCCCACCCCATAAAAAACTGCATCAAATTATTAGAACAAAGAGATGACATCATCTTAGCAACTTATGCTGATATGATGAGAGTTCCAACCGATGAAGCTGACTCTTTACTTAAAGCAAGAGCAAGAGGTCATCAAGTTATTCCTTTATACGGGGCCGATGATGCTATTGAGTTAGCAAAACAAAACCCTAACTCAAAAATCATTTTTCTTGCCATTGGCTTTGAAACAACCATTCCTGCAACGGCCCTGGTTCTTAGACAGGCCAAAAGACAAAAGCTCAATAATTTCTTTGTATACTGTAATCATCTCAATACTGCTAAAGCACTCGAATCCATCTTAAGTTCTGATTTAGAGCTCGATGGACTTATTGGACCTGGACATGTTTCTCTTGTAACGGGATCTGACTTTTTTAATCCCTATGCGGCCAAACTGCCTCTAGTTATCTCTGGTTTTAGTGCTTATGATTTGGCAGAGGGTCTTTATTTACTTACGGAAATGGTAAATCAAAAGCAAACAGGTGTTAAAAATCAATATAAAAGAGCGGTAACGGAGCAAGGAAATATTTACTCCCAGCAGGCCTTGATGGAATGTTTTGAATTGAGAGAGAGTTTTGAATGGAGGGGATTAGGAACTATTTCTCAAAGTGCTTTCAAAATTAAAAATGAATTTGAAAACTGGGATGCCGAAAAAAACTTCTCTCTTGAACTCTACCAATCCCACGATCATCCTCACTGCTTATGCTCTGAAGTTCTTTTTGGACAAAAAAACCCACTAGATTGCAAGCTCTTTGCTAAGGCCTGCACGCCTCGCTCCCCTCTAGGTCCTTGCATGGTTTCAAGTGAAGGGGCCTGCAGTGCTTATTACGGGAGGATTCAATGATTGAGATAGCACTTGGTAGTGGTGGAAAAGATTTTCAGGACTTTTTAAAAAAGAAAATCCTTCATTATTTTGATAATCCTATTTTAAACCAAACAGATGATGGGGCACTTTTACCAAAACTTAATGGCCAACCTGTTATGGCCAGTGATTCTTTTGTTGTAACTCCACGGATTTTTCCAGGTGGAAGCCTTGGTAAGCTGGCCTTTTGTGGAACAATTAATGACCTTGCAATGATGGGGGCCAGACCCCTTTATCTTAGTCTTAATCTCATTATTGAAGAAGGGTTTGATATGAGAGAGCTTGAGTTTCATCTAAAAGAAATGGCCTCTCTTTCTCATCAATATCAAATCCCTATTGTGACAGGAGATACTAAAGTAGTTTCGAGGGGATCTGTTGATGGCCTATTTATTTCCACTATGGGACTTGGAGAATGCCAAAAAAAACTTAATACCGATACAATAGCTGTTGGAGATAAAATTATCATCAATGGAAGTGTTGGTGATCATGCTATGACCATTTTTTCTCAAAGAGAAGACTTGGGATTTGATTCAGATTTAGAAAGTGATTGCTGTGCTCTTCATGAAATCACCCTTGATCTCCTTCAAAAATACGATGGAATAAAATTTTTAAGGGATGCGACCCGTGGTGGAGTGAGTGCAGTTCTCAATGAGCTTGCTCATCAACAATCACTTGAGCTAGGAATATGCGAAGATAGCTTCACCCTAACACCTGCTGTAGAAAGTGCCTGCGAGTTATTTGGTTTTAATTTCTTAGAGCTTGCTAATGAAGGTAAATTTATTGCGGTTGTTGAAAATAAACAGGCCGATAATATTGTTGAGTACCTTAATGCAAAATGGTCACAAAACAGCAGTATCATTGGAGAGGTAACAGATCTTAATTCTTCACTTGTTTCACTTAAAACTCTATTGGGGGCCCAAAGAATTGTTTCATGGCCACAAGGAGAACAACTTCCAAGGATTTGTTAAAAAAGGGGAAGGTGAAACCTTCCCCCATAATTCTACCAACGTTTGCTTTTTAAAAAGACAACAACTTTTTTCACCTTGATATTCCCACGAAGAAGAAGTTGCCAAGGCCCATTTTGAGAGTAACGAGCATTATTTCTAAAGTTTAATTTATCAAAAGTATAATGTTCATTAGAGTTAAAGTCATAAGGATTACCCTGAATAATCTCTGGGTAAGAATTCCAAGAACCAATTATCAATTTGGCCGTTCCTCTGCCATGTCTTGATTTAGCAACAAGACGAACTCTTTCAATATCAAATCTGTTGAGTTGAACACCATACTGATCTCTTAGCATTCTCTTAAGAGGTAAAGTACTTTGACCTGTAAAGACTCTTCTACCAACTCTAAGAACAAACTTTCTCTCCCCGCTCCGGTCATCTGTTCTTGCTCTTACACAACTACATACACTTTCTCTTTCCCATCGTGTTGTATGCCAATTACCATCCCAACGAAGGCCATGGTTAGAACAAACTCTTGGACAAACTTTTTGTGCATGAGCGTTACTCCAAATAGGGCCTGCAGGTATATCTCTGGCGAAGGCCTCACCAAAAGTAAAAGTTAACATTAATGCTGCCAATAAGAACTTCATCATTTTCATTTCTCCTTTGTATTTTTGTTGCTTGTTTTATTAGAGTAAAGAGTTAACAAATAATTTTAAACTTGAGTAGATTAGTTAATGCTTATATCAACATAAATGTTAGAAAAAACATCATTCTTACAAAAAAGTGGTGTCATCTTGATTTAATTAAAAGCTAAGACCTAAGCGTGCATAGTTCTCATTAAGAGTGATGCTTTTGGAAGAGCTCAGTCTATAAAAATTCATTCCGAGTCCTAAAAAGAAATTATGACCAAAGTGGTATTCACCAAAGGCGCCATACTGATAGGCGGAAAAACTTGTTCCCGTATCAGCTCCTTCTATTTCATTACCATCCCTATCTAAGAGATAGTTTTGATTCAACACTGATAACGATGTTTTTATTCCTAAGCGAATATTTTCATTACCCCAGGCCGTTATTTTTAACCCTACCCAATAAAAGCGGGATTTTCTGACCTGGTTTTCAGAAGTATCAAAATTATAATCAAGGCCAAAAAGAGTCGCTTTTTTAAAAAAATAGTGGGCATGGAAATACTTCCAAAAAGTATTGGCCGATTTAAGTTCTACAAAAAAGTCGATTGTTGATGGGATTTTTAAATCGGTAAAAGAATCACTACTCACAGAAGATGTGGCCCCTTCAACCCAACTCAGTGATTTATATAAAAGCCCTGCTTTTGGGTAATAATCCCAACCCCAAAAGCTTTTTTTATCGAAGTAATAGTCTATTCCTGCCCCCATAGGAAAAACAAAATCAATTGCAATTTCATTGGGACTTGATTCTTCAAAATGAGAAGTCGTGTATTGATAATAAAGGTCAAAATAATGATCTTTAGGTACTGTTTTTTCTTTAGGACTAGCAGCTTTTTTAATCTCTTTAGCAAGAGCATACTTTTCCACAACAATTAATTTAATTTTTTCGTTCCCTAACATCGGGCCCCAGAGCCTAATCTGTGGATTCTTTTTCTTAACCTCTTTTTTAAGTTTTTGTATGTGAGGAGCTATATCAGGAACGTGAATTTTTTGAATTAACTCCTCTAAATAGTCACCTCTTTTGGTTGTGTACTCAAACCAGAATACTTTTTCGGCCTGGGCCGAAATAGAAAAAACTAATAAAAAACTTAAAAGTAGACGCATTTCTTCATTTTAGCCTTCCTCTACCAAAGTTTGAACTCAATAATTTTTATTGAATGACTCATAAATAGGTCAAACTACAAAGTTTTTGCCCATTCGAGGTTCGCTAACCCCTTATTCTCAAGAGGCTTGCCTAAAATTCGAAAGAGGTACTGATAAAATACATGTAACTGATCGAAAAGATAGGTCTTTAATGGGGTATTTAAAGCTTATTTCAATTATTTCATTACTCATTCAAATGAGTGCCTGTGTACCTGTCCCCAATCAAACAAATATCAGGGCCCAAAACCTTGGTCTTGGCGCCGCACCCGAATCTAGTGTTACAAGTTTTTCTCCTAGTAAAACGTTACCTGATGGTGGAGCAACACTTACAATTATTGGTAGCAACTTAGATATAGCTAGAGAAGTTAGAGTTGGAAGTCAGATCTGTGAGGATGTCCAATACCTCTCTCTTAGCTCAATAACCTGTACATTACCATCACTTGATGAAGGTGATTACTTTATCAATATTGAAAATAAATTCGGTAAAGTTTCTCAATCAAGCTCAAAAATCTCTTATCTTTACTCTCCCGAGATCTCCTCCATTGCCCCCAGTGGTGGACCTTTAGCAGGTGGAAATACAATTACTATTAATGGTCGCGGTTTTATCTTAGGCATAGCTGTTGAAGTTGGAGGTAATCCTTGTAGAAACACCATATATATAGATTCTACAAAAATAACCTGCCGACCTGACCCTTCTACTGCTGGCGCTGTAGACGTCGTTGTTACAAATACAAATAGTGAAACTGCTACCCTTCCTAATGCTTATACATATGCCGATGCTCCAACCTTCACAAGTATAACAAATACTACGGGAAAGGCGGCCGGAGGTGAAACTGTCAATATTCTTGGAGCTAACTTTCAAACGGGAGTTACAGTCAGTATTGGTGGCGCTAATTGTGATAGTTTAACTTTCACCTCTTCAACTAACATATCTTGCACAACCCCATCTGGAGTGGCCGGAGCGCGAGATATCATTATCACCAACCCTGATACCCAGAGTGTAACCGCCACGGCGGCCTTTACTTATATTAATCCACCGACGATTACGAGTCTTGATTTTAGTTCTGGGTCCACAGTTGGTGGAGAAATGATCACTGTTAATGGTTATGATTTTGATACAGGTGCCACAGTTTTTATTGGTGGATCTGCTTGTGTTGTTACTTACCGTGCTCCATCGGGAGATCTTATTAACTGTACAACCCCTGCACAAACAAATGGAAGCTATGATGTTACGGTGATTAATTCATTTGATTTACAACAATCCACACTCGCAGATGGCTTCACTTATAATTCCAACCCATTCGTTAACCGCTCCCCTACCATTAGTGCTATTACTCCTGATGGTGGTGCTGTCGCTGGTTCAACGGCCGTCACAATAACAGGTAGTGGTTTTTATGATGGTGCAGTTGTTACTATTGGTGGTAATCCATGTACATCACTCACCGTTGTTAGTGATACAAGCTTAACATGTAACTCTCCGGCAGGAACTCTTAATAACATCGAGGGTGTCCAAGTAACCAACCTCAATACCCTTAATGCAACTTTATCGAGCGCTTTTCAATATAGAAATGGCCCTTCAGTATCTTCGGTCTCACCTTTTGAAATACCTGCCGCTGGTGGAGTTGAAATTACAATCACAGGAACTGACTTTTTAGCTACCCCTCTACCATCTATTAAAATCGATGGTGTTGATTGTACCAATATCGCCTATGATAATAGTACTCAATTAAGATGTACCCCTTCAGCATCCAGTGCGGGGTTTAAAAATATTCAAGTTACTAATTACGATGCTCAAACTGATGTCTTACCTGCGACACTTGAACTTATCGATCCTCCTACCATCACTTCAATTTCTCCTACTACTTCACCCTTCGGTGGGGGTGGCACTCTAACCATTACCGGAACTAACTTTAGAACAACTCCTAGTGTTACAGTAGGCGGTAATGATTGTACTGGGCCTATCCTATTTGGTTCTACAACTGTGACCTGTACTATTCCTGCTGGCACAGCTAATACTACTGTTGATGTTGAACTGACTAATGGATCTCAAGATGCTCAAAGTGTGGTTTATGCTGCCTCTTTGAGCTATGAAGGCCCTCCAACAGTTTCATCTGTGACCCCAACTGCTGGAGCTCTTGGCGGAGGAACAAGTTTAACCATCACTGGCCTTGGTTTTAAAGCAGGCGCAACTGTTAATATTAATGGAGTAGCATGTTCTCCAGTTAATTTTATAAGTTCGACTTCTCTAACTTGTACGACAGGTATAAATCCTGCTGGGACCTACGATATAGTCGTTACAAACCTGGACTCCCAACTTGGAACGCTGGCAAGCGCCTATACTTATCAAGCAGGACCAACTCTTACGAGTATTAATGTCTCAAGTGGCCCAAGTATTGGTGGTACGGCCATAACCTTAGATGGAAGTGATTTTTTATCCGGAGCAACTGTTGATTTTGGTGGGACTGCTTGTAACAATGTCAATTTTGTCAGTGCTATTCAATTAACATGTACTACTCCTGCACACGCTGATGGACTTGTAGATGTCACTGTGACAAACCCTGATAACCAAACCAGTAGTATCTCCGATGCCTTTACTTTTATTCCAGCTCCTATAATAGACTCTATTTCGCCTGCTTCAGGTTTTGCTAGTGGTGGCACAACTGTCACCATTACCGGAAATCATTTTGATCAGGCCCTTGTTAATATTGGTGGTTTTTCCTGTAACGTAACAGCTCAATCAGCGACAAGTATTACTTGCACGACAACTTCAGCATTAAAGGGAACCTATGATGTTATTGTCACTAACATAGATTCCCAAACGGCAAACTTACCCAGTTCTTATACTTACTATGGGCCACCCGTTATTTTATCAATCACACCTGATGGTGGGGCCGTTAATGGAGGAACTAATCTAAGTATTATTGGGACAGATTTTCAACAAGGAGCAAGCGTAACAGTTGGGACTAACGACTGCCCTGTTGATGCCGTCGTAGGTACAACAGTTATTTTATGTACAACAAGTACAAATAGTGGTGTTGTTGAAACTCTTGATATCACCGTTACCAACCCGGATACCCAAGCTAATTTACCATTTAGCGCTTTTGATTATAGACTTGGTCCTGTTATAACTTTAGTTACTCCTAACGAAGGCTACTCATCAGGAGCAACCTCTATTACCTTAACTGGAACAGACTTTATTGCAGGTGCTAGTATTTTCTTTGGAGAAACAGCTTGTGATCAAGTCAGTGTTGTAAGTGATACATCTATCACTTGCTCAACCCCTTCAAAACCGGCCGGTTTATCAGATATTAGAATTATTCATAATGATGGACAAGAGTACACACTTACTGATGCCTTTACTTTTAGAGACCCACCTATTGTCACTTCAGTATCCCCTACCGCTGGGGCCCTTGCTGGTGGCACTGAAATAACAATCTCAGGAAGCAAGTTTTATGATGGAGCTCTCACCATTGATGTCGGCGGAGTTAATTGTACAAGTCCAACTTTTGTTGATAGCTCGACGTTAACATGTACAACCGGGGCCAACACAGAGGGAATTAAGGCCGTTACGGTCACAAACCCTGATGGACAAACGGGAACTAAACCTTCTGCTTACAATTATCAGCCAGGGCCAAGCATCTCTAGTATATCTCCTATTGGTGGAAATTATATTGGTGGAACCTTCGTCACAATTTCAGGATCTGTTTTTCGTCCTGGTATCACTGCTTCCGTAGGTGGTAAGGACTGTAATAACCTAAGTTATATTGATGCAAATACTCTAACTTGTGTCACCTCTGCTAAATCAAGGTTTTTCGAAATCCAAACTGTTGCTGATGTCACTAATAGTCTTGATGGCAAATATTTTATTTTTAATATTCCTAATTCTTCCTTAGGAATCTGGTTTGATGTAGGTGACAGTGGAACAGCTGAGCCGGCCCACGGTGCATCCTCAGGATTAGAGATAAGTACTGTAATTCTAAATGATGATGCTGCTACTGTGGCCAGCAAACTGGCGACGGCAATAGATGCGCTTGAGTTTTTTGAGGCGAGCAGTGATGGTGATAAAGTCTCTATAACTTACTTATTACAAGGCGCTTATGATGATCCTACTGCAGGTGATAGTGGTTTTAGTATTTTTTCAATTCCTGCCAGTGACATTTTGGTAACTAATACTGATAACCAAAGCGCTACACTTGTCGATGGATACACTTATAGAGAGGCCCCAACAATCAGTGCGGTCTCTCCTACTTCCGGCAAAATAACCGGTGGAGATATAGTGACCATCACCGGTACTCGTTTTCTTAGCGGTGCCTCCGTAAAAATTGGGGCCGTAGACTGTGGAAGTCTTAGTGTCGACTCAGATACTCAAATCACTTGTACAATTGGAGCTCAAAGTGCAGGCGTTTATAATGTCACTATTACCAACCCTGATGAACAGGCCGCCTCATTATTTTCAAGTTTTACTTATAAAGGGCCACCCGTTATCAGCTCCATTACACCTAGTGCAGGTGCCATAGCAGGTGGTACACCAGTTCAAATTACAGGCTCAGAGTTTGTAAACGGCATTAGTGTCACTATTGGAGGGCTTAATTGTGCCTCTGTTAATTATATTAGCGACACTCTTATTAGCTGTACAACAACAGGAACAAGTACAGGTATTAAGGATGTTGTTGTTGAAAACCCTGATACTCAAACAGGTTCACTTGTAGGTGGTTTTACTTATAGGGCCGCCCCAGCTATCAGCTCCTTTAGTCCTAATGGAGGTAACCCTGCTGGAGACACGGCCCTTACAATCAACGGAAGTAATTTTTTTCCAGGAGTTGAAGTTAGTATTAATGGGCTTAGCTGTACTTCACTTGTTTTAGTTTCATCAAGTACCATAACATGTAACACACCTGCTCAGACAGGAAGCTATCCTATTACGGTAACAAATAATGATTTTCAAACCACTAACTCGGGGACGAATTACAATTATCAAGACGCACCCACGATTAGTTCTGTCACAACTCCAAGTGGAGTCGCCGCAGGGCCACTGGCGGGAGCAAGTACTCTTACAATTAATGGGGCCAACTTTTTAGCTGGCGCTGTAGTCAACTTAGGTGGTAGTAACTGTCCAGTCTCTTCAGTAACCGCCAGTTCAATTACATGTACAACACCACCAGGGCCACTAGGCCTTGCTGATTTAATTGTTACTAATAGTGATAACCAAAGCGCTAGTCTTCTTAGTGCTTTTGAATATAGAAATGCCCCTACTCTTAGTAGCATCTCTCCTGTCGCTGGAGCACTTGGTGGAAACACTCTTGTTACTCTAACAGGAGCAGATTTAAGAGGAGTCACCGATATTAATTTTGATGGCCTTCCTTGTAGTTCGATAGATCAAATTGATTCCACAACAGTTCAGTGCCTAACACCTGCACACTCTGCTGGGGTTGTTAATATTATTCTAATTAATGAAGATGACCAACAAACTAATTTAAATAATGCTTATACATATCAAGTTGGCCCAAGCATAAGCACAGTCAACCCAAGTGATGGCCCCTTGGCCGGCAATACTAATATAACAATATCTGGTAGTAATTTTGCTCTAGGTTCCCAAGCTCAAATAGGTTCTCAAGCTTGTCTATCCACGACCTATATATCAAGTAGTGATCTTATCTGTCTTTCTCCTGCTCAAGCAGCAGGGGCCTATGACGTAGTCGTGACTAACCCCGACAATCAAATCGCCACTGCTAGTCTTGCTTTTACATATCTAGAAGCGCCTGTTCTTAATAGTCCTGTTGTACCCGATAACGGTGGTATTGACGGAGGAACAGAGCTTACTCTAAGTGGTCAATACTTTTTACCAGGAGCAAGTGTTGATCTTTCAGGATCCCCTTGTAATGTAACCTCTTTAACAAACGTAGAAATTGTTTGTACAACTTCTGCCAGAGCATCAGGGCTCATAGATATCACGATAACAAACCCCGATGGGCAATCCGTTACTCTTAGTAATGCTTATACATATAATCCAGTTCCTACAATTGTAAGTATTAACCCCGCCCTAGGCCCAAGCTTTGGTGGAACAACAGTTCAACTCAGTGGTACTAATTTTATCGATGGCCTCAGTATTGATATTGGAGGTGTTGCTTGTACGAACGTCGTTGTGACCGATTCAAATACAGCTTCATGTGTAACCGCTAACTCCCCAATAGGTTTATATTCTGTTGTTCTAACTAACCCTGATGGACAATCAGCTAATCTTTTAAATAGCTACCGATTTTTAGGTACCCCCAGCATTACAAGTATTTCACCAAATCAAATAAACCCAAGTGGTGGAACTGTCATAACTATTAACGGAACAAACTTTGGTGATGGTATTATTGCTAGAGTAGATGGAATAAGCTGTCTTTCTGTTAATTTTATCAGCTCTACAGAAATTAATTGTATTGCTCCACCTCGTAGTATTGGCAGCTATGATGTAAACGTAATCAATCCTGATGGACAAGTGAATCTACTGGCCGATGGTTTGGCCTACGCTGAAGGACCTGTTATATCTTCCATCAGCCCACTTAAAGGGGCCTTTGGTGGTGGAACAAGTCTTAGTCTTTTTGGGTCTAATTTTGATCCTGGAGCTACAGTTAGCATTGATGGAAATAATTGTTCTAATGTTCAATGGATCAGTAGTGGTGAATTGGTTTGTACAACTCCATCCGGAAATGTGGCCGGTGATGCTGATGTGAGAATAGAAAACCCTGACACTCAAAATAATACTTTAATTAATGGATACAATTACCAACTCGCTCCTACCCTAACCTCTATTTCACCCGATGGTGGCCCACTTAATGGAGGACAAACAGTAACCATAACGGGAACTGGATTTTTCTCCGGTTCAAGCGTTAGTATAGGGGGAGCAGCTTGTATTAATGTCAACGTTTCAAGCTCTACAACCCTAAGTTGTGACACAACAACTCTTACGGCCGGATCTTACGATGTCGTTTTCACAAATGATGATGGACAAGTCGTTACTTTAGCTTCTGCCTATACCTACCAAGAAGCTCCGACTGTATTAAGTGTGTCTCCGGCCGAGGGCTTTAGTAGTGGAGGTACTAATATACAAATCATTGGCTCTAATTTTATCTCAACATTACCAATTAATGTGACATTAGGCGGAGTCGCTTGTACGGGTGTCACTTGGATTAATAGTGGCCAAATAGATTGTACAACTGCCGCCGGTGGGCCAGGGGCCGTCGACGTTGTTGTCACTAACTATGATAATCAATCAGGAACTCTTGGGAGCGGTTTTAATTACAGAGCTCCGCCTGTTGCTTCTGCTGTTTCTCCTACTGGAGGTAACCCAAGTGGAGGAACTCTCATTACACTTACGGGAACTGGATTTTATGCTGGGATAAGTGTCACAGTAGATGGAAATACTTGTACTTCAGTAAATGTTATAGATGACACGAGCTTAACTTGTTTGACACCAGCGGGTACTCTAGGAACTTACGATATTGTATTAACTAATGCAGATACTCAGTCTTCAACATTTTCAAACTCTTTTACTTACGCTCCTGCACCGGTTTTATCAGGAGTTAATCCTAATTCAGGCACCACTTCAGGAGGGGATTCTGTCACCATAACAGGCTCTGATTTTACGAGTACACCTCAGGTCAGATTTGATGGAGTCGATTGTACTAATATCAATTATATTAGTTCTACTTCTCTTACTTGTGATACACCTGCTCATGCTGCTGGTTTTGTCACTGTAGAAGTTATTAATCCTGATACTCAAAGCAGCTCTTTACCTATCGCTTATAATTATTTAGCCGATCCCGTCATTAGCTCTATCTCCCCACTCACCGGCTCCACCATTGGCTCGGATTCTGTGACTATAACAGGGACAGGCTTTTTACCAGGGGATAGTATTACGCTTGGTGGAGTTAACTGTGCAGTTAATACCGAAAGTAGTACAGAGATTACTTGTACTACCGGGGCCAATACTGCAGGTGTTGTAGATGTTGTACTGAATAGACCATCCAACTCTCAATCAGCTACCTTATCTTCAGGCTTTACTTATCAAGGTCCTCCAGGCCTTACGAGTATCAATCCAAATGGAGGAAATGTTCTTGGAGGAAATACCGTCACACTTACTGGTGTAGACTTTCTTCCGGGATTATCAGTAACTATAGATGGAGTTAATTGTCCCAATCTCGTTTATGTAAGTTCGACAGAATTAACTTGTAATCCATTGGCCCATATTGCAGAAACTGTTGATGTTATCGTTATTAATCCTGATGGGCAGTCTGATACTCTGGCCCTTGGATATACCTATTCATTTGCTCCAACCATAACGAGTTTAACAGCAGATGCTTACCCATATCCCGAAGGACCACTTGCAGGAGCAACGGCCGTCACAATAACTGGAACTAATTTTGTTACGTCAGGAACAACTACAGTAGATTTTGGAGGAAGTGGATGTGGTAGTGTCGTTGTAAGTAGTACAACAACTATAACATGTACTACAACTGCTCATAGTGCTGGTGCTGTTGATGTCACTATTACAAACCCTGATGGACAATCTGTTGTGGCCAGCGCGGCCTATACCTATTTTGAGGCGCCAACTGTTTCGTCTCTAAGTCCAGATAATGGTGATACTGGTAATACCATTACCATCAATGGAGATTTTTTTAGAACAGGTTTATCGGTCACTATAAACGGTGTTGCTTGTACTTCTCTTTCTAATATTAACACCAACGCAATTGACTGTGTTGTACCAAATAATGCCGTCGGTCCTTATAATTTAGTCGTGACTAATAGAGATCTACAAAGCTCCTCTCCCGTCAGCTTTACCTATAACCCTGCACCAACTATTTCCGGTGCTACACCGACCAGTGGACCTGAATCAGGAGGAACGGCCGTCACTATAACAGGAACTGGTTTTATTGATGGTCTCTCTATTACTGTAGAAGGAGTCAACTGTAGCTCAGTAACCTTTAATAGTTCAACCGAGGTAATATGCACAACACCAGCTGGTACTCCAGGTGCATCTGATATTGTCGTTACAAATCCAGATGGTCAATTAGACACAGATAATAATGCTTTTACTTATATTGCGGCCCCAGATCTTGTCAGCATAAATCCAACTACTGGTTTTGCTAATACAATAACAGCATTAACTCTAACAGGAACTGATTTCGATGACCTTGCTACGGTCATCGTTGGAAGCTTTTCTTGTACAACTGTCGTTGTTAATGGCCCTAATACACAGATTACCTGTAATTCACCTGCACTTGCTGCCGGTACCTACGATATTACGGTAACAAACCCTGACGGACAAAGTGATGTGCTTGCTTCGGCCTTTACGACTGTTAATCCCCCCGTTATTACAAGTGTAGACCCAGTAAATGGATCAGTTAGCGGTGGAAATATTTTAACCATAAACGGTACTGATTTTGATGTTGATGGAGCAGGTACAGTAGACATAGGTTTATTAGATTGTCCTATTATCTCATCAAACTCAACAACCATTACCTGTACTATTCCAGCTCAGGCCCTTGGTAGCTATAATGTTATTGTCAATAATGATGATACCCAAACTGATACCCTCGTTGGAGGTTATAGCTATATTTCAACAGCTCAACTGAGTTGGATTGTCGGTGCTTCAAGTCCAAATCCTCCAAACCCAGATGACTATGGTTCAACAAGTACCAATATCACGCATACTTATACTTTAAAAAATATAGGTGACGTCGTTTCATCTAGCATAAATATTTCAACATTAACGGGTACACCAGCAGCTTGGTCCAAAGGAACCGATACTTGCTCTGGAAACACACTGGCCCCAGCTGCTGAGTGTACTGTACAGATGACCTTTCTTGGAGCAACTCTTCCCCAAGGGTCTTACTCTACTCTTTTAAAAGCTTCAGCAACTACTGGCGGAGAAACCGATAACCTTCTACAAGGAAGTGTGCCATGAAAATACTTCTTATTTTTCTTTTCTCTATTAATCTCTATGCGCAAGATTGTATGAGACAAGTCCTTGAATATGGAAATGGCCAAGGTAATGACCATATTGAAAAAGCATGTCTTGATAAAGTCGTTGAAAAAAGTGTTACAAGTAATCACGAAAAACTATTTGGATATAAAAATATTTTTCTTTTTAAAGACCAAATTTATGCCGGTGAATATACAAAACTTCAAAATATACGCTCACTTTCATACAACTCCAAAAGAGAAGAGGTTGCTGTTTTAGATGGAGATGATATTCTCGTGTTCTCTGCGACCCTTCCCGGTAATGTGGCGCCTTTAAGAGAGCTTAAATCTTCTCATATTTTTAATCCTTACAAGGTTGAGTTATTAGAAGAGGAAATTAAAGTCTATCAACAAGACGAAGTCCTTAGTTTCTCAGTACTGGCCAATATCAACGAGGCGAAACAAAGAAGAAAAGATCAACTTTTAAAAAGAGACTTGCTACGCAGCAAGTAGTTCTCCATTTTATTCTAGAAATCTTTATAAAAATTAAGCATACTTCAAAGTATGATTCATTTATTAATTACACTTTTAATGACAAATATGGCGCATGGCTCTCTAAAAGAAAGATCATTTCTTCTTAAAGGCCTTAAAGTTGATAAAATTTACCGCTCAATGCAAGGGCCTCGTAAACAGCTCACTTTAAATAAAAAAGACTTTGGAACTAATACCTTTTGGATTAAAGAGTTCTCAACTGATGTCTATAGCTCAAAAACCAAAGAAGACTCTTTAGAGTTTCTCTGTCATATCTCTTTAACAACTTATAATGAAGGTAACCTTGTTGCGTTAGCGCAAGGACTCAATACTTTAAAGTTTCCCGATGGGTTTGCCTTAAAAGCAAGTATGAGCACAGATAAAAATGCTTTTTTAAATGCTCAAGTCTTAAATAATAACTACACAGATATAGATAAAGAGATTGATTTCAAGGCAAATATTAAGTACCTCACCGACTCAGAAGCTAAAAAGCAGAAAATCAAGCCTCTTCACTTTGGGTTTGTTGGTTCCTTATGTCCTGTTTCTGATTGTAAACCTGTCCATATGCATGATCATAAGATGGGGCACTCTCAACCAATGACAAGTCATTGGTATGTTCCTCCTGGAACACATAGTTATAAAAATAAAATTAAGCTCGACTCTTTTAAGGGAAAAAATATTAAAATCCATTATATTTGGTTGCATCTGCATCCTTATGGAGAATCCCTGTCTTTAAAAAATATTTCTAAGAATAAAGTCGTGTGGAAAGGATACGCTCAAAACCATAAGGAAAAAGAGCTTATTACAAACCTTGATTATTATTCATCATCAAAAGGAATTTTAGTAGATCCCAACGATGAGTACGAAGTTGAGATGATAGTGAACAACAGAACAAAACGTGACGTTGATACGATGGGTGCTTTTTGGGTCTATTATAGTCATGATTAACCCCCGCTATTTTCTCAATATTATGGGGCTCATACCTCTGACTTTTATCATTATCGCTTTTGATCAATTTGTTTTTAACTCAAATATCAAAGATTTTCTGGCACATGATTCTTTGCCTGGAGATTTACTACCCTACTTTCTTTTTTATCCCCATATCCTTATGGGTCTTTTTTCAGTTTCTAATAAGAAGAGTTTAAAAGAGTTAGGATCTCATCTGGGCACAAAAAAAGCTGCTCCTCTTTATTTAGGTCTTTTAAGTTTTCCATTTGGTATGGAATACTTCATGGTTATTTTCAGTATTTATGGCTCCTATCATTTGATGAAACAGCAATTTGGGATAGAGTCGTTGTTGACCAAAAATAAAGGGCCATCTCAATTCATTAGTTGGATTAGTATTGGTCTTCTTGCTATTTTTTATTATTTTTTCTCCTTTCCAAACTCTAATTTGGTCAACTCATTAGGTGGTTTTGCGGGTATAATGGAAAAGCGCTTGTACCTTATTCTTATGCCTTTTCTATTTCTTTACGCAATTGATTGTTATAGAAGGAGCTCAAACTCAAAAAGCTCTGATGGTAAGTGGTATATATGGCTCAATTTTTCTTTTATTCTTCTCACGGTATTTACTTTTCAATTAGGCTATTTTTTCTTTAGTTATGGAACTCCTCGGATGATCCATGATTTAAGCTCTTTTAGACTTTATCAGCTGTATGGTTCTAAAACCTATGAGTTTGAATATTTACCAGGCCCTGCAATATTATGGGTTTCGGTAACACCTTTTTTGATTGTTTTTACTTTTATGAAAATTAACTCTGCTGTTCTAACCATGACAATTATTCTTCTTAGTTTTTTTCATTTCTTTATGGAATCTATCATTTGGCAATCACGCGCAAGTCATTACGAGCAAGTTATTGGAGGAGGATCTTGAGAGCATATAGCACCATAAAACATTGCCGAATATGTAAATCTCAAAAACTAGAACTGTTAAAAGACTTTGGCCTTTTATATTTAAGTAATTTCATTGATACTGAGAACTCCTCTGATGAGCAGAAAGTGCCGTTAAGACTCATCAGGTGCCAAAGCTGTCAGCTTGTCCAACTTGGAGAAAATACAAACAAAAACCTACTTTATAGAGATAACTATTGGTACTTTTCAGGTATTACCCAGACCATGAGAGATGCCTTAAAAGATATTGTTGATAAAGCAATGGAGCATGTCAATTTAGAAGATGGTGATACTGTACTTGATATTGGTAGCAATGATGGAACCTTGTTAAGTAACTATCCTAAAAGCATTAAGACTATTGGATTTGAGCCGGCACAAATATTTTCAACAACAGAAAGTAGTAATATATCAATCTTCATTAATCAGTTTTGGAATAAAGAGCTCTATCATAAGCATTCAAAGAAAAAAGCTAAAATCATAACGGCCATAGCTATGCTCTATGATCTTGAAGACCCAGTGACTTTTATAAAAGATGTCCATAGCTGCCTTGATGAGCAAGGTATTTTTATCACGCAGTTTATGGGCCTCTATCATATGTTAAAGGCCTATGATTTTGGTAATATCTGTCACGAACATCTTCTTTATTATGATCTTGAAAATTTAAAGAAATTATTTAATCAGAATGGTTTGGCCATAACTCATATTGAGAGCAATTTAGTAAATGGAGGAAGCTATAGGATATATGCTAGGAAAGGAGTCAAAAATAGCAGTCTTTTAGAAAAGTATATTTCACGAGAAAAAGAAGTTTCAATGGAGTCCTTACTCCATCATTTTTTTAAAGTGATTGATCAGTCTAAAACGGAGGCCCTCGCTTTTTTCCATTCTCAAAAGAAAAAAGGTAAAAAGGTTTGGGTTTATGGTGCTTCAACAAAAGGGAATATGATCCTTCAATATTTTAACTTAGACTCTAAACTTATTGAGGCAGCGTCAGAAAGAACAGAGCTTAAATGGGGTAAATATACAGTTGGCACCCACATTCCCATATACTCTGAAGAAAAGGCGCGTAGACTAAAACCTGATTATTTTTTAATTCTTCCCTACGCTTTTAAAGATGAAATGATTAAAAGAGAATCCCGTTGGGTCGATCAGGGTGGCCAATTCCTAAAGCTTTTCCCAAGTTTTGGTACTACCCACTAATTTTTTTATACAGTATAAAATCATCCAGTTGGTATTTAATATAATCGTTATTTTCGTCAAGCCTTTTAAAAACCTCTTGGAATTCGGCATCACCAAAATAGGGAAATGACCTTTGAGATTTATTGAAAAAGTAGTATTTATATTGATCTAAAACACAATCCTTTCTTAATAGTTTAAGGTTCTGATGATATGGAAAATGTGGGAATAATGTTCCTTGAGTACAAAGAGTTCCGCCATCAAGGTCTATCTGGCTTTTTAAAAGCATAAAATTTTCATACGAATATTTAGGTCTTTCAAATTGAATATTTTCTTTAAGATAATAACGATTTTCTGAAAATAGAAAACTAAAAATAATTAAAAAAGGCACTGTATAGCATAAATACTTATTTTTTTTATAAAATAAAACAAGCCCTATAAAAAGAAATGGAATGACAGGAGCACTATAATAAACATGGAGACCTCTTAAAGGAGCATAATCAATTACAGAAAAAAGTAAAAATAATGGCCAAAGAACAAAACCTACCTGAGGAATAATTAAAGGAATTCCTAAAAATGGATATAATATCTTCCAGGGCCCATCATTAAAAGTAGTCCAAATATTCTTACTTAAATGAATGAGATTGACCTCGTAAAAATTTTGAGCAACTTGTATTACTTTATCAATAGGCCCTATATTTTCAGCACCCTTTAAAGTTAGTTCATATGGCATAAAAAACAAAATATTAACAATACAAAACGACAAGGCCAATAAACTTATATTTATAAGTTTTCTACCTTTTATTTCTTTTGCATAAAATAGACCCAGACAAAAAAGAAATAAATAAATAGGAGCATCTGTTTTAATTGAGCATATGAGAAATGCTGCTAAATAAAATAACTTTTCTTTATTTTCTAAAAGAAAATAATATAACCAAAAAAATAGAGGTACATAATAAACCTCTGGATGAAAATGAAAAAGAAGAACTCTATTTAAATAAGGTGATAAAAAAAATGACAATAATAAAAGAATTCTAATAATAGGCTTAAAGGAGAACCTTTTTAACAACAAATACAACGGTATAAATGCACTCCAAAGAACTACTCCATGGGCCATATGCAGAATCAAAGGTGTTTTGAAAATCATTTGCAAAGGAGCTAGTAACCAAATAATAAAATAGGGATGATTTGTCATCTGTATTGATTCATCAACTGCCGTATACATAAATTTTCCCATAAAGGAATTAGGGACGAGGTGATCAAAGAAACTAAAATCTACGGCATTAACATTAAACGAAAAGTAATCTAATATTAGAATCTTTAAAAATGCCATTAGAAATGCGAATGCTATTATTTTTACTGCATATTTTTCAACTTTGAACTTAATTTCAGTATTTTTAAGCAGGAAAAAAATAAAAAATGGAAGCATGATTAATAATGGAATCTTAAAATTATTAAAAACAGGAAAAAATGCTCCTATAAGAAGTGGTATAAATAGAAGAAACTGTAATACAACAATGAGCATAATCAAAAAACTTTATCTTAATGATAAGGGCAAAATTTCCTTAGGGCCTCTTACTTCTTAGAAAGATAATATGGACCTGAGCCTTGTTCGATTAAATAAGTGTTATTATTTTTATATTTACCTTTATAAGATTCCTTATTTCCGCCACTCCAATAAACCTCTATTTCGCTAACAGATTTATTTTTTCCGATACCAAATGTAACTGTTAAGTCATCTTGCGATAAATAATTACTGCCAGCACTCACTAACCTCTGAATCCTTTTTCCATCCTCTGTTTTTATTTTTATAACAGATCCGACACCATAACTATTAGATTTTCTTCCTTTGAGCTTAATTTTAATCCAATTATTTTTTTGCTTGGCATTGTTCTTAAAAACTTTTAAGCCATTATTGAAATTACCTACTATGAGATCTAATAATCCATCATTATTCAAATCTGCATGAATAACAGACCTTGAGTTTCCTTTAAATGATATCACATCGTCTTTTTGCTTCTTTTTTAATTCTTCTTCGACATAACCACTTAAACGGTAATATCGATTGTTTTCATTCATATAAAAAAGATTTTTTTGTGCACCAGTTATCACATTATCTACATAGCCATTTGCTACATACAAATCTTGATCTCCGTCATTTTCGTAATCAAAAAAGTTAGCACTCCATCCAAGGCCCATACGACCAGGTTCAAAAACCTCATGAGTAGGAATAAATCCCTCTTTGGTAGATAAATACATTTTATTCCCACTTAAATACAGTGTTGAGTTTAAAATCTGATCGTCAAGAGTCTTGATACTATTGCCTTTAGGGAACACAAACCTTAGGTTTCTCGAAAACATATCAATTACAGTAATAAAAATGTCCCATCTTCCATCGTTATTAAAATCAGTTACTGAAGCATTCATAGTATCGCCTCTTGAAAAAAGACTATACTTGGCGCCCATCTCTTTAAAAGTTCCATCCTTTTGATTAATAAATAATTCATCAACACCATTAGCATTTCCACTAAAAATATCCGCATATCCATCTAGATTTACATCAAAAGACGTTACGGCCATTGTCCATCGGGGTGTTGCTATACCTGAAGCATCAGAAACATCTTTAAATTTTCCATCCCCCAAGTTTTTATATAATTGATTTTCGACACCATTATTCCCGTCAAGAGAACTAAAACCTATCCCATAATGACCAATATATATATCTAGCAACCCATCATTATTAAAATCCAAAAAAGTGGCCGTGTGAGCACTTTTTTTGGTTTTAATTCCTGAGCTTAAAGTAATATCAATAAATTTATTATTATCTTGCCTAAATATTTTACTATCACCTTTTGAATCTAAAATAAAAATATCTAATAAATGATCGTTATCTATATCAACAAAAAGTGCTTGTTTAGAATCAATTAAGTCTAATCCATCAACATTCCACTTTTGTGTTACATCAGTAAAAGTCAAATCGCCATTTCCTTTGTACAAACGGTTACAGCCTTCACCTGGGTAAAAAAGATCTAGGTTTCCATCATTGTTAAAATCACCAATGGCAAGACCTGAGCCTAGGTACTCTTGTGTATGTGAGTATTGATACACTTCTACTTTAGTATTTTTTTTCTTACAAATTTTCCTGGAAATACCAGACTTTTCTGTTAAATCTAGAAACAAATTTCCATATCTTTTCAAAACTTCACTTTTTCCGTTAAACTCTCTAGCAATATTAGAGCTTTTGCCCTTAACAAAATAAAGATGTTTTTCAAAAACATTTTTCAAACTATTCTCAGTTATTTTTTTTCCCTTTGGCCCAAAATCATTCATTAATCTAATCATGGCCAAACTTATTTCTGTTAACCGTTCGGAAAGAATTTCAAAAGAGTGAGGAGAATGAGAGCTACTTCCATACCTCAAAAGTGAATCATCAATTATTTTCCAAGGTAAAACCGTATCTCTGACAGCGTCTAAATCTTCTTCTTTTAAAACAACCCTAATCACATTAGGTTTTTCACCTGTGATATTATGGATGAAGTTTTCTGCAACATAATAAACAACATCTCCATTACTCAATTCCTCTCTTGGAAACAGTTTATTCAAAATATTATAGGTTGTTTTTGGAGAAATTATTCCAATGTTTTCACTTTTTACAATATCAATATCCGGATGGAGAAAAAGAGTAAGGGGCATATTTATATCTGTCCCAATATTATTATTACCCTTTAAGATATGCCCTGTAATCTTCACTAACCTTTGAAAAAAGAAGTTAAAACCTAACCGAGTGAAAGGCTTATCTATAAGATGATTTAATGACTCTCTAATTCTTTCATTATTTATAGGACCATTAAGTTTATTCCATCTTTTTAATGAATCTATTTTATTCTTTACTAATAATCTGTTTAGTTCTCCTATTTTCTTTTGATCAATAACTCCGATAGGTTTTTTAGTATCAGTTAAAGCAAATTCATTAATGATGCTCTTGTATGCGTATTTAATCGAGTCGACATCAATGATTTTTTTTGAATTTTTAATACTATAATCATTAGCAAGAGAAAGAATTCTATAATTAATTTCGTTAATTTTATTAAAGGCCAATAAATAATTATCAGATGATAATTCTAATAGATTTTCGTATAGGCCATCCAAGATAATTCGAAAATTCTCAGAACTTCTAGACAGTGTTTTTAATTTTGAATTATCCATTGTTTGATTAATTAATGGAATTTCTTCTAAATCTCCTTCGAATTTATGTAAAAATTTAGAAAATAATATTTTTAATGCCTCAACTTTCAAAATTCTAGCGGAAGTATCTATTCTTCGAGATAATAAATAAGACTCCGTCTTACTAATTGTAGACCAGCAAGTAGCATCATCGGAGGATTCTGTTTTATGTATTTGAGAAAGAATGTTTAAAGAATTTTTTATGTTAAGAGTTTTTTGATCAACTGATTTCTCAGGCTGACAAGAACTCATGAGGATTAACAGACTAATTGTGTATAGTTTAATATAAATTTTCAAATCTTAACTCCAGTGATAAAATAATAAACCTATAAGGAGGAATTTTGAAACTTTTCTTTATTGGCCTATTAACACTCATAGCCGAGGCCTTCACTCAGGTTCCTCAAGCTGTAATAGATAAGCGAAAAGAGATCTTAGAAGGAGCTCAGAAATATTGGCAATATTACAAACAAGTAGAGGCACCAAAAAAAGGTTTCGATACTTCAAGTTTATCTGACGAGCTACCCTCACCCATCAAAAAACAAATCATGGCGCATCCAATTTTTGGAAAAAACCCACCTGCAAACCTCGAAATTGCTGAAGATTTAGAAAGATCTAAAAAGTTACTCGAAGATACTATGGATAATTATATCTTCACCAAAACAGGAAAGAAAAGTGCTGCAAATATCCCAGTAACCGAAAAAATGACTCCTGCACAAGAAAAAAAATATAAAATGGTATTAGAAAGCTCTAAAAAGTTCTTAGATGACTTTTACACTGAGTTTAAAAGTGAATTTATAAAAAAGTATGGTTTTGATGAGAATGACCTTCCTGATAATCCTCCAGAAATATGGTATGAATATTTAAATAATTTACCTCCTTCTTTTTTTGAAAAGAGTCATAATCTAGAAAAATACAAGCGCTCTCTTAGAGGACAACTAATTAATTATTTTTCAAATTACGTAACTCTTCCACAAAATAAAGATATCGAGTCATATTATGATAAACTAGAATCTCACTCTAGTGTTGATGCCCTTGTTGAGACTTATTCAGAAACAACAACAACTAAGAATAAAACAAATAAGAAAAAGAGTAATAACCTTTTAAGTTTTTTTAAAGAATACCCTCTTGCGGTCGTTGGTTTATTCATAGTTGTGATGTATATATTAGATAAATCTAAAAAGAAGAAATGATTAAAAAGTGTTTTACCTTTTTTTTCTTTATTACTTTCTTTGCTATTATTTTTTCTCCACAAATCCTTCAATATCAAATACCAGAAAATAACAGCTTATACTTTGGCCTAGCTCAATTTAATCATCTCTATACAATTTTTATAAATCAGTTTAGTTCAAATTCTTTTATCACCAGTTATTTATACCCCTCTAATGAGTTTATATGGTCAGATACATTTTTAATTCATTTTCCGATTTATTTATTTTCTCGTTTACTTGGATTCGGAGAATTTTACAGTTTATGGATATATTTAATAGTCCTACAATCACTAAATGGTTCACTATTTATCCTGTACTCAAAGCGATACATAAAAAATAAATGGTCTCTAATATTTGGTGCATTGCTATTTTGTTCATCTAATTTCACTCTAGGGCATATTGGAGATCCTCCTGCTGCATTTTATGGCCTTTTCTTTTTAACCTTTTATTTTTTGGACATATATAAAGATAATCGAAACATAAAATACATTCTATATGCCTCCTTAATTTGTAGTTTGCAAACCTTTAGCATGGCCTACGTGAACCTATTTTTACAAATTTCTCTTTTCATTTATTTTATTTTTTACCTCAGAGTATTTCGACATTACATTTTTGTATTTTATATACCTGTTATTTTCATGAATTTTATTTTCTTTAGACCTTATTTCGAAAAAATGGAAGATAAAAACTTTATAAAAGTTTTTAATAATAAGGCGTCGGCCACGCTACATAGCTACAACTACTTTAGCGATTTTTTTAAAAAACTACCCGGTAATATTTATTTCCGAGACGGAAACATAAAGACTAACTCAGAATATTTAAAACTTTCAAATGATTTAAGACAAAATAACCTTGAAGACTATATATCACCTTTTGTAACAGAAGAAGCATCCTATAACCAAAATGTAATAAACACACAAAATATATATGAATCCAAAACCCTATATCATCAAATAAGAAAGTCCGGCTTCTTTGGATACTCTCCTCTTTTACTCTCTATTATAGGCATACTATTTTCACC
The DNA here is from genome assembly GCA_049415445.1 of Bacteriovoracaceae bacterium. Taxonomy (GTDB): domain Bacteria; phylum Bdellovibrionota; class Bacteriovoracia; order Bacteriovoracales; family Bacteriovoracaceae; genus JAURDE01. Next base: position 21,377 of record JBMSGH010000005.1, on the reverse strand, counting down.
TAAATTATTCCTTATGATTTTATTAATAGGGTTAACCCTATCTGTTGGACCTTTTTTTTATATTGGAGCTAAACCTTATATTATGCCTTTATTCTTTTTTTATGAATATCTTGATATATTTGATTTTTTTAGAGTTCCTTCAAGGGCCTATTTTCTTGTATTATTTGCAATATCAATTTTATCATCAATAGGCTTAGATAAAGTCATTCAAAAGATAAAAAAAGAAACTATCGCAGTTTTTTTTATAATCATTCTTTTAATCGAAAATATACCTCAACCCATGATTTCCTATAAATTTGTCGATGTCCCTAACGAGTTGACTTCATTTTTTGAAAATATAAAAAACAAAAACATACTATTTTTACCAAGTGATCTGGGACTTTTCTATGTTTCAGATACAAATAATATTTTTCCATATTCGCGAGAGTATATTTATATGAACTGGAAAACCTATTTGAACAATAATACACCTAACGGAAATGGCGCCTATTTGCCTCTTAAAAGAATAGAGCTACAAAAATTACTGACGAGAGTCAATTTAGGGATTGATTTAATTAAGCTCAAAACAAAATTTAAAGTCGATTATATAGTTTATGCTAAACAACTGCGCCTTAAATCAGAAAAGGATATGACACCTTATTTCAATTCAAGTAAAATCTTAGAATCTACTTTTAGAGGAAAAGAAATAAATGTTTACAAGTTTAGATGAAAACAAAAAAAACTTTTTAACTATTTCCTTTCTTTCGCTGGCCTTTTTTATTTTTCAATTCGCTATCATGCGAGAAATTAAGTTTCAAGTTCCTACGGTCATCTTTGGTGGACCACTCGTTATTTGTATAGCGTTAGTTTTTACAGGAATTGGACCCCTACTTGCTCAAAAATTAATAAAAGGCTCTCACAAAAGATTTAACATTATTCTTTATGCCCTGCCTTTTATAGCTTTTCTCTCATTTCTTTGTCTTATCTTTATCGCTCATAGTTTTGGCCCATACTACTCACCAGAAGAGTTTTATAAGGTAGTTAGTTCTGAAATTACAAAAGCTTATTCTCCACCATTTCTCATCTATTTATCTATCTTATTATGTGGGCCGATTGTTGTTTTCATTTTACAGGGTGTTGTTCTCGGTCACTTCTTAAATATTGGCAAGAAACAAAATAAGCTTGGCGTTTATTATTGTTTTGATATGGTGGGGGCAGGTCTAGGTGCTATAATGGCAGGTCTTTTAACCATGTTAGTATCCCCTTTTAAATGCATTATTATTAGTTGTCTTTTATTTACGACTCCCTTGATCAAAAAAAACATAAAATTCTTTCTATCAATTTCAACACTTCTCATAATTATATTTTTAAGCGTTAACGAGTTTGACCTAACAACACCAAATTTTCTAAAAAAGAATAACAATTTTAGCGAATGGGGGCCGTATCAACGAGTTGATATAATAAACAAAAATGAATCCATTGAAGTATATTCTGATGGTATGCTCTTTTATCCTGTTTACAAAGACCCTCGCAACTCCATTGTAAGTGTGGGACATGAAGTTGCGAATAAAATCATGAAGAAAAAGGAAGTAAAAGACTTACTGATGATTGGAACTGGAGCGGGCAGCGATATTTACAGTACAAGGTTCAATAATTTTAAAGATATTAAAATACATGCTGTTGAAATTGACCCTACATTTATAAAGGCCAGTCAATCTACACCATGGCTCTATAAGCAGTACTCAACTGCAAATATTATAAACCAGGAAGGAAGAAGCTTTCTAGAAACCTCGAACATGAAATATGACATGATTTATTACGCCTCAGCTGATCCAAAGGCCGGATTATCCCAAGCTTCAATCCCTGATGCCGCATATCTCTATACCCAAGAATCTTTTAATAAAGCATTGGAGCTACTTAAACCCAATGGAACCTTAATCGTTAAAATTGCCTACATTCTTGATAATGAAGAGATTTTTTTGAATAAACTTTTTAACACCCTAAAAAGTTCAATATCAAATCAGTATTTACACCCTTTGCTTATTTCTAAATCTTCCTACTCAATAGATTTTGCAAAAATAAAGGCCGTCTATGGCGTTATTGAAAATAAAACACATCCAACAAAAGGTTTATTTGATAATCTATCTCACCATAAATTTGCAAAAGTTCATCCCTTTAGTACCACTATAACAACCGACAGATCTCCAATTAATATCAGTGCACGAAGTGTCGACTTAAACATATTATTTATTACATTTTTCTGTGTTTTATTTATTTTTTATTTAATGAATAAATTCAACACAAAGGGAACTACTTTAGGTGGGCAAGTATACTTTTATCTTCTAGGGCTTGCTTGGATGTTAACCCAATTAAGTTTTCAATTTAATAGTTTTTTACTTATTGGCACACCTCATCTCAGTATTTCACTAACACTCGGTGTTTCACTCATCTTTAATGCTTTAGGCAGCTATTATTTTAAAAACAAGCAATTACAAAGTAATATGACTGCTTTAATAATTATTTATTTTTCAATCTATATGCTCTTAACCCCTTATATTATATACAACACGATTACATGGTCGGGAGTAACTAGAATCTTATGTTATTTATTAACTATATCTCCAGTCTCCTTTATAATGGGTGCCGTTTTTCCCTTAGCACTAGAGAGGATTAAAAAGATAACATTAGAATCTGCCCTACTATATGACTTTGTGGGAATCTCTTTTGCACCTCTCATTTTTTGGGTTTTATTACATTATGAAATATTAGTACTTAACTATTTTATACTCGGGATATACTTACTATTAACTCTATGGATAACAAGAAAGTCATCCTACGATATGAGTGGAACACTTATCACCAATTCATGAAAGAAGAAAAAAAACTACTTTATTTTCTGATAATTTTAATTTTTGTCTACTTTATACAACTCCCGCTTACAAATTCTTTACCAGGTAACTGTGACACATATCTGGGACTTGCAAAATTAAATTTTTATACCAATAACATCGCTTCATTTTTTTCACAAAGTAGCAGTAGTGAACTTATGGGTTCTCGATTTGGTGAGTCGGTCTACTTTATTGGACTACCCTATATTATTTTAAAACTCTTAGGAGTTAATGAAATAACCTCATTTTATTTTCTTTTAGTTGCTATATACTCATTGACTGCCATAGCTCTTTATAAATTATCTAAACTATATCTAAAATCTCATATACTATCATTTTGTTCAGCTCTTTTCTTTTGCTTTTCTAATTTTACGTTTGGGCATATAGATGATCTTCATATTGTTTTCTATGGACTTATTTTTTATTCAATCTATAATTTAAAACTACTTCACCAAACAGGGAAAGCTAAGTATTACACCTTATTATTAGTAACTTCTATTCTACAAATTCATTCTTCCATTTATAATTATAGCGTCTTAATCCTATCGATTATTATTATAACCTTAATTAATTATAGAAATATCAATTTTGGAAAGAAGAAAACTCTAAAAGCTATAGGAATTTTTGGCATCATTCATCTTATATTTACACTACAATTTATAGGCCCTAGGCTTGAACTAAAAGAAGATAAAGACTTCTATAACCCATGGAATAATAAGGCCATAGCAAATATACACTCATTTTTTTCATTAAAGGATTTCTTTAAAAAGGTTCCAGGAAATATTTATAGTCCAAATGGTGATATCAAGAATGCAGAGGAGGAGCTCGAACTTCATGCTCCCCTTATTCAAAAAGGCTTATCTGAATATATTAACCCTTTAAGTAAAATTAACAAAAAAGATATAAGAGTTCCGGCCGGAAATTCAGTTTATTATCATCAGTTAAGAAGGTCTGGCTTCATTGGTTACCTGAGCTTAATCATTATTCTCGTAGGATTAATTAGAATTAAAAGATTGGAGTATAATTGGGAAATCTTAGCTTTTTTAATCATAGGCATTACTGCCGCTAGTGGCCCAACCTTTAATATTGGCAATATACCTTATAAGACTCCATTATTCATTTTTTATGAAACCTTTGATTTTTTAAGCTATTTTAGGGTCCCTACTAGGATTTATTTTATGGCCCTATTTTCATTATCTATTCTTTATGGATTTGGAGTTTCTCAAATTATGAGTAAATTAAAAAAATCCTCTATATTATTACCATTAATATTTTGTCTCATTTTTTTAATTGAAAATGTACCATTACCTTTAAGAAAGTCTGTCCCTCCAACTTACCCGCAAAACCTTTTCCATAAAATTTCAAGCGGTAAAGTCCTGCACCTGCCTAGTCAAATAGGGTTTATGTTTTTCGATGATTCTAAAGATTATTTTTCATACTCTAGGGAATTTATCTATATGAACTGGGCCAACTTTCATAAACTCCATATCGCTAATGGAGTGAATTCATATTTTAATAAACCAAGATTTGAACTTCAATCAGCAATAGACCAATTAAACATTGATGCCCTTAAAAATAAATATGGAATTAAATATATATCCATTCATGAACACCTTGTAATCGATGAAATAGATAAAACTCAAGTTAATCAATTTAAGGAATTAAAAGAATTAGGACTTATAAAAGAAACCCAATATGGTAAGCTTTATAAAATCAATTAATCCTAAATAGATAAGAATCCTTATCCTTGGCCACAAGTGAAAGACTTGGATCATTGAGCAAGGTTTCTTCACTTAAAGTATCATAGGCCCCATCATAAAATTTATTATGAAAGTAAATATATTCTAAATTAAACTTATTTTTCAGAACTTTAAATCGACTTCTATTATCTTTTAGAATTTTTTGGACCTCAACTCTTTTTGGTGGTAGATACGCTGACATACCATTTAATACAAAGTGATTATTATAATTCTTCCAATTCATATAGATATACTCTCTTTGAAAAGCAAATACATCTTTATTGTCATTATAAATATAAATTCCTAAATCAGATGGTAAATAAAGAATAACTTTCTTCTTTTCATTTGATAGAAAATCAGTAATTTTATTTTTTGGTGGAGGGAAATACTTCCAATGATGTAACTTGAAAGGGATATTCTCTATTAATGCAACGATCATTAAAATAATGAGGTATTTCTTTTTTAAATATTTAATTCCTATTACCAAATAAAAAATTATTGAAATTAAACAAAGCATATAGGCCCTTGAGGGGACTCTGAAAAAATCGAAATAAGGGATATACTCATAAAAGTAATATAAAGGAGTTTTAAATAAAGAGTCTCCAATTGCAAAATAGGGCCCTATACAAAGAAAAAGCCCTAATAAAAATAAATAATTAAAAAAAACCTTTGTTTTATTTATTTGATATTTCAAAAAGCCAATTATAGATAAAATTAAGACTATGAAACCCACGAAACCGCTTTTTCGTAATTGGTGATAAAGCACCTTTTGCTCTAAAATATTTTTAGATGATACTGGTGTTATAGAAGCTAAATCATTATTTGAAATAACCGGATAGATATAATTTAACTTATTTTGCTCTTCAAGCTTTTTAGCATATATTTGAATTTTATAGAGATTATTTAGATCCCCAGATGAATTATATATATTTCCCGGAATTTTTTTAAAAAAATCACCTAATTCCATAAAACTATGAATCGTAGCATTGGCCTTATTATTATAAAGTCCATAAAGATTATTATTTTGAATCTTATTTATATAGGGAAGAAAGAACAATGAAGCTAAAATTAAATTAGTAAAATAAAAATATAATGTCTTTTTAAAGCTTACCTTATTAATTATAAAAAAACCCAACACAGCTAAATTTAAAAAAAGATAAACATAGCTAAAACTAAAGGCCTGGAGCCCTGTTAATATACCTGCTTTGAATAAATTCTTAGCACTAAATGGAGATTTAAACAAAATCGAAAAAACCAAAAAAAATAAGGGATAAAATATTACCGGTGGGTCTCCTATATTTCCGAAAACAAAATTAGAACAACTAAATAAAAGGGCCCCATAAAAAGATTTCGATTCACCAGTTATTTGCTTTAAGAACATTTCACAAGTAATAAAATTAAAATAAAACACAAGACACAAATAAAAATAATATGCCCATAACTCGCTTAAAAAAAGCCTAAATGGTAAATACAAGAGGAAATGGATAAGACCCGTATCTGAATACCCAACAGGGTTTGGTGCTGGGTAGAAAGTTGAACCAAAAAATTCATACCCAAAAAAACTTAAAATCTTAAAGTAATAATAATTAAACTGAGAAATGATAAACCAGGTCGTATTATTTTCAGGAAGTGCATTATTGTAGGGAAATTGGAAAAAGAAGGCCAAAAGGCCAAAAAGGACTAATCCTTTTCTCAAATTAAAGGCCATTTAAACTCTTCATATGAGGAGAATCCTGTTTCCAAATATAACCTTCATAATAGAAATGAAATATCGCTAAGGACATAAAGACCAAATTTGGAAGAAAGTCATCAATATAACCAAAGCACTTCCCCTGAAGGAGTGAAAAGACAAAAGGAAGAAGAATCCAAATATAGCTAGGGATTTTAAAAACTCTCATAAAGACATTTTTAACCTTTTCTCGGTTTCTATTTCTATCGTGAAGGAAATAAAGGTAAAAAGACGTTAGATCATGAACAATTCTAGGAATGGCAGCACAAACCCAATAATCCTTTAAATAAAAAGCGCCAAGAACACTTGAATGAAGTAAAAAATTCCCCCAAATATAATATCGACCTACTTTCGTTTCAGAGTGCTTATAACGCTCTAATACATCCAAAAGTAAAAGCCCAATCATAAAACTGATAAAATAAGGAGCAAAACTCTCCCAAAACCCCATCGATATGAAAAACTTTTTAATCTCACTATTTTTTGAAAAAAGACCTGAAAAAATCATTACATAATAGGTCGTACCAAATATAAATGTTCCTAAATGCATCGTTTTAGAAGAAAAAACTTTGTTTGTTTTACTAAGAAGTGCTTCAATTCCACATTGTTGTTTACTAAAGTGCTGTCCTAGTAAAAACGAAAATATAATAAAATAAACTTCCGGATAATAGATGATTGTCGAATAGGCCAAAACATATAGAGCGACCTTTGTTTTGGTAAAATGCTTTTTATAGACGTCAATATACTCTTTATCCATTAAGGTCATAAACCCCATTAAAACATGAGGGAAGTGAAAAATATAAAACCAGTAATGTCCCAAATCATAATTTTTTATACTTGATCCCAACTGAGGTGAGAAAAAGGCAATTAAAGACACAAAAAACACTAAGGGCGCCAGGTAGAGAATCATTAAAGGAATTTGAGGATTAAAATTCATCATATTAACTTAAATATGGCCAAGTTATTGTTATCTTCTATTAAATCAAGATATTCAGAATTCAACAAATTATTATAGATGTTTTCCTGACTTGAAAGGACAAGTTTTTTGTGAAAAATGATAAATTCCACACCTAATTTTTTAAAATAATTTAAAGATTTTTGCGAGTAAGGGGCCTTTAAGTAATAATCTAGAGACTTTCTGAAAAAGGGTAAATAGCCATTTGTCCCATTTAAAATGATCTGCTTATGATAGGTTTGCCAATTCATATAAAGCATTTCTCTATTGTAATCCCAGATTCTTTTTTGACTCGGACTTAACCATTCAACACCTGCGTGGCTAGGCAGATCCAGTAAAATAGACTGCTTTTTATTTTGAGAAAAATACTTGGTATATAAAGGATCGGGCCTAAGAAGCCCTTTATAGCTAAATGATTGCAGAGGAAATGAAATATGCTCTAGGAAGTGTAGAGAAAAAAAGAGAACAATTAAAAATACTCGTTTAGACTCATATTTTTCTATTAGAAATTTAAGGCCCATCCCAGCAAATAAACAAAGGCCAATAAGGATCAGTAGAGAAAACCGACTTGGTACTCTAAAATATTTGGCCAAAGGCACAGAACTAAATACTTCGAGAAAGAAATCAAATTGAAAGATACTAGATAAAACCAGAGAAGTGATGATGAGAAGAAAAACTCTTATATTGAAATATTTCGTAAGACCTATCAGCGCTAGGGACAAAAGAGTGAATCCAATAAAAGAATGTTTTCTGATCCATATCCAATAGGCCGTATCTGAGGAGCTCAGTTTTTGGGCCGGATAAATAAGGTTTGCTGGCATGGCCATGAAAAAGTTTTTAAGACTTAAAGCGGAGCCTTTCATTATTTCTAGGTTATCCCATGGAAACCAAACTTCTCGATTAAAATGATTAAAGAGATAGGCCCAGAGCATAGGTAGAACAAGAACGCCTAAGATCAGATAATCTTTGAGTCTCATTTTTTGATAAAAAAGCACAAAGAAAAAAAGAGAAAATAAAAATATATAAAAGCCAAAATAGATTTGGAGTCCAAGACAGAGCATCGATAAAGTTAAATACCTTGGACTTTGTGTTTGCTGAAAACAAAAAATATTATAAAGAAACATTAAAGGGAAAAAGAGAAAGATAATATTAGGATCATCAATATGGGCGAAAAACGGAGTTGATATTGAAAACATCAGCCCCATCGCCAGTGAGACATCTGCTTTTTTTGTTAACTGTAACGTCAGCTTAAAAAAAGCATAAGCATTTAAAGTAAAAATAATAACAATAAAAAAATAATAAGCATAAATATCATCAAAAGTTATTACTTTAAAAATATTAAACAGAGTAGCAAGCAGTGGAGCAAGGTCTCCAAAAGCATGAACACTTGTTGCTGGGTAGAGTGAACTTAAACCTAGGCCATAGAAAAGCTTATTGAAATAATTATTACTTAGGGCAATCGCCAAAATAGAGTCACAATTCCCTGGTAGAGCACCTTTTAAAGGAAATTGAAAAAATAAAATAAGATAAAAAACCAGGTAGATGAAAAAGGATTTTGTCCTTATGCTCATCAGGCCAGGCCTTTAGAGAGTAAGGCCAAAAGTCCTGCATAAAAATACAAAGACCTATAAGAGCCTCTAAATTTAAGAGCATCAAAATGCGCTCTGTATTTTTTAAAATAAATGAGGCCTTGAATAACAAAGGCCAGCTGAAAAGGAAGAAAAAAGCTTATGGTACTAGGGTAAAATAAAATAATGGATAAAGAATACATAAAGCTTAAGCAAAACAGAAAAAGAGAAGCAATTTGTGCGTTTTGTGCTCCAAAATAAACCGCATTTGTTTTAATATCCTTTAGCTTATCTGCTTTATAATCAATAATCTCATGATTAAGATGTCCAGCAACAAATAAAAGAGAAAAGTAAATGGATATCAAGACGGCCAGTAAAGAGTACTGCTGTAATATTAAGTACCCCAATAAAAAGTGAATGATTTGGGTAACAAAGTGAACCAGACTACTCGCTATGGGAATATATTTGGCCCCAAGCCCTGGCCAAGAATAATATATCCAAAGAATCATAGAAATTATTGAAAGCTTAAAAAACATTGGCCCAAGCCAATAAAATCCTAATAGAGAAAGAACTTTAAAAATGATGACAAAACCTAAAAAGAATTTCTTACCATATATGAAATTTAATCGAGGATTGTCTTTATCTTCTTTTAGTCCACATAAACTATTAAATGAATAAATACCAAGAAAAAGAAAAGAGGTTGAAAGAAAACCTATGATAGTTCTCATTTGCCATAACTGCTCAAATTCACTTGCGGCAAAAAAGACACCAATACTAAAAAACCCTGTCATCAAAAGCACTTCTTTGACTCGTAAGTTTTTTAATATTTTTTTCATAGGACCTCTTGAAATAAATATATAATAATGACAGTACTAAAGAAGTTCATAAATATTGGTATTTCAGAATATTTTTTTCGATTAATAAAATAAAACTGTAGACACCCAAGTACAGCTAAAGGGATCAACACTGAGCTGGGATAATTAAATATTTTTTTAAGAGGAAAATAGGCCAAGACATAGCTTAAGATAAAAAATAGGCCTATATAGATTTTGGCCTTTTTCAAACCAACGAGGGTTGGTAATGTTTTTATACCTGCATTTAGGTCTCCCTCATAATCTTTGATATCAATAAAATGCAAACATAAAGACAGGGCCAGGATAATAAAGACACCGATATCTAGAGGAATATAGAGAGATTTCGCCACAGTATAATGACCTAGAATAAATAAAACAAAAGAGTTGATGGCCACCAAGAATTTAGAAAAAAATGGAACCCTTTTAAGTCGTAAAGGAGGCGCACTATAAAGATAATAAATCCCCGTGAAAATAAGAATATAAAATAAGGACTCAAAATTGACATGAGAAGAATAAACCAGTGCAAAAATCAAACAAAAGATACTCAGCGATTTTAAAGTGCTATTTGGTATTTCCCCTTTCACGGAAGGTCTTTGGGAGTTCGTAAGCTTATCAATTTCTAGGTCATAAGTATTATTAACAAGAATAGAAAACAGGATGGAGAAAAATATTGAAACAAGCACTCCAAAAACATCAAAAAAGAGAGTCTGAGACAATCTCCATTGCTGGATTTCAAGCTGATTAAAAGCAAACATTAGCCCTAGCACAAAAATGAGCTGATAATAAAAAAGACGTAGAAAGCGAAGATCTTTGAATATCTCAACAAAGTATTTCTTATTAAAAAAATAGAACAAAAAACAACAATTAAAAAAGATTAAAAAAAGATAAAAGTCTGAATGCAAATCAGGTGTTATCCCATGATAATATATATTAAACCCATCTAAAAAACCTGTTCCTAAAAAAGGAAACATCCCATATAAAAATATGCTGCTATAAACGAGAAGGATAAATAATAAGGATCTAATCAGGCCTTGTTTTAAAAAGCTTTTGGCATAATAAAAGCAGCCTAGTAAAACCAGAGCGACTTCAATTCTTATTCCCGTTGTTGCACCTGTTGTATAATCATCAACTCCCCAGAAAGTCAGAAAATGTTTCCATAAGTTTTCGTGTCGGCCAGGCTCTAAATAAGACATTTTTTCTTGTCCAGAGCTAATAATTAAATCAGCTAAAGGCGCCACCCAAATAATGGCAAAGAAAGCAAAAATGAGACGACTCACCTTACCCATTGGAACTTTAAGAACCAAGTGAAAAACCAGCATTAAAAGTGTCGCCAACCAAAAAAAACCATAATTATAATGAGCAAAACATCGCAAGGAAACACAATTTTGATCAGAGTATATCTCAAAGAAATTTCTAATAAGTAAAACGAAAACAAAACTAATAAAAAAATAAATAATAGGCAGCTTAGAATCTTGAATGGAAATAATGAAATGATTAATTCTATCTTTCAAAAAAATTCCTTAAAGCCAATCTGCAATGAGGCCCTCTATTATCTTCGCCTGCGGTAAATGATAAAACTGATTATTAACCAATTCTAGATCAGAAATGAGAAAAACACGTTTATTTTTTATGAGAAAAGGATACTGCTTGGGCATTTCATTTTTTTCAAAAGCTTTAGAGAAGTCATCATTTTGAGGTACTACATGACTAAGTGCGTGTGATTTTTGAGAAAGTCCTAATGTTTCATTATCTTCTGATTGATTTATTAGGACGGCCGATCTTTTTAAAGAAACGGAGCTGCCCATCAGCATGCCATCAGTAATAAAGGAAGGTTCACTCATATGAGCTAAGGACTCTGATCCCACCCTCAGTCCGTAATCCGTAAGTGTTTCATTAAGGGGGTAATCATAGTCTTTATCGGTGATCTTTAATTTTAGATCTTCTTTCATAATGGATTTAAAAGTTTTATTTTTAAGATCATCACTTTGACCATCAGCGATGAGGATAAGTCTATGCTCTTTACTCCATTTCGGTAACTTTTTTATAGGAGCTGTAATAAGAACAATACTATCTTTAGGGGGATGACAACCCGAGCTAATATTATAACCTCGTTTATTTAGACTTTGAGCAAGCTTTGTGACACTTCCTAAAGTGTCTTTTAGTTCCATTGCATTTTGACAAGTATATACAAAAAGATTCTTCTTACCTCCTTTATTGAATGTAAGCTTTTGATCTTTTTGTGAAGTAAAGAGATGACCTAATAGTTTCTTAAAAAAGGCCCTATTATCTCCATAGTTTATTCCTGTATCCTTTTGCATATTCCAAAGAATCTCCATATCACCTAGGACGATTACTCTACCTTTTTGATCTTCATTTATAGTCCCTACAACTGAATAGCTTTTATTAAGAGGGTTTTTGATTTTAAGAAGTGTTTTATTATTACCTTCGTACTTTAAAGGAGCTGGTAAGAAGACCCGGATATTATTTAATTGAAAGAGAGGCGATTTAACCACCGGCCAAATATGTTTTTTCCAATTTTTCTCGTTGGCCCTGGCCTTACCATAATAGGCCTTCACTCCAAAACGCTTAAGAAGTTGATTTTGTTTTCGAGCGTTATTTAAAAAGTTATCATGCTCTACTAAGACAAGTAAGTGTCCCCCACTTTTGACATAACTTTCTAAAGCATTAATGGTTTGCACTTTATAATTTCGAGTTAAAGAGACACCAAGTACAACAAGCGTATCACCCTTTAATTGGGGCAGAACTTCTTCAAGTGGTCTATAGTTTTGCCAAACATGACCTTTTTTTTGATAAACGATTTCAGTGAATTGAGATAATCCAGCAAAGCCTGTATCAAACGCCGAGTAAGCTTGATTATTTGATTGATCAATTATGACTTGAAAACCAAAGGCTTCAAACATAAAGAAAAAGTTTAAAAATAGGAAAAAGCTTTTTTGTTTGTACATTCTTGCCAATTAAAATACTATATCTATGCAATGTTTAAAAGAAAACTTCTTAGTGAAGACGGCGTTTCTATTCTTCAAGTATTAATGGCAGCAGGCGTGGTATCTGTTATAAGCCTTGGTGTTGTTAATATTATGAAACTTAGCACCAAATCGGCAAAAAGAAGCTCCGAAAATTTTGAAATCGAAAGGGCCCAATACTTTATCGAGTCCTTATTTAGAGATAGTAAGACTTGTCGTAGTACACTCTTTAACAAAAACCCAACTCTTGAAGATGGCGACAGCGTTGACGAGATTATCAATCTATCTGGTATAGAAGATGTCAAAATCTATGTAGATAAAGACGACCCTCCAGGAGATACTGCTGATATTGATGCGCATGAAGTTACCGAGTATGATGATCTTTATTCCGATAGTGATAAAAAAAAGGTTCTTCTTAAGCTCAATTGTCCTAAGACTGGTGATCTCGATGATTTAAAACCTTGTACATGGGGTACAGGAACAAGCTCTAGAATCTTTTTTAGTGACATGAGGATTGTTAGTTACGAAAAATATGACGCTCCCTTTTTTAATGGCCCAGGCCAAGCATCTTTAGAGTATACAATCACCAGAGGTGGACTCATTGGCAAAAGCTTTATGGATAAAGATGAAGATTCTCTAACCGAACAGCAAAAAAAACAGCGTCTCCAGGCCCAACAACAATCAATTGGTGCTGCTAAAATTAAAAAGCGTATTCAACTTTCTTTATCACTTGATTCAAACAATAAAATAACCAATTGTGTTACTGAACTTAAAGATTATTTTGATGAGGCCTGTGAGGACTTACTGCAAGGTAAAATAGACAAGTCTGGAAACCTTAAATGTAAAAATGTTTTCATTTTTCCAAGAAATGAAGATCCAGAAAATCCGTCCATTACAAGCCAAGGTAATATGGAAGTTCAAGGAAGCCTAGTCAGCAAAAAATTTACCAATCCTAATGAACAAAGCCTTCAAAAATATACTTCTGCTGCAGATGCCAATGGAATCTTTAATTTAGGAGATCTCCCAGGCGGAACTTCTAATAACGGTAGTATGAATATTTCCGGTCATGCTATTTTTAAAAATGATGTCACTATTTTAAACGGAGACCTTCTTTTTGGAGGAATTACTAATAACGAAAATGCCAGATTAAGAAGAACAAGTGATCGCGAATTAAGCCTCTCTTCAAAAGCATCACCTGGGCTTGATTACGGAGTTTTAAAACTAGGAAGTACAACCCGGATTATTGGAAAAAACTCTTTTCTTGGTATCAATATAACAGGAGATCCTGATTCTCACCTCCATGTCAAAGGCGACACGCATTTCAATGGGAACCTTATTGTTGATGGACATGGCCTAACAAAAACTTCATTTAAGTTCTATAATGATGACGAAACCAAAATAAATACCATCACCAGCACAAGTGGAAATATAGATATGGAAGGAACCAATATTAAAATTATTGGTCAAAACCGCTCTCCATTAGCAGGCAATGATGATTATGTCGCCACAAGAGGATGGACTTATGATCTGTTTTCTAATCGACTTGGTGATGATGCTGTCGAAGGAATTATCGACAATATTCTTGAGGACTCGCACAGTGGTACTCCTCTAGGCAAATTGAGACAATCATTTGCTGATGCTTTAGCACCTAACTCCGTTTCAAATCCACCAACAATAAAACCTTCAGGAAGCTGCTCTTTTCCTCAAGCCTCTAATGGCTTCACAAGTACTGGAGCAATATCTTGCTCTCAAATCATTCAGGCCAATACATCATGCAGTGACGGCTTTGTCGCTCATGGAATTAATACAGATGGTACCGTTAAATGTGTAAGTTCTGATAACGCTGGTATGACCAACGCTATTAGGTCTTTAAATTGGTAGAATATGAACTTAAAGAATAACTCTGGTTTTTCAATTGCAGAAATCTTAGTCGCCACAGGAATGTTAGGAGTGGTCACGCTAGGAATTATGCAAACAATGAAAGACTCTCAAAGTGTGGGTAAATCAACTGCCCAAAAGTTTGAATCTATCAATCTCATTAAAAGAGTCAATGATCTGCTTAAAGACCCTCTTATATGCAAAGATACATTTGGTGGCCTTGATATATCCAGTATCGTAGGTGGCAGTGGCCCTGTTAATATCCCTCAAATAAAAAAAGGAAATGACATCCTTATTAAGGCCAATTGTGTTGGAACCAGCACAAGTGCCGTTCAAGACTGTATGTTTGGCAAAGAGACCAAAGGAAGAATTTATTTAAAATCAATGAATCTTACCAATTATAATCAATCAACCAAAACGGCGACGCTTGAATTAGATATTATTAAAGGTGTAGCGATAAAATATGATCTAGATTCAATGAGTCAAGATGAGATGAAAGAACTCAAAAAGAAATCTGCCTACGGATCCATTTCTGAAACAAAAAAAACATCTGTGGCCTTTAATATTGATGGTTCAAATCAAATTATTGAATGTATCACCGAGCTTACTTACTATCATGAAGGGGCCTGTGACCAACTTGGTGGAACCATAGATCAAAGTGATAAAAAATGTAAAAGTATTACCTTCCACGGTACCACATCTTCTCCAACCGCTGTCACAAGTGTAGGAGCTTTTCAAATCGATGGTGATCTCAATGTTAATCGAGGAGTTATACCTGATGATACAGAAGCCGCTACCATTGTCGTTGGTGATGATAACGGAGGAAATAAAGAAGATGGTGGCCTTAGAATAAGTGATCAGCTAAGCCTTGATAAAAACTTTGTTATAACAGAAGGAAGCCTTCTTTTTGGAGATAACGATACCAATACAGCAAAGCTTATCCCCAGTGGCAACTTCACCATCACTCATCAAGGAAAAACAGATGATTCATGGGCCAAGTTTCGACTAGGAAGTACAGTTGGTCTATATGGTAAAGGCAATAAATTAGGCGTTAATGTTCCCGCCGATCCAGATGCCACCCTCCATGTTAACGGTAACGCCCACCTTGAAAATGATCTGATCGTAGATGGAGATATGACAGTTAATGATTATATGGAAATTGGAGGTATTCCCGGTCAATTTCTTGTAAGTGGAGGAAAACTTCAAATCACTGGTGGAGAGCTTAGGATCACCAAAAACGGAGTATCTCAAAGTAGTGAAGGTTATAATGATGATTATAAAGGGGCCTTTGGATCTAATGATAATGAATATATCGCCACAAGATATTGGGTCTATGAATTATTTGATGACCGACTCGGAGATCCTGATACCTTAAATGAGGTAGTTAATGCTCTTCAAAACTACTCTGGTGAGCCCATCGATCAATTAACTTGGGGTGTGTGTAATGGAGTCGAAGGGTTGAGATATAACTCTGGAACTAAAAAATGTGTTTATAATTTTGGATCAGGTGGTGGTAAGTCATCTCCTCTACTCATTCAAAGTCTAAATGGGGAGAATATTACATCACAAAATTATCTTGGGAGCTCGGCCTGCTCAGGTACTTCAATGTTCAATGGCATCACAACAAATGGTGAAATGGATTGCATCACTATAGATACTAAAATGGAAGATGCCATAAAGGCGGAAACAAGAACGCAACTAACAAGCTGGGGAATTACTCCACTCGATTAATATGAAAAATAATAAAGGTTTTACACTTATTGAATTAATGGTTGGAGTTGGTCTCACAGGACTTATTAGTCTTGGAGTCATGCAGCTTATATCCGATACCAGCAAAATATCCAAATCAACTAAACAACAATTTGAAGAAGATGAGCTCACTCGAGTTTTAAACAGTATGTTTAGTAACGAAAAAATTTGCCGTTCAACTCTTTTTGGCAAAGACCCCACTGGAGATGAAGGAGAGCAAATTGAAGAAGTCTTCCGTCTCAACAGTATTGACACAATTAAAGTTTTCCAAGAAAACCCTGCTGATCCCACTGATACAGATGATATTGATCCTCCTGAGCAGTCCCAATACGATGCAATGACCCTATCTTCTAGTGAAAAAAGAGTTCTGATTAGAGCAAACTGTCCAGATACAGGCTCAGCTTCCTCAAGAGCACCTTGTACCTACGCCATGGGAAGCCAAGGAAGAATCTTTTTAAAAGAGATTCGCATTCTGGCCTATGAAATGACTCACTCCGATGCCATTAATCCTGGAAGCCCTTATAAAAATAGTGCCAATCAGGCCACTATTGAATTTGACCTCGTTAAGGGAAGATTTATTGGTAAAGATGAAGACAGTCTAAGTGATGAGCAAAAGGCCCAACTTAAAAAAGGAACTTACGGAGATCAAACCATAAAAAGAAGAATACCTATCACTGTTAGTGTTGATTCCAATAATAAAATTACTAACTGTCAGATCGAACTTAAATCCTATGTCTCCGATGCTTGCTCTCAACTCGATGGTATTTTTGAAAGCAAATCGGCCGATCCTAAATGGCATAGACGTTGTAAAAACATAAAGATCCAATCTATTGATGGCACCAAAGCTGCTATTACCTCTATTGAGAATGTTGAAACTCAAGGTCTTACTCAAGTTAGGGAAGGAAATGACACTTATATTGGAGACTTCACAACAGCTCCTTCACCTGCTTGGCCAAAGGATAACTCCTCTGTTCACGCTATGGGACAAGCGACGATATCTTCTCATCTTAATATTTTCAGTGGAGCGCTTGAATTTGGTCAAGAAGTCCAGGCCGATACACTTTCACCTGGAAAAAATAAAATTCAAATCAAAAATACCGCAACTAATGAAATAACTATTTCTGGAAACAATACCAATGAGGCCATCTATAAGCTTGGAAAAGATCTTAGTCTTCATGGAAGAGTCGACAAAATAGGTATTAATACAAGTAATCCTGATTCAAGCCTTCATATCAATGATTCAGGACATTTTACTGGGGATCTCACAGTAGATAAAACAACACATGCCAAAAAGGCCCTTTTTATAGAGTCTTCTAATGGATCAGCAACTATTAAAATGAATGGATCCTTTCTTGAAATAAGTGGAGTACCTGTCATTATTCCCAATCAACCTTATACTGATGCAAAGGATAGGGCCTCTCAAGACCCTAAGAAAGACCTCGTTGCTTCAAGAAACTTTGTCTATGAAATGTTTAAAGACAGACTTGGTAATGAGGCGATCAATGAATTCATTAACAAAATAATAGAAGATACCATTACTTCCAATTACACTATTAACCAGCTTAACTCTGTAAAAAAATCTATTTGTAATAGAACTGAGTTTGGAACGGTCTCTGGAAGTAATAATTGCATTATCAATGCAGGTAAAACCTGTCCCTCTAATACACCTATGCTAAAAGGAATTGATGGCAACGGTAACCTTATCTGTGTTTCTCGAAATCCAGGTACTTCTTGTCCGTTAGGTCAAATCCCCTCAAGCTTTAACCCAGACGGTACTGTCAATTGTATATTAATGACTTCCGTTATCAGTGCTACTCACAAAAAGATCTATGATCCGGCCAGACGCTGTAAAGATAAACTTAGTGCCTCTAAATACTATAATAAAACCTATCGATTCTCAGATGGAAAGTGTGAGGCCAATTGGAATGGAGTTGGTGGTCAATTTTGGGATGGATGTGGGCCCGCATGGGACCATGATGCCCATAGCGAATGCATAAGTCATTGCACTGGTGCTGGTGGCGAATGTATTAACTCCACAAATGGTTGTACCTTTAACTGGGTCGTATGGGGTTATAGGTGCCGATGTAAATGGCCAGATCCTGTTTATACAGACACTTTTTATTGTACACCAACGGGCTGTTCCTAAATTCCTCTGTCCCGACTTTTGTTCTGTCCCGACTTAATAGACATATCGCCCAAATTTTCTAAAAATGACCCTCGTTCACTTAAAAAGGATCTGCGCTTGAAATTTATTTACTTTTTTCTTATCTGCTTTAATGCCTACTCAATGGGATCCAAACCAGCTAATGACCCTATTGATCAGGATATCCAAAATAACCCTGAACTTAGAGAACGAGTTGCTAAAACAAAACCCTCTAAGGCCCAACTTGCTTACCAAGAAGATGAGCTGATTGCTTTCATTCACTATGGCATCAATAATTACACAGGTCGCCAGTGGGGACGAGGAAACGAAGACCCTAAACTCTTTGCCCCTAGCGCTCTTAATACTGATCAGTGGGCCAAGGCGATGAAAGAAGCGGGTTTTAAAGGATTTATTTTCACTTCAAAACATCACGACGGACTTTGTTTATGGCCTACCAGATACTCTGAGCACAATATTTCAAAAACAAGTTATGAAAAAGATTTATTAAAAGAGCTTAGAAAGAGTGCTGATAAATATGGACTCAAGTTTGGACTCTACTACTCTTTAAGTGATGGAAATGCTATTACCTATGGTACCAAAAGCTATACTGACTATGTTCAAAATCAACTAAGAGAGCTGATTAAAAATTACTCCCCTATTGAATACTTCTGGTTTGATGGGGCAACGCCAAGCTGGATTGGAGAAAAGCATAAACCTGGCTTTAACTTTGATCTGGATAATTGGAAAAAGCTCGTTCGAGAATTATCACCTGAATCTCTTATTTCTGGAAGCGGTTATTATTCTCTAGGTCATGAGAAACTCTTTTTACCCGATTCAATCTTTCACGTTAAAAAACAGGCCAAAGAATATAAGTGGAGTGCTCTTGATTCCCATACTTCCGTAAGAGACTTTTGGGGTAACTTATCTTATTCAACTCTTTGGTTTGCTAATGCTAATACTCGTATCTTTATAAGAAATAAATATAATATGCGAGATGCTTATTACCAAACCGTTGGAAAGGGACTTACCTTTTTATTAAACCTCTCACCTGAAAAAGATGGCCTTATTCATGCTAAAGAGGCCAAGGCGATTAAAGATTTAGGCCAGTATATTCAAAAAACCTTTAAAACCAATTTGGCCACAGGGGCGAAAGTAAGCTCCACGCATACAAAAGAGGGTTTTGGGCCACAGAACATTCTTGATCAAGACAAGCGCTCCTTTTGGACAACACCAGACTTTCAAGAACAGGCGGCCTTGGTGATTGAGCTTGATCGTATGAAAGAGTTTGATGTGATTATGATCAGAGAGGCCATCAAAGAAGGACAACGAATTGAGTCCTTTGAAATTGATATAAAAGAAGACGGCCAGTGGAAGAGTGTTGTGATTGCTGAAACGATGGGAAATAAAAGACTCTTTCGATTTGATGGCCCCCTTAAAACAGATATGATCCGAGTGCGTATTAATGCATCTCGATTTGCTCCAACTATCTCCGAATTTGGAATTTATAAAGAGGCCTGGAAATAATGAAATACTTAATTTTAATAACTCTATTTTGTACCCAAGTTTTTGCTAGTGACCTAGAGCTCAATGTGAGTTCAAAAGGAATTAGTGAACTTTTAAAAGCGGCCCCATCAAAGGTAGAGAATATCTCCTTAGATAATCTTAATTTGGATATTCCGCTTCTAGGAAAGATTGAAATCCCCAAAGCGAAATTAGCGCTTAATTTTAAAAAGCTTTCAGTGCAACCAATTAATGATGCTCTTAAAGGAACTCTTTCTTTTACAAACCTTTCTCTTCAAATAGATAAATTTACCCTCACTAAAAAAATCACCAAGCACAAAAGAGTTTGTCACAACACGGCCCTCAAACTAACCAATGATTTTGATCTTAATCTCAACCTCTCTCTTAAAAAACAGCAGGGACGTTTTAAATTGGTCAGCAATCAATTTGATATTGCTTTAAAGAAAAATAATGTCTCCTCCGAAGGCCCTGATGCTTGTTTTAATGACCGAGGAAGTAAAAGAAGATTTATGAAGTGGATCACTCATAAAATCATCAACTCTCCCAAGATTCTTAACTTTGCTCTCTCAAGTGCTTCCGCCATGATTGTTGCAGAGCTTGAAAAAGAGCTTAATAAGCAGCTCACACCTTTAACTATTCCTATCACTGTGCCTAAACTCTTTTTCCTAGAATCTAGAAAACTTGTTATCAGCGCAGACGTTGAAACTTTTAAGCTCTCGCCACGAGGACTTAAGCTTGCTTTAAATGCCCAAGTTTCAAATGCCAGTGATAAATCCAACCTCAGAGCTTCTAAGATCATTAAGTATGCTCATGTTAAAATTGATCCTCGTATCCTTAATAATGCTGTTAATGTCTTTTTAGGCGATAGAGCACCAGGGGAGCTTTTAAAGTGGCATAAATTAAAAGCGGTCTACTCCTTTTTACCGGCCATTGAAAATCTAGAAACTACGCATGATATGGTTAAGCTGATGGTTTCTTTTGGTGAATTTGATTTTTCTGTTCCTAAAGATGGTGAGCTTCTGATTAATATTAAAGATCTTGCTTTTATTTTAGAAACGCAAATTGATAATGAGTATAGAGAGTATTTTCGTTTTACGCTGAACTCTCACTTCACCCTCAGACCTTTAATAGATCATCAAAGAAAACTTCGCTTAAGAAGCACCATTCATGCTTTCACGCTTGATGGAGCTTTTGCTGATGGAACTGCCGTCACTTCAGAAAACTTTGATCACCAAGGTCTTCGTGATGGTATCTTTGATTTGTTTAAAACTCTTATAGATGATGACAGCACCCTCTACCAACCGGTCAAAATCCCCAACTTCGAAATCGCAAATGGCGTCAAGATGACCATCCAAAAGCTAGGAACGAAGAAGGGAAAGATATATGGCGTGCT
>JBMSGH010000004.1:0-133401 GCA_049415445.1 Bacteriovoracaceae bacterium | reverse complement strand
AAGAAAAAAGTAGCTAAAAAGAAGGCCACAAAGAAAAAGGCCACTAAGAAAAAAAGAAGTTAAATGACCAATGAGAAAATCTCTCCTGTAGGTCTTGGGACCTACAGGATGTCTGTAAAATCCAAAACACATATAAACGCATTACAAGAGGCCTTAAAGCTTGGATGTAACCTTTTAGATACATCGAGTAATTATACAAATGGTGACTCAGAAAGATTAATTGGTAATGTTTTAGAGAACTCCCCCTATAATCCATTGATCATAACTAAGGCCGGTTATATTCAAGGAGCAAACCTTGAGGCCAAAGAGGCCTATCAAAACGAAGAGCTTGTCGATATTGAAGAAAACTTAAAACATAGCATTCATCCCGATTTTTTAAAGCATCAAATAGAACAATCACTTAATCGTTTAAAGAAAAAAACCATCGATATTTTCCTGCTGCATAATCCTGAATACTATTTTGAAAAAAATGATGACCTGACCCTCTATTATGAAAGGATAAAAAAGGCCTTTAGTTTCTTGGAAGAAATGGTTGAAAAGGGTAAGATCAAAAGCTATGGAATCAGCTCAAATACATTTGTTCAAAACATAGAGTCTCCGAAAAGAACTGATCTATCCAAGGTATATCAAGCTGCCCAACAAGTAAGCTCCAACAACCATTTTAAGGCCATTCAATTTCCCATTAATATTATAGAAAAAGGGGCATTGAATAAAAACTTTGATGACAAAAACCTCATTGAAAAGGCCAAAGAATATAAACTAATAACCATCGGTAATAGACCATTTAATGCATTTACAGAAAGTGGTTTTTTCAGGATTGCCGAATATGATGCTGATATTGATGAAACTAAGGCCAACTCAAAACTAGAAGAGTGCATCCATATTTTGTCCTCAAAAGCAAAAGAGAATAACATTGAACTAGACATCTTATCTATGCCTGTCATGAAACAGTTCATAGATATCTGGGATGAGTTAGCTACTCCAGATGCCTGCCAACAAGTCTATTTTGAACACTTTTTTCCACTCGTAGCACAGATATGGGGTAAAAGTGGTTTAAATCCAAAAGAGTCTGCCCCATTTTACGAATTATACGAGTATAGTGAAAGTTTTTCTCGTCGAATCATGGGTCAGAAGGCAAAAATCTTAAGACGCAAACTTGAAGAAAAAAATGAGCTTCCGCTCCTTCCACAATTATCATTGACCCAACTCTGCATAGAACAATATCTACAATGGGGAATGGATCATATTTTGGTTGGTATGAAAAAGACCAATTATGTCGAACAATTAAAAGGTTACTTTCATGAGCAAAAATAAGGTTGCCGTCATTGGTGGCGGTTCTGCAGGAATAATGGCAGCTCTACGCTGTGTTCTTAACAATGACCAATGTCTTTTATTTCCTGGAACAGGCAAAGATAAAAAAAGATCGAGGGCCTTTTGGGTGAGCAAAGTCGAGAATATACCTGGCTTTGCCCATTATAAAAAAGGAATTGAAGAACCCAATAAAGAAACACTTAAATGGATTGAAAACTCACCATTTAAAGACAACCTCCACCTATTTAAAAACAGGGGGGTCATTTCTTTAAAAAAAGAGGGTGATACTTTTATTTTAGAAGATAATAAAGGAGAAAACCATGAGGTCTCATATGTAATCCTTTGTACTGGTGTTATGGATGTTCAACCCGAAATCGGTGGAAAAATAGAACCTGTCTTCCCCTACGCCAACGCTCAAATCATCGATTATTGCTTAAGGTGCGATGGCCATCATACCATTAATAAAAATGTATCCGTTATTGGCCATGACTCTGGTGCTGCCTGGGTCGCGATTATGCTCAAAGAACGTTACAACTGCCCAGAGATGGGAATATTAACAAATGGAAAAGAAGCTGAATTCTCAGAAGATACTCAAAAGCTTATTGATAAATACAAAATCAAAGTCTCTACATCCAAGTTAACTGATATTGTAGGTGATACAGGCTGTAGACCTCCACTACTTGAGGGATTCAAGCTTGAAGATGGCACTATATATAGCACCAATTTTACTTTTGTCTCACTTGGAATGATTGTATACAACCAATTAGCGCTTGATTGTGGGGCCGCTGTCGACAAAAGAGGCTTTATTCTCACTAATTCAAAAGGTGAGTCAAACATTTCAAACCTTTACGTAGCTGGAGATCTTAGAGCAGGGGCCAAAAAACAGATATACACAGGCTGGGATCATGCGGTTGATAGTGCTGATGATATCAATATGAAAATTCGTTCTAATAAACGTTTAACAGAATCCTAACAAGACAACACCTCACATTTAAACTAGTAAGAGGGTATGAAAAACTTAATATACCTATTTATCCTATTTTTACCTTTATCAACACCGGCCAGAGATATTATCGCTATGGGAGACCTCCATGGTGATCTTCAAGGCACATTAGAAGTATTAGAGAAAGCATCTGTAATAGATGAAAATCAAAATTGGATTGGTGGGGATAGTATTGTTGTCCAAACCGGTGATCAAATTGATCGTGGCGCCTATGATAAAGAAATCATCGATCTTTTTGAAAAGCTTGCAAAGCAAGCTCCTTTACAAGGTGGTGAAGTCCACTCTCTGATTGGAAACCATGAGGCCATGAATGTTTATGGTAATTTTAAATACGTCTTTCCTGATGAGGCCTTTTTTAGCTTTGAGCATTACCATTCTTCAGCACCGGATAACTATGTTCTTCGCTACCCTTCATACCAAAGAGGAAGGGCTCATGCGTTTTATCCAGGCGGTGAATACGCAGAGATTCTGTCTCAAAGAAAGGCAATTTTAAAGATAGGGCCTTACGTCTTTGTTCACGGTGGAATTGTTCCCGAGTATGCCAAAAAAGGTATCTCACAAATGAATAAAGAAATCGCTCAATGGATGTCTAAACTTGGACCTAGACCAAAATGGGTAAAAGATAGCGATGGACCTCTATGGTCCCGTCACTTTTCAGATGATACAGGCAAAAGTGAATGTAAAATGTTAAAAAAGTCCCTCAAAATCCTTAAGGCCAAAATAATGTTTGTGGGTCACACTGTTCAAGATGAGGGAATTAATACTTCCTGTGATGGCCAAGTCGTTAGATTAGATACTGGTATCTCAGCCTATTATGAGGGACTTAGACAAGCGGTACTCATCAGAGATGGCGAGTTATACCTCATTCAATAGATATTTTTCACCTTATCTGTCCAAACCAACCGTAAAAGGATATGTTCGGCCCATGCAATTTGAAGCAGAGGTAATAGGCATATCCAAAGACGGTTCTGGCATTATTGAAGGACCTTCTCAAAAAAAATACTTTGTTTTCGGGGTATGGCCTGGAGATAAAGCACTATTTGAAGTTAGTGATCAGAAACACCCCAATAAAAAATTTGGCTATGCCCACCTTATAAAGCTCATATCTGGCTCAAAAGATCGAGTTGAAAACCCATGTCCGCATTGGGGAATAACTCCAAGTAAGTGTCAGTCCTGCTCCTGGTTATTTGTAAACTACGGCTCTCAATCAGAACAAAAAATAAAAAGGCTAAAGTTTAGCTTCTCTAAATTTGCCCATACTCAAATCGAGAAAATTGAATTTCATGCATCTGCTCAAAAACTAGGTTATAGAAATAGATTATCTTTAAAAACAGATGGTAAACAGATAGGAATGGTTAGCAAAAACTCTCATGTTTTGGCGCCTATAAAAGAATGTCTTGTTGCCAATGAAAAGTGTAATACCCTACTCAAAAAGGCCTGGTCGACTCTTCCAAATAAAGATTATCTTCCACCAAAAAAACATAAATATTCTCTTCTTGAGTGGGATGACTCAAGCGAGGAAATACTATTAAATAAAAAAACGCCCTTTCGCCAGGCCAATACAGAAATTAATCAACAAATGAAGAATTGGGTCTTAAATCAACTCAAACAGATTTCACCAAAGGCCATAGTCGAGCTTTTTTGTGGAGATGGTAACTTCACAGAAATCATTTCTGAAAGATTTAATATTCCTCTCTATGCGTTTGAAGGTTCCGATTTGGCCATTCAAAAGCTCAATGAGAAAAAACTGAAAAATTGCAATGCAAAAGCATTAGATTTATTTAAAAGACTACCTAAACTTAATCAAACGATTGATACTCTTTTATTAGATCCACCTCGATTAGGTTTCAAGAAATTAGAAGAATTAATAAAATCAAACGGCCATCTAGAACATATACTGTATATCAGTTGTGACAGCGATACTCTTTGTCGGGATATTTATAATTTATTAAAAGACGACTGGCGCTTAGAAAATGTGTCTCTGATGGATCAATTTCCGCAGACACCACACTTTGAAACACTAGTATACCTTAGAAAAATTAAGACAATTTGACACCATTTCAACCGATTAACGTCCTAAAATTAATTAGTTAACTTTGGCCTTCATAATGCAAATATAAGAATGACCAGGATGGTCCGTATACAATGAAGGAGTATTGTAATGAAGCACTTTATTTTTCCCCTCACGATTTATTACTTTTTAATAATGGCCCTCGGGCTACTTACTTATTCGTTTATTAATAAGATGAATCTAAGTAATAAAGGTAAGAGGTTAGAAGCAAAAATGGAATCTAGATTTCACGGTTTGCGAGGAACGACAGAATACTCAAAAGAGGCTTCTTGGCCTGCACGGCATGCTCAGCGCTAATATGGCTTTCTTTAATAAGAACATCAAGGGCCTCTCTAGATCTTTCTAAATGAGATAGGGCCTTTTTCCGTACTGTCTGGATCGAAGCATCGAGATGGTCTGTGGTAAAGATCTCACGTAAATCTCCTCCACCTTCGAATCTTTTCTTTAATTCATGGTTATTTTCTAACCACTCGTATACCACTGAGTTTACAATTCCATTATCGAGATCAAGAAGCATATCTTTATTAGAGTGTCCGCTAAAATCAAGAGTATCATCAATAAGTTGGAATGCTATTCCTAAATTGCACCCAAAGTCTCTTGCAATCTCAACAAGGCCATCGGGCAAATTCTTTATCATCGCAGGAGCAACACAGCAGTAGCTCATTACACTTGCTGTTTTTTTAATAGCAATTTCTTCAATCACTTCACGAGAGTATTGCTTATTTTTACTAGCATCATGTTGAATCCACTCACCTTCAGCAAGTGCTTGGATAACTTTTGCCATCTCCTGAACAAGCTCAAGCCTACCACTGCGGCAAAGATCAACAATAACATCTGCCAATAAAAAGTCCCCTGCCAAAACGGCCATTTTGTTATCGCCTTGAATATTGATCGAAGGAACGCCTCTTCTGGTAGTAGCATTATCGATGACATCATCATGAGATAGACTCGCCGCGTGAACAAGTTCAACAGCTCGAGCATATGGAATCAATTTTTGAGAATCAACTTCTAAAAGATGTCCAACAATAAAAGTAAGAAGAGGTCGAAGTCGCTTTCCACCTACAAGTACGGAATTTTTAAGGAGTTGGTTAATTTTGGTATTACAATCCGCCGACTTTATATCAAGATTTAAATCATTCAAAGTACCGAGTACTTCAGGAGGTAATGACTCTATAAAAGACTGAAGCATTATAAATTCCAACGTTATATAATGCGAAGGTTTTAACACCCCTGCACTTAAGATGTAAAATAAAACCTTTTGATAATTACCCTCCTTGAAACTAGGCATAAAAAACGGTAAAAAAAAGCTGAAAAAAGAGGTACATTATGACAGCAATTGACACGTCGAGAAAAAAAGAATCCTTTAAAATTTTTAACGATATTGCCAAGACATATGACTTATTAAATAGGGCCTTATCTTTTGGAATAGATGTTAAGTGGCGTAAAAACTTTATAAAAAATCTTCCCCAAAGAAATAGCTTAGAATGTTTAGATCTGGCCACTGGTACTGGTGATGTTGCACTTACAATTGGTAAAGACCGTAGAGTTTCTAAAGTTGTAGGTCTAGATATGTCTGAAGGCATGATTGAAATTGGTAAAAAGAAAGTCGCCTCACAAAAATTAGATAAACTTATTGAGCTTAAAATTGGTGATGGTGTTTTAATTCCACTAAAAGATAATGGCCAAGACGTCGTTACATTGGCCTTTGGGATTAGAAATTTTTATGATCCCCAAAAAGCATTAACAAATATTCACCGTGTTCTTAAAAAAGATGGTTTAGCGATGATCATGGAGTTTTCATTACCAAAAAACCCATTGATTAAGGCCTTCTACCTTCTTTACTTTCGATATTTCCTTCCTTTTGTTGGAAATATTGTTAGCAAACATAAAGACGCTTACACATACCTTAATAAAACAGTTGAGGACTTCCCTTACGGAAAAGATTTTACGGATATGATGGAAAAGGCCGGTTTCCAAGAAATCCGTATTGTGCCTTTAACATTTGGAATAGCTAGTCTCTATATTGGAAAAAAGGTTTAATGGATCTTAGTCATATAAAATCAGAATTATATAGATCGTTGCTCAAGCAGTGGTCAAATCCAAGTGATGTAGAGAGTGAGTATCAAACATTCACGATGAAAATTGCTTGCTTTGATTTATTCGGTTTTTTAAAATCACTTTCCGATGAGTCGATTTCCTATTTTAGAGATAAAGACGGAAAGATAGAAAAATTATTTATTGGCATCCAATCAAGTTTTTCTCATTTTGATGAAATCGAAAAAATGCAAAATCTGGCCAATCAAAATGAAAAGCTCACATTTATTGGTGGTTTTAATTTCGATATGGAACAAAACGGTGTCTTAGAATGGGCCGATCTAAAACCGGCCTTATTTACACTTCCTTATCTAGAACTACATAAAAGTGAATCGGGTACTTTTCTTTTTGCTCATTATCCAAAAACAATTTTTCAAGACAAAGAGGCCCAAACTCTTTGGGCCCATAATTTGGATGAGGTCTTTAAATTAAGACCAAAAATTCTTTATGATTCATACAGCATCGTAAAATCATTAAAGCTAAATCCAAATAGAGAGTCTTGGGATAAGATTTTTCAAAAAAGTATACAGAAAATAACAGATGAGTCCTTTCATAAGGTTGTTCTCGCAAGAAAAAAGGTTTTTGAGCTCGATACATCGACAGGAATGCATCTTATATTAGATTCACTAGAAAACCTAAACCCGAACTCTTATTTCATTAAATTTTCTATGAAAAACAAGAGCTCCTTTATTACAAACACACCTGAAAGATTATTTATAATTGAAGGTGAGACTATCGTAACAGAGGCCATTGCAGGAACCAGACCGGTAGGTGAAACTGCTGAAGAAAATGAAGACTTTATAAGTGAGCTAAAAGGATCATATAAAGAAATCTCAGAACATCGTTTTGTTAGAAAATATCTTGAGGACAACTTATCCTCTATTGCCTCTGAATATAAGTGGGAAGTTGAAGAAGACGTAATCCAACTAAAATATATACAACACCTCTACTCAAAACTCAGGGTCAAATGTAGAACGGCCCCAAAATGTATTGATATCATTAAAAGATTACACCCTACACCAGCGGTTGGGGGGACTCCTTGGAAAAAGGCAAAGACCTTTTTAATTAAAAACGAGACCTTAAATCGTGGTTTATATGCCTCTCCAGTAGGTATATTCTCTAAAAACGTTAGTGATTTTTGCGTTGCGATCCGGTCTGCTTTGTTTAGTGAGGATAAAGTCCATATTTATGCTGGAGCAGGAATCGTTAAGGGATCAGATGTAGACGGTGAGTGGAATGAAATAGAAAATAAAATGAAAAACTTTGAACATATTATTGTTGGTGAACAATGATTGATTTCCCACTTATTAATAACCCATCTCTTTTTAAGGCCTCTCACATAATTGATGAGCTCATCAAACATGGTATTGAAAGATTTTTTGTTTCACCTGGTATGCGAAATGCTCCTTTAATGGCAGCACTCCATGCTCACCCAAAAGCAAGCATTGAACTTGGTATGGATGAAAGAGCACACTCCTTTAAGGCCCTAGGATACTCTAAAGATAATGAATTTCCGGCATGCTTAGTCTGTACATCTGGGACAGCATTGGCCAATTATTATCCGGCCGTATTAGAGGCCCACAAAAGTGAAACCCCCCTTATTATCCTAAGTGCTGATAGACCCTACCAAAAGGTTCTTGGAGGAGATAATCAAACCATTGAGCAAAATAATATTTATCAACAGTTTGTAATAGGTCACCATAACCTTCACAAAGATAATCTTCTTAATAGAAAAAAAATCACAGAAGTCATCAATACATCATTACGAAGAAAAGGTCCTATACATTTCAATATTCCTTTTGAAGAGCCCCTAGATTCAAGTGCTGTAAAATTTAATTTTTCAAATGAGTTAAGCGCATTTAATAAAAGAACATTTAAAGCAATTCTTAAGGATCAACTTCTTCAAACAGATGAAATACAAGATGCATTTTATAAATCAAAAAGGCCGTTAATCGTTATTGGAGAGCTTCCGTCAAAAGCTCCAAAAGATAATATCATTCAATTTCTCAAGAATTATCAAGGCCTAAAATATATAGATGTTAGCTCAGGCCTTAAGTATCAATTCAATTTAAGTGACTATTCCTTACCAGGTCTAGACCACCCTGAGGTTTTTGGATATTTAAATAATTACAACCCAGACTTTATTCTTCATCTTGGTGGGCGAATCGTTTCAAAATTTTATTACAAATTTCTTGAATCCACTGACTGTGACACAATCTTTCAGATAAACAATCTTTTTCAAAAAACAGATCCTTCTTTTAAAATGATCGAATATAAAACATGCCCTGATTATGCTGTCAGGGCCTTAGAAAAAGATTCTTCGGATAATGATCTAGAGTGGGACGATGTTGTCTGTTTTGTGCGTAAAAAAAGAAAACTCATTGAACAAGGGCCTCTTAGCTTCCCTCAATTATCTAAAAGACTCATTGAGGCCTCACCTGAACATATGAATTTCTATTTAGGTAATTCCACAACAATAAGAAGTTTCGACTCTTTTAGTTGTGAGACCTTAAAGAAAGAATTTAATATATTTACTCATAGAGGTGTTAGTGGCATTGAAGGCTTTATTGCTGCAAGTAGTTCCGTTAAGGGCCCTACAACTTTAGTGCTTGGTGATGTTTCATTTTACCATGATCTAAACTCTCTTTATTACCTTCAAAAATCTACTGAACCTTATGTATGCGTTCTTGTAAACGATAATGGTGGAGGAATTTTTGAACAGTTACCTATTCATAAAGACACTGAAGTACTTCCCTACCTCACCAGCCCACACGAAATAAACTTTGGCCCCATTTGCCAAGGTCTTGGTGTAGATTATGTTTGTGTAGATAACATTGATATGTTTATCGAGCAGTACCTACACAAAATAAAACAAAACAGGGCCTCTATCATCGAAGTCAAGATCAAGCGTAAAAATAACTTTGATATGTATCAAAAACTTAAAACAATTAGACTATGAAAAATAAACTAAAATACTATTTCATGGCCATAAGACCTAAGACTTTAACAGCGGGCGTTTCTCCCGTCATTCTTGGCCTTAGTTATTCCTTTTATATACATAAAAGCTTAAGCATCTTTATCGCATTTCTAACCATTGCATGTACTGTTTTAATGCAAATGGGTACAAACCTTGTTAATGATTATTTTGATTTTAAAAAAGGTGTCGATAACAATCGTAAATCTGGCCCCCTTAGAGTGACCCAAGAAAAACTTTTAAGTGAAAAAGAAGTGAAGTGGGCCTATAGAATTTGCTTTATCTTGGCCTTTATCATGGGACTATATTTAATGATGGTAGGTGGAAAACTTATTATCATACTAGGTTTAACTTCATTGGCCATGGCCTATCTCTATACTGGTGGCCCCTTTCCCCTGGCCTATTATGGCCTAGGAGAGCTTTTGGCCTTCTTATTTTTTGGCCCTGTGGCCGTTTTTGGAACCTATTATTTGCAAAGTAATCAATATAATTTAGATGCAATTATTTTAGGGACTTCACCCGGCTTTTTATCAGCGGCATTGATGGCCATTAATAACTTAAGAGACAGAGAGGATGACTTAATTTCTGGTAAGAGGACTTTGGCAAACATATTCTCATTAAATACGGCAAGATTTATCCCTTTTATCTGCATCATCCTAGGTTCGTTAATTATTCCCTTTTATTTTGTTTTTAAAGGCCTTCCTTTTGCTGTTTTGGTTTCTCTTTTACCATTTTTATTATTCAAACAAACTTGGGTAGATATTTTTAGATTTAAACTAGACTCTTCTCTTAATATTGTTTTGGCCAATATTGGAAAGTACATGTTTATCTATGCAATTTTACTTTCCATTGGGATGCATCTCTCACTATGAAGATAAAAAATGCTTATATAAAAGAATTTAAAATCCCTTTTAAAAAGGATATTTTGGGCCAGGGCAAATACAAAGAAGGCCTATACTTTATTTGTGAAACAGACGACAATAAGACAGGCATAGGAGAGCTCTCAACATACTTTGGTTTACATTCCTACCATTCAATGGATTTAAAAAACCAGCTCGATGAATTAGCAAAAAGATTTAAGAACGTAACATTAAATTTAGAACAATTTGACCCACATAGGCCTTTATTTAATGTTTTGAATATCGCAGGAATTGATACAAGACTCTTATTCTGTGTCGAGTCCGCTTTACTGGATTTAATAGGTAAAAATTCTTATTTTAATAATCACTCTCCAAAGATTCAGGCGCTCATTATTCCAAATGCACCTTTACCCACAGTTGTTGGTGATATTGTAAAAGTTAAAATTGGAAAAATTGATATTCAGGATGAAATTAATTTATTAAAAGAGCTACCTTGTAAACTTCGACTCGATAGTAACTCGACACTAAAACCAGAGATTATCAGAAGGTATTGGAGTTCTCTTGGAGATAAAATAGATTTTTTTGAGGACCCATTTGAGTTTTCTCCAAAGTGGAAAGACTTGGCCTTAGAAGGCATACCTCTTGCCTTAGATGAGGATCTAGCAAAATATTTAAATGAAGATCTATCATTTCTTAAGAATATCATTATCAAGCCTAACCTATTTGAAGGTATACATAGCACTTTAAAGATCATTGATGACTCAGAAATACCCGTCATTATTAGCTCAACATTTGAATCTAAAATAGGGATTAATACCTTAAAGAAAATAACTCAATATAAAGGCATTAAGACAAATACGGCCCATGGTCTTGGAACACTCTCCTACCTAGAAAATCATTAGCGCAGCGCCTACTTGACCTACGCAAAACCTACGTATAAGCTATTTCTATGAGCTTAACCAAAAAACAAAACCAAGTATACAAGTACATATATCAGTACTACTACGCTAAGGGCGTCCCCCCAACTCAAACAGAAATAAAAGAGCACTTTGGTTTACGCTCATTAGGATCTGTTCAACAATATTTAAAATATCTAAAAGAAAGTGGATATATCGTTACAGAATGGAATCAAAGAAGAGGAATTTTTCCTCAAGTAGATTTAGAAATCAGTAACCCTAAGAATTTTTCTATAGTTGAAGTTCCGTTATTAGGACATATAGCAGCTGGGAATCCACTCGCTGCCATTGAAAACCCAACTGAAAGCATAGATGTCCCTCAATTTATGATTCCAAAAACCGGAAAGTTTTTTGCATTAAAAGTAAATGGGGACTCCATGATTGAAGAGGGTATCAAAAGTCATGATCTTATCGTGGCCAAGGTGCAAAATGTTGCCAATAGAGGTGATATCATTGTTGCTATTGTAAATAACGAAGCAACATTAAAGTACTATTATCCAGAAATGGATAAAATAGAATTAAGAGCTGCAAACACCAACTACGATCCTATTATTGTATACCCAGAAGAAAATTTTGTTATTGCTGGTGTACTCCACTCCCTTTTCAGATCCTATGCCTAAAAAAATCATTCATATTGATATGGATTGTTTTTTTGCTGCCGTAGAAATGAGAGATCAACCTGAACTTAAAAATATCCCCTTGGCCATTGGTGGGAAAGGGCCACGAAGTGTTTTATCAACATGTAATTATCTCGCTCGTAAGTTTGGTATTAGAAGTGCAATGAGTTCTGTTTACGCCCTTAGATTATGTCCTGGCCTAACTATAATTCCAGGTAACATGGAAAAATATCTTCGCGAATCTCAGGTTATTCAAAGTATTTTTCACACATTTACATCTAAAGTTCAAACCCTTGGTTTGGATGAGGCCTATCTGGATGTCAGTGACTCAAAAAAATTTAATGGTAGTGCCACACTTCTGGCCAAAGAGATTAAAAAACAAATATATGCCCAAACCAAACTCACCTCATCGGCCGGAGTGGCCCCCAATAAATTTCTGGCCAAAGTGGCCAGTGACTGGAAAAAGCCTGATGGTCTTTTTGTCATACGTCCTGAGGATGTAGAGAGCTTTATCAAAGAACTACCAGTTGAGAAGATCAATGGTGTTGGTAAAGTAACAGCACAAAAACTTAAAAAACTAGGTCTATACAAATGCCAAGATGTAAGAAGTCTTGGTGAGCAAGATCTTATCAAGTACTTTGGTAAGTTTGGTAAACGCCTCTACGATCTTTCTTGTGGGATTGATCAATCTGAAATTCAAAATAAAACTGAAAGAAAGTCTCTTAGTGTTGAACGTACTTTTGAAACTGACCTTATAACCATGGAAGAAATGAAAGATATGACTGAGACCCTTTTTCCCATCTTTCATAAAAGACTGATGGGGCATATTGAAAAAAAAGGTTTTAAAAATCACCCAAAAGGAATCTTTCTCAAATTAAGGTTCAATGACTTTAAAACCGTCACCACACAGATGTCTATGAGCTGGAATCCAAACCTCTCTGCCCTTAGATATCAAGACCTTAGGGAGCAACTTGAAAAGTTATTACGCATGGCCTATGAAAGAGGGAAACGACCAATCAGACTCTTAGGCTTAGGAGTCTATTTTGAACATGGGCCAAGTCAATTAAAACTATTATGAAGCTTACTCTCAAAGATATTATTAAAAAAAGAGAAAATGAAGTTTTTGTTATTAACAAAGATAGAGCTATTAGTTTTAATGATTTTTATTACGATATAGCAACTCTAGAGCTTGCCCATAATAATGACTTTGTCGCTTTAAAGTGTTCACCAGATTATGAAACCCTGACAACTCTATTTGCCCTTTGGGCAAACAATAATACAGTCTGCCTTATCCCTTCCGAAGCGACTGAAGAAGAAATTCAGGAGTATCAACAACAGATACCTTTTAAAACCATCTTAACACCCACGTTACAAAAAGGCACCTTTAACGATATTGATATTGATCTATTAGATAAAAAGACAAAACTTATTATCCTCTCAAGTGGCTCAAGCGGACAAAGTAAGGGGATTGCTCACGGTCTGGCCCAACTTTATTGGAGTGCAACGGGTACAAATAGCTTTTATAAGTTCTCTTCAACTGATCACTACCCACTAACCCTTCCTTTACATCATATAGGTGGGCTTATGATACCTTTTAGGTGTCTTCTCTCAGGTGCCAAGTTTGAGATCCATGAAAAAAGATCTTCAGCAATTCACTCAAAAACAGCATCGATACTTTCTCTCGTACCGGCCCAGCTATATGACAAAATCAAAAATAATGACTCCGTTTCTCCGTTAAGATCGGTCTTGCTTGGTGGCGCGAAATGTCCTGATAAGCTTTTAAAAAGGGCCTATTTATTAGATTACCCCATCTCCCTTACTTACGGATGTAGTGAGTCCTGCTCCCAAGTCTATGCTTCAAAACCTCATGACAAGGCCAAAGGGCCTACTGATCTTCTGCCTTATAGAGAGGCAATAATAAAAAATGGATATCTGTATATTAAGGGTAATACCTTGATGAATTACTATTATTTAAATTCTCAAAAAGTATACCCTTTTGATGACCATGGGTTTTATAAAACCAATGATTTAGTTACCGACAATGGTTTTCTAAGTTTTGGTAGAAAAGACGCTATGATGATTAGTGGTGGTGAAAATATTCCTACTTCCTTATGGGAAGAAAAACTTTTATTACACAATGATATTATGGAGGCCAAGTCTATTATTTGTAATGATGATAGAATGGGCCAAATTGGTCATCTCTTCTATCAATCTAGCGCATCTATCGTTAAGGAGGATTTAAGAAACTATCTATCTCGCTATTTTAGTCCCTATAAAATGCCAAAAAAAATTATTCCTTTTCCTCAATTGGGAAATAAAATCAAACACACCTATCAATCTCTTCAAAACTATGCCCAAAACTATAAAGAATAAAATATTTTATAAATACATAAACAAAGACCCAAACTCGGTTTTGTTTATATTTCTCCATGGCCTTATGGGAAGTCATGAGGATTGGTCTATATTAGACCCTTATATCACCCTCCCTCATGCTCTCTATATTGACATTCCTGGTCATGGTAAATCGGAATTAGCTCAAAACAGCTCATGGGAAAAATGCTCTCGAGATCTTCTAAACTTTATTGAAAGCTTTGAAGGTGAAAAAGTCCTTGTAGGATATAGTCTCGGGGGTAGAATCGCCCTTCAATTACTTGCCAACTCTCCTGAGACATTTAAATCAGTAATTTGTGAATCGGCTTCTTTTGGTATTGAAAAAAAAGAGCAAAGAGACCAAAGATGGCTTCATGATAAAAAGCTATTTCAAGATATTAAGACTAGAGAAGATTTTATAGGCTTTCTTTATCAGTGGTATGAGATGCCATTATTTGAGGCAATGAAAAATAAAGACGCTGTCATAAACAAAAAGTCTCAAGGTGATTTTAAACAATATTCCCATATTCTTTCACTACTAAGCGTTGGAAAACAGCCCTACCTATTTGAGAAGCTTCTAAAATTCAAAGATAAAATTATTTATTTGGCAGGTACTAAAGATCTAAAATATATGAATATTTCCCAAAAATGGTCAAACAAAGAAGGAGAGGTCCTACACTTTTTAGATGCCTCCCATAATATCCATAATGACTTTCCAAAAGAGTATTCACAAGTACTTAAAAGATTTCTTGATTAAAAAGATTGGCTTTTTACTTTGCCAATAAAATTTATTGAATCTTTATGAAATCAGGTAGTTAATTTTTTACCTATCTAAAACTATACATCATCCCTAACTACTCTTTATAATTAAGATAATATTGTTTTGATCGTGGTTATTAAAATAGGAATCTCCAATTATGTTAAAAAGCTTTTTAACCGTACTATTTACATCCTGGGCACTATTATTTACTCAAGTGTTAACTCCTTACCTTGGTGTTGCCCATGCTTCATCGGTTGGCGATAAAATCGATGATGCAGTAGATGGCGCTGATGAAAACAGCGATAGTAACACAGGAACCAAATATGAATTTTCTTGGGATTCAAAAGGAGAAGCAGAGGAACTTGGAGTTGCTCAACAGGCCCTGACTTGGATTATGATGATAGCCTCGGCCATCATGGCACCTGTCATAGCCAGTATTTGTGCTATTAAAGTTGATACTTTTCTAGTTATTGGTGCAACACTACTAGTATTCATAATGGAAATAGTGGCCCTGTCAATGTTCAAAGGTATTGCTGACCATAAGTTAACTGTTTATGAAAATCAAGAATTAGATAAGCAATTAGAGTATGTGACTAATGCGATCACAACAACGGAAACTAACCTTCAGGTTACCAAAATGAGGTATGGTGCAGCCTATGCTTATGGCGCTATGTACTATATTGCTGGGGCCCTTTCAATCATTATGAGTGTAATCGATATTATAAGAGCGGCCGCAAAGTGTAACGTCGCTGCAGCTGCTTGTGCGGCCGCTTGTGCTCCTACGGCCAATGCCTGTCCAAGATCCAGCTCATGCGCTAATACAACATATCGGTATAACCCTTTACAAAAAGTATTTCCCAACCAATTCGCCCAAACCGTTGAAGATCCCTCAAGGCTTCAAAACCAATTTTTTGATTTAAAAATGATTGATACAAGACTAACTCACTCTCCCAACGATTCGGCCAGTTATTTTTTATTCAAAGAAATGATGGATTATAAAAATCAGGCCATTAGATCTATTAGCATTGACGAAGTAGAGCCGATTATGGAAATGGCACATAATAATAGCGTCTTAAATGATAATAAAATTTCCACAAAACTCTCTGAGATACTCAATGTAATTGGGGACGATTTATCAAGTCTTATTGTTCCCAAGGCATTAGCAACCAATATTATGGACTCTGATTCAGAGGATAAATGGAAAACAATTGGCCCTATGATTGGGTTGGCCGGAGCTAGTCTCTCGGCCTTCATCACTCTAGCAGCTCTTATGAAAAAAAAGGTCTTAAGCAAAGTTAAGATTAACGGATGGGTAAGAGCGGCCCTCTATTTTGTATTTGGTTCATTTGGGATAGCGGCAGGTAAAGTTGGACAAGATGTTTATGACAAATTAGAAGATCAAAAAGAAGCCTATGAAAATTTAAAAGAAAAAATAGTCCAACTTATGAAATCCCAAAATAGTTATGGCTTAGATGTTCAACAAAATATTGTTGTTATGCCAAGTATTCCAAATTTAGGTTCCGATAATCCGAGTATAGTTCAACTCAAAGAAGGTACATGCACATCTCAAACGAATAAAAAGCCCAGTTTTTTTTCCCAAGCGTCTGCTTGCGAGTGTAAGGATGGTAAATGTACATCGAAAGCGCCAAAAATTGATTTTGGAAAAGGGTTCAATGCTCCGGCCTTAACCAGTGGTATCAACTTGGCCAGTAAAGGAATAACTTCTGTCGTCAATGGTGATGTCCAAGGGGCAGTCACAACAAGCTCTGAAATAGG
The DNA here is from genome assembly GCA_049415445.1 of Bacteriovoracaceae bacterium. GTDB lineage: Bacteria > Bdellovibrionota > Bacteriovoracia > Bacteriovoracales > Bacteriovoracaceae > JAURDE01. Next base: position 116,609 of record JBMSGH010000004.1, on the reverse strand, counting down.
AAGAAATGCCAGTAACTATAAAAAGGTGGCCAAGAAAGTTAAGCTTCTGGCCAACAAACAATTAAATAAATATAAAGTTTCACCTCAAGACTTTGATGGAATGGAAAAAGACATTCTAGGTGAAATGAAAGACCTTTCCAAAAATGCCTGGAACTCGATGAATAATAATCAAAAAGTTGGACTCTTGGAATATGCTGGAGTCAAGGTTCCTGAATCAATGAAAGAAGACAAAAAGGGAGTGACTGTAGTCACAGATAGAGATAAGGCCATTACTAATACTGGTGGAAAAAAAGTGGCCGCCAAAAAAGTAAAAAAAGGACTTAAACCAAAAGACTTTGACCTTGATGGTATTTTTGGTGAAGAAGAAGATGAATCTATCGATGCAGAAGAAGAGTTATCTCGACAAGACAAACGTCCTGATGAAAAGAATGGAAAGACCTCTAAACCTGATATCTCTGAAAGAACTCGTACAAGTATCTTTAAAATAATAGAAATTAGATATTTTAAATCAGCTTTTCCAGTATTTTTTAAAGAGGAAAAATAAAGTGTTAAAGTTTTATTTCAGGCAGCTCGTTTCAATATTATGTATATATTCCTTAGTTGTACCAGGTGTTTTGGCCAACACCTATGGCCTTAGTAACTTTCTTCCAATTGCAAGTGCATCAGCAGAGAATACCGTTAATGACACAGTCATTGACTCTCCTGTTGAGGATTATCAGGGAGACAAAGAACAAATCGGTAAAACTCAACAAGGATTTTCATGGCTTATGATTCTGGCCTCCGTTGCTCTTTTACCAACAATGATCGTTCTTTGTTCACAAAAGGTTGAAATGGGACTTATTATTGCGGCCTCTCTAGCTCTCATTATAGCTGAGGTGGCACTGCACGCGGTTTATAAGACTAGTTCTGAGCAGGAATTTAAAATCTATGAAAGTAAGGATTCAGATACACAAAAAGAAGCTCTCAAAACGGCATCTGATATAACAGGACATAATATAAAAGCGGCCTATGCTCGAATGGCCGTTCACTTTGCTTGGGGTGTTGCCATGACCGCGGCCGGTATTTTGGCCATTGTCTCTCACGCCAAGGATATGGCCCTTTCAGCAGCTTCATGTGTTGCAGCTGCTGCTGCCTGTGCAGCTTCTTGTGCTCCTACGGCCGGGGCCTGTCCACGCTCAACAACCTGTACATCCGGTGATACAGGTTTTCAAAATCCGCTACCGATAAAGCAAAACCCCTTTTCAAATTTTCAACTATATTCCAAAGCGACAGAGCATTCACCCACTGATGTTCATAGTTATTTATTAATTGATGAACAAAATCGACTTCAAGAGGGTGCTATTCGCTCAGAAAAATATGATATCGCTAAAGACCTTATTCATAATAATCCGGCACCAGAAAATAAAATAAAAGAACTCATGGCCCAGTTGAACAAGTCACTCGATGGAGTAAAGGAATTTATTCTACCAAGTGCTATGGCCCTCGATATGGCCGATTTTAAATCTGATGATATGTGGAAAGAAATAGGGCCTATGATTGGGCTTACAGGTGCAGCTATAATAGCAATGATATCATTATCGGTTGCAGTGGCCAAAAAGGCCGTTCCTTTGGCCTCTTTGAACGGAATAGCAAGAGGAGTACTTTGGAACTCTCTCGCCTCCTTTGGATACATCTCTGGAAGTCTTAGCGCTGTTACTGCTGTTAACCTCAAAAAGGATAAAGAAAAATATGATGATCTTATAGCTAAGCTAGATGAACTTGATAAAAATGAGGGCAACTACTCAAGTGCAGACTCTTATCAGGCCATAAACCAACCTCTTAATCTGAATTTCAAAAAAGGGGACGATAAGTTAGATGTCATAAGAAAACAGCTATGTGGTCAACAAGGTAAAAGCTCAAAGAGCTATTTTGCTCAATCGGGAGCATGTAAATGTGAAGGTAGTAAATGTGGTGTTAAGCAATTAGAGATAGACTATTCAGGTGGTTTCGTACCACCAGCGATTAGCGGAGTAGCCGGAGCATCTACAAATAGTTTCTCCTCAGCAATTAATGGTGATATGGAATCGGCAAGTTTTGGATTTAATGAAATGGGAAGTTATGCCACCAAAGTAAAGGATTCTTATAAGCGCATGAAGGAGCTATCAAATAAACAACTTTTAAAACAGGGCCTTAAAGGCATGGAACATGATAAAATGGAAGCGGCCACAACTGGCGCCATAGATCAAGCAGGTCGAAATGCCATCAATTCTCTTCCAAAAGATCAAAGGGTTGCGCTTTTAAATTATGCGGCCACATCCGCCCCCAAAGGCACTCAAGAAGACATCGAAGAGGCCACACAAGACATTAATAAAAATAATGCATTGGCCGAAGTAAAAAAAGAGTTAAAGGCAGCAAATATCAAGCCAGACGAAAAGAAAAAAGGCATAACCTTCTTTGATTTTCTTAATGAGGATAAAAAAGACTCTAAGGACAAGTCAAAAAATAATAAAAAGGCCAGTGCTAAAGACTTTAAAAACTATAAGATTGATAATCAGGATATAAATAAATCGGCATCAAAAAGTATCTTTAAAATTATTAGATATCGTTACTTTAAAACTGCTTACCCTATACTTCTGAAAAAGAGATAAAAAAAAGGCCCCAAATTGGGGCCTATTTATTTATTCTTCTGTTTTCTTTTTCTTCTTTTTAAGACCAGATTTCTTTTTCTTTTTCTTTTTACCACCCATTGCCTTCATCCCTACAAAGCCGGCCGCGACAGCACCTAGAATGATATAAAGCATGGTGTTTTCACCACCAGCACCACCTGAATTTTTCTTCTTTTGGGCATCAATACCAAATTTTTGATCTGTATCTGGAATAAAGGTAGTGTCATCAAGAAGGTTTTCATCTTTTTTCTTAAGAGCAAACTTATCTGTAGAAAAGTCTTTCTTTCTAAAGACACGTAGTGTTCCTACAATATTATCAAACATCGACTGATAAGAAGAATAATGATCTTTACTTACAGACAATGTAACGGCCACACCAAGATCTTCTTTAACCGTAGCTAGATAACGAGTATAAAAGCCTGGTACTTCTGATGCTAGATGAAGCGAATCAACCCACTGGTGAGCATTAATAGTTTTTGTCTCAGAGTATTTAGGTTCAGAGACTTGTGTTTTTCCACCTGGTAACTTAAATGTTTTTGTTCTTTTTAAGTAAGTTAAGTAGCTATCAAGTGAATCTTCCTCACCTCTAATCTTGGCGGCCAAAATAATTATGGCCTCTTTTTGTCTGTCTTTATTAAGACTTTGACATACCCACTCTGTTCCTTCAAGGCCACACTCCCAATTTGGAGGTAACTCAAATTCACAATACTGAGAAGCAAACTTTTTGGCCTCTCCATCAAATACAAAGAAAAAAATCAATAAGGCCAAACATCCATAATTACCAAACTTTTTCATTTCAAATCCTTAAGCTTTTTTTTAATTTTACACTAAGCATATATATCTGTTCAAATATAAAAATAACTTTAATTGAGGGTCCCTCTTGCCAAAAAGCCTTTCTTTAAACGTAAGTTTCTAAATGTTTTCACTACTTTAATAATAGACCAATCTCTTCCAGTTTCGTAGGCTGTTCCCGTTGCCACTAAAATTTGCTCCCCTTCAATATCCTTAACATAAATATCAAACCTCATTCCTTTTTCAACTCCACCCGCAAGGCCTATATCTATTTTCACAAATTTTCCTCTTGGGGATACTTTTGTGACCGTCGCTTCAATATCATAAGTTTTAAATCTCTCTATTTTATAATCATCTAGACTTTTTCCTGTTCCTACGCGAACAGCACTTATTACAAATCGAGTACCTTCATCTGTTGAAACTCCTGCGGTAACACGCGAAACTTTGGCACCAAATCGCCATCCTTTAAAAGCGTGTGAAAGACTAAAGTAAGGCTCAAACTTCTCTCTATTAATAGAGTTAAAATACTGACTTGAACCAGTATTTAAGTTTGGTTTATTTTCTGGTGCCTCTGAGTAAGTATCACCGTTCATCGACTTAATACCTTCAAATCCAAAGGCGTAGGCCCATTTTTTATAAGGTACAGCATATTCTAAATTATAAATAATCTCATTAGACTGATCTTCAGGTTCTATGGCGTACCCTAAAAATCCAGTTAAATGGTTTTGAGAGGCAAATCTTAAAGATCCATGCGCACCAAAAATAATCTCATTTCCCGCATCCCCTAGAATTAATTCACCCGTAGAAGACTCTTCTGGGTTGCTATAAAAGCTTGATCTAAAAGAGGCATCAAGAGCATAACTAAATTTAGAATAAGGATTCTTGGAATATCTCATTCCCACAAGATAAGATTCCAATCCAGCGTTCGATAGCTCCTCTGCATTAGAAGTTGAATTTATAGAGCGGTGTCTTATACCGGCCCTAAACTCTACAGTACGAGAAAAGCCATAACGACTAAGAAAATTAAACTCTTTTATCGAGTATGAATCATCTGCTTCAAAAGTTGTGCTGTTACCATTTTCATCAAAAGTACCTGAAGAGGTAAATACTGAATAATTTAAATCAAGTTCTAGTGCCCGTATGTTTACGTTTTTTGTCGGAGAACGGTATAGAACTTCACTTTCTGCAAAGGTTAGTGGTGAGTAAACTAGTATTAATAATATTAATGTGATCATTTAATTAAAATTATACTAGAAGAATAAAAAACGAAAAGAGGGAAAAGGCCTCTTTAAGAGGCCTCAAACCATAAATTTTTTAAAGGACAGATATTATCTATTTGACCGGCTCGTAGATGGCCTTATCACCCAAATGCTCTTCTATACGTAGAAGTTGATTATATTTTTCTAATCTATCACTTCGAGAAGCTGATCCAGTTTTAATATGACCAGCACCTGAGGCAACTGCAAGGTCTGCGATAAAGCTATCCCCGGTTTCCCCTGAGCGATGACTGATAATGGCCGAGTAGTTATTTTTAAAAGCAAGGTCCAAAGTTTCAAAAGTTTCAGTAAGAGAGCCAATTTGGTTAACTTTAATAAGAATTGAATTGGCCCATTTCTTTTCAATACCTTCTTGAAGTATCTTTTTATTTGTCACAAATAGATCGTCACCAACAAGAACAACATCATTACCAAGCTCTGCATTTAACTTGGCCCATCCCTCATAATCAGACTCATGTAATCCATCTTCAATACTATAGATAGGATATTTTTTAACTAGCTCTTGGTAATAACTAACCATATCAGTGCTTGAAAGGTCTTTACCTTGCATTTTATATTGACCATTTGCATAAAATTCACTGGCCGCCGCATCTAATGACAAAGAAATTTCTTCATTTGGTTTATAACCTGCTTTTTCAATAGATTCTAAGATCAGCTCAATTGCCTGTTCATGAGATTCAAGGTTTGGTGCAAATCCACCTTCATCACCAACATTGGTTGAAAAGTTTTTAGAATTTAGGACTGACTTAAGAGAATGAAAAACTTCAACTCCTGCTCTAAGATTTTCCGAAAAGGATTTATTCATGTGTGGAACAATCATAAACTCTTGAATATCTAAATTATTAGATGCGTGAGCACCACCATTAATAATATTCATAAGTGGATTAGGAAATCTTAATTTTCCCGTGGCCATAGGTACTTTGCAAACTTGATTAAGGTATTGATATAAATTCAATCCCTCATCCAGGGCACCTGCTCTTGCTGTTGCCATTGATACTGCTAAAATAGCATTTGCACCAAAATTGGCCTTATTCTCCGTACCATCTGCTTCGATCATGGCCAAGTCTAGGGACCTTAGATCTGTAACTTCTTTATTGGTAATAAGTTCTCTTATTGATGTATTAATATTTCCTACGGCCTTATGTACAGACTTCCCGAGATAGATATTTTTATCACCATCTCTTAGCTCAAGGGCCTCTCTAGAGCCTGTTGAGGCACCACTTGGTACCGATGCACGACCTAAGTTGCCTTTTTCAGTAACAATATCTGCTTCAACAGTGGGGTTTCCTCTTGAATCAAGGACCTGTCTGGCCATGACCATTTTTATTTTAGACATATAATTTCTCCCAGAAAAAATTAAAAAGGATTAAAACATTTTAGTATCGGGGTGGCAATTTCTTATTGGATTTTGAGAGAATCTAAAGCTTTAAGTTCCCAACTATTTAATGAACTTCTTTTGAAAAGAAAATCATCACTTGAAGTGATTGGAATTACTCTTTTGGGGAGGGTGGCAATTAAACTCTCCACCCGTTTTGCCACAGCTTGACAAGGAGTAATACACTTGGCCTTTGTTAACTTTTGAATGATCGGCTTAATCAGAGAGTAATGGGTACAGGCCAAAATTACGTGACTGGGGTTATAGCTCATCAATGGTGCTAGCTCTTTAGTAATCTCACTTACCATTGATGAATCTAGGCCATTCCAATAAGCACTTTCAATCAAAGTCGCTAGTCGAGGAAGCACTATCGTTTTGATTCGATCACTGTCTTTGATTTTACGATTCAAGGCAGAGTAACGGGCCGACTTAAAACTGGCCTGTGTTAGTAAAAGAGCAGGTTTGGTCAAAGGTCTTCTCTTAGACTCTTTATGGATAGCGTTAACGTAAGGCTCTACCCCGACAAAGGCCGTCTTAGGAAATGAGCTTCTTAAAGAATCAATCCCCGCCAATGTCGCCGTATTGCATGCAACAATAACCAAATCAATAGAGTGATCACAAAATTCGGATACAATAGTCTCCATTCTTTGGATAATTTGCTCTTCATTTTTGGATCCGTAGGGGCCAAAAGCATCATCAGAGAAGTAGTAATATTCATGATCAGGAAGTTTTTTCTTAACTTCACTCAGGATACTAAATCCTCCAACTCCACTGTCAAAAACACCTATTTTGGCCATAAAGCTATTTATATATTAAAAGAATGACTATGAGAATAAAATTCGAAATACCTGTAGAGTTCCAAGTTTTTGAGACAAAAGTACAAGTTAGAATCGACGATATTAACTATGGGCAGCATCTTTCTAATGACCGTCTGCTGGTCTATGCTCATGAGGCGAGAATGCGCTACTTTAGGGCCCTAGGGATAGAGGACGAAAAATCTGTAGGTGGCTCAAGCATTATTATGAGTGATAGTGCCATAATGTATCGAAATGAGGGTTTATGGGCCCAAGAGCTTAATATATCAATCTATCTGCCACCAACTCACAGTTATGGTTTTGATTTATTCTACTCTGTTCAAAATGATCAGGGCGCAGAAGTTGCCAGAATAAAAACAGGTCTGGTCTTTTATGATTATGAAAAGAAAAAACTATCTAAGGCCCCGATAGGGCTCGAAAATGTACTGACACCGATAATTGCCTCATTTCAAGAGTAGATTATCGCGCATATTTAACTAACTATTTAATATTATAATTATTACATTAGGCATTTAACCCCTCTATCTATTGGGTGATAAAATGAGGTAGAGGTTTCCAATGAGCATACGATATATTCATCAAAAAGAAATAAAACGACTAGAACAAGAAAGAGCAAAGTTACTTCAAGACCACCCCGAGTTAAATCGTCTTCAACAGCAAATTGAACAAAAGCTCGACTCTATAGGCCCTAACCCAGCTCTAAGACTTCATCTCACTCAAGCAATAATGGTCAATCATATTAACCTATCTTTATTGCCGGCCCTTGAAGCATTAAAGACATTAGTGGATGAAATAAAAAAGGAGACCATAGAAAGATCTCCTTTACTGAAACTATTAAAGAACAATAAAAATTAATTTACTGTCTTTTCAAAAATGATCTGATCAAAGGCCTTAGCACTATTGGGTACCTCAACACTTACATTGATTGTATTATTTTCTTTCTTTAAAAGGAAAATATGATGCATAGAATAGGCATAACCAGGACTTTGAAAATACCATTTATTACTTCTTTTAGGATCTCTTTGCTTAACCCCTAGACCACCTTCGCCAAGATAAACCACACCTTTATCATGATTAATTTTACCCTTATAAATTGGGGCCGTTCTTTTTAATGCATGACCATCAGACTCAAAAGCAAATTTAACACCATACTCTTCAAACAAAGGTACCCAATGTTTTTTTGCCTTTCCAGACTTTTTAACCGCTGGGAATGCAGGTCTATGATAGTTAGGTACCATCCAGTAATCTTTGGCCGATAACTCTTTCAATGTTTTCTTAAGCCATTTTCTCTGTTTTCCTAAATGAGAGATATTAGTGTTGAGGTTAATGATGGCCAAGTCAGAAAAATAAGAAACATAATAAACATCCTTATAACCTGCCTCTTCCATAAAAAAGAGTTGATTAAATAGCTTTTTATCAGTTTCATGATTTCCTCTTACAGGGACAAAAGGAAGAACCCTATTATCATCTGTAATAGACACTTGATAATCCTCTAACCATTGATTCCACTGAGACCAGCTCATTCCGTTTTCAATCATATCTCCACCGAAAACGAGAGCAACGATTTCTGGGTTATTCTCAACAAGTTCTTTCATTTTTTTATTCATGATTCTTCTTTGCTTGGAATCAGAACGTGAATCACCACCGAATAGAAGTGCTAATGGAGCATCTTTTTGTTTTGGAGCAGTTTTAAAATAAAACTCCTTAGACTCTTTTTGAGGAGTAACAACTTTAAAGTACACTTTACTTCCTGCCTCAAGGTCATTAAGGGCGAATTTTAAAAGATGTTTTCCACCTCTTTTTAAAGACTTAATACTATATTTACTAACTCTATTCTTAACTCCCTTATCATCAATTTTTTGGTTAATTGAATAGATAAGCTCACTGCCTTTAGCATCTTGCTTATTATCTAAAGTATAAACAACCATCGCTTTATGAGATGGGTCTGAGTGCATTAATACTCTAAGATGCTTAAATTCTGCCAGTGCCGAAACTGAAGCGAGAAGAAGCGATAAAACTAAAATAAACTTCATAAGAAACTCCTGTTGCTCTTAATATTACAATATTTAATTAAACAAATGATTAAAATAGGGACAAGAAAATGAGGAACTCTTTCAAAAAAAGGTGCAATTCCATCTACTCCATAAAATAATGGTCGTAATAAGGCCGTAAAAAACCCCCAAAACGCAAGGTACGCCATTAAAACAATATTTTTGCGTAGGAATAAGGCCAACACCCCAACCGCTATATCTGATACACCCACCCAGTATATAATTTGGGTCGATATGTCTTCTTCTGGAAATGAATTAAAGATAAAAGAATAAAAATAAATAAAAAGATCTAAAAACTCTGGGTTTCCCTTCATCGCCTCAATACCATGAAAAATAAATGTTGACGCTACTCCAATTAAAAGAATTCCTTTTTTTACTTTTAAGTTTTCAGAAACACCAAATAACGGAAATACTATTCTTGCTAAGTGGGCCCAAACGACAAACTCTGAGCCAAAAAAACCTCCCTGCAAATAGCTAGAAAAGCTTAAAGAGAAGAAGAAAAGTGAAATAGGTATTAAAAAGAAGCGTTTCCAAAAGGAGAGGGCCAAAAATACGAGTGAACTTAGGCCCCAAATTCGTTCAAGTAATAAACTCGAGTTCTCTGACCAATCACGCGTGAGAAAAAAGTATGAGCCGATATTAGTCCCATATTGAAAAATATTAAATAACGCAGCTAATATCTGAATGAATAGAAATGAATAAAACAAAGTATTTATTGTTTTTTTATTCCCCATTTTCAAATGCCTCTCTTGTTAAATTATTGTGTCCCTTTTCTGTGACTAAAATATCATCCTCGACTCTTACACCACCACATTTTTTAAGTTTATCAACCAATTTCCAGTTCACATTATTTCTGTAAGGCCCTTTTTTCAGATCATCTAAAAGAGATTTTATAAAATAGACACCTGGCTCAATGGTAATAACACAACCTGATTTAAGAACTCTATTCATTCTTAAAAAGGGAAATTCTTTACGGGAATCTTTTTCTGGGTCATTCCCCCATACGTCGTGAACATTAAGTCCTATACTATGTCCTAGCCCATGCGGGAAAAAGTAATTTGTTAGCTTTTGTTTAAATATTTCAGATGAATTAAGGTCGATAACTTTTGTATAATTTAATAATTCAGCAATTTTTTGATGGGCCAATTTATGGAGTTCAACAAAATCAACACCCGCTTTAACACTTTCACATATTGATAATTGAACTCTCTCTAACTGAAAGAGAATATTTTTAAAGTCCATATCATCATTTCCGTAAGTTCTAGAAATATCAGAATGGTAATTTAAATGTGTAGCACCTGCATCTATCAAAAAACTCAATCTTTGTTTTGGACGCTCATGATTTTTACCATGATAATGCAAAAAAGAGGCATTCTCATTTAAACCAATTATATTTTCATAGGGTAGCTCGGGACCTGATAAATTAGCGGCTTCACAATAGCGTAGATTAATCTCAAACTCAGAACATCCCTCTTTCCAGGCCTTCTTAGCAGCAATATGTCCTTTAACTGCTTTTTTATTAGCACGCTTAATACAATCTATTTCAAACTCTGTTTTAACGAATCGAGATTCATTAATAATATCTAGTAACGCTTGGGGATTATAATCAAATCCATCAATACCCTGATTAGAAATGAGGGCCACTTTACCTTTAAAGTTTGATTTAAAATGCTTATATAGGTTTTCAGTATCTTTAAAAAAATCAACACTCCAATAATTAGAAACCTCGGCGCTAGGTTGATAATCATCATGCTTATGCCAAAAGTCATCTACTTTATTTATAAATAGACTTTTATTTCCACTTTTATCCAATAGCAAAAAATGACCTGAATCACTTATAAATGGGAAAAAGTAACTAAAATAAGGATTACATCGAAATGGTATATTTTGATCATCAAAAGCATAAAGCTTTTCAGTACCGGAAGAAATAATGACAGTGTCATATAAATTGAAAATTTTATCAAATAGCGGATTTAAATTTTTATAATGTTGATCGATTAGTTTCATTTGTTTCTTTTAAGCTCTTCAAATTTCCAAGCATGTTGTCCGTTGTATGCAGGGTGCTCTTCACTGTTTTCTACATCCCATTGAAGGTGTTCAAATGGAGGAAAGTAGGTATCTGCTTCTCCAGAGAAATCAACTCGTGATAAGTAAATTTTGTCGGCCCTATCTACTGCCTGAGAGTAAATCTGGGCCCCACCAACAATCATTACTTCTGTTTCATCTCTATCTTTCGCCATATTAATGGCGTTATCAAGACTATTGGCCAGAAGAACACCTTCAGGCAGCTCTATATTGTTTCTACTAATAACGATTGTAGTTCGGCCTGGTAGTGCTTTTCCAATGGACTCAAAAGTTTTTCTACCCATAATCATATGATGGCCCATTGTGATTTTCTTAAACCTTTTCAGATCTTCACTCAAATGCCAAAGCAGCTTGTTGCCAAGCCCAATTTCACGATTATTACCGATTCCGACAACGATTGAAACTTTCACAATCCATCCTCTTTTTAAAATCAAAGCAATATAGCACTCTAACATCTAAATGACGAGATTAAGCATAGTGGGGATGAAAAAGTGACCTACTTAACGCAGCGCCAAAACAGGCTATTCACCTTCTCCCATAGTAGCAACTTAGGAATAACACCACTTTTATAAGCAGCATGCTCAAATGACTCTAATCTCTGATAGAAAAATGGGTAATCTTGGGAAACATTATTTTCAGCATTATTGATAAACTGAAATAACTCATCCATTGGATCTATTTTTAAGTCTATTAAAGTATGCTCATTAATCTCACAAAAATAATGAATTATTTCATCAAAATCTTTATGTCCTAGGATAGGGCCAATAACCTTAAAAAAGTCTTTTAATTTGACTCCATTTTCTTCTAAAGAGACCAATAAATTAGAAAAGTACGATGAACTTGATAAGTTTCCATTAGCTGTATTGATATAACGATAAATATTTTTTCGCTCTTGAATGTCATATTTGAGTGAATCAAAGTAATAATGTAGTGAAACGTAATCTAGGATTAGCTTATAAGTGATTTCTGGCCCTAAACTCTTAATTTCATCGCTTAAAAGACTAACGAGTGAATCATTTAAATTCGTAGTACTTCGTTTGATCTCTAATTCTTCACCCTTCTCTCCCTCACTAAAAAACCTAAAGAGTGAAAAGCAAAGCTCATTTAAATCATCAATGGTGTTAGTGGAATCGGTAGCATTGACAAAAACCCCGAATAGTTTTTCCTCACTATCACTGCCAGAAAGACAAAAATGAGTAAACCTATAGTTCTTGTTTTCGACATTTTGAACACAAGAAAACTTCAGACCTTGCTCTATTAAAAGATCGAAACTATCCTTTTGTGGCCCAACAATATCACTATAATTCGCTTGAACCTTAAAAATTTGTAAAAGCTCAGGGTTTTCTTTTATTGAAACCCATTTTAGATCGGCCTTTTTATTAAAAACCAAAAAATCAAAAGGAAAATTATTTAATACACTCAAACGCTAACTTCCGCTTTTATATGTGGGTGAGGTTCATAACCTTCTAAAGTAAAGTCATCGATATTAAAATCAAAGATACTCTTCACATTTGGGTTAATTCTCATTTTTGGTAATGCTCGTGGCTCTCTTTGAAGTTGAAGTTCTGCTTGTTCAAGATGATTTAAATAGAGATGAGCATCTCCAAAAGTATGAACAAACTCATATGCCTCAAGACCTGTTACTTGTGCCACCATCATCGTCAGTAGAGAGTAGCTAGCTATGTTAAAAGGAACACCAAGAAAAACATCAGCAGAACGCTGATATAACTGACAGCTTAATTTGTTATCGTGTACGTAAAACTGAACAAAGCAGTGGCAAGGAGGAAGTGCCATATTATCAATTTCACCCACATTCCAAGCACTAATAATATGCCTTCTTGAATAGGGATTATTTTTAAGCCCATCAATAAGTGATGTAACCTGGTCAAACTCCTTTCCATCTTTATTAATCCATCTTCTCCATTGAGCACCGTAAACTGGCCCCAGCTCACCATTTTCATCGGCCCACTCATCCCAAATTCTTACTTTATTCTCTTTGAGATATTCAATATTCGTTTCACCCTTTAGAAACCAAAGAAGCTCATGAATAATACTTCTTAAATGAGTTTTTTTCGTTGTTACTAATGGAAAACCTTTTGTGAGATCAAACCTCATTTGATGACCAAAAAGTGATATTGTCCCTGTACCTGTACGATCTTCCTTTTTTGATCCTTCATCCCTAATTTTTCTCATTAAATTTAGATATTGTTCCATATATTCCCCATTTAATTCATGATCTTCTTAAAATTTAATTATCTATTCTATACGTACAAAAGGTCAAAGGCCATCATGCCACTTATCAAACTTATGTTGTGCTGCAATCTTTTTGTGGCCACAGGTAAATTTTTATTAGAACATAAGAGAAAAGGAGTTTTTTTTGTCAAGTGTCATTACAGGTCTTGAGGTATTAAAGTCCTCTAAAACTCTTCAAGAAAGAATTAAAGGTAATGTAGCCTATTTATGTCATAGTGCTTCAGTCGATAATAATTTTATATCTGGTATTGATATTCTTCAAAACATATTTGGTAAGCGCCTTATAAAACTTTTTGGCCCTCAACACGGTATTAGAAGCGATGTCCAAGATAACATGATAGAAAGTGATCATTTTGAACACCCTTATTATAAAATACCTGTCTATAGCCTCTACTCAGAAACAAGGATACCCACGGACGAAATGCTAAGTGAAATAGACTCACTTATTATTGATCTTCAGGATGTTGGTACACGGGTCTATACATATATATCAACACTTGGCCTATTAATGGAAAAGTGTGAAGACAAAGATATTAATATTATTATTCTTGATCGACCAAACCCTATTGGGGGTAAAGTTATTGAGGGTAATGTCCTTGATAAAAATTTCAAAAGCTTTGTTGGGCAATATGAAATACCAATGCGCCATGGCCTTAGCTTTGGGGAATTTGCTCGTTTTGTTCAAAAATATCATTGTCCAAATACAAATCTAGAGGTTGTGGAACTCAAAAACTGGGCCAGAGAAATGATGTTTGATGAGACAGGGTTGCCATGGGTAAATCCATCACCAAATTTACCAACATCGATTGGAGCACTCACCTATCCCGGAACGGTTCTCTATGAAGGAACCACAATAAGTGAAGGCAGAGGAACAACTCGACCTTTAGAAATCATTGGGCACCCCAAACTCGATTCCTTCTCTTTCTGTTCAAAAATGAATAAGCTTTTAAATGACTGCGGGCTAGATTCACAAGTTTTAAGACCTATTGAGTTTCTTCCTACTTTTCAAAAACACTCTGGTTCTATTTGTGGCGGTTTTCAAATTCATCCCACAGATATTAACACATTTAGACCTTGGCATGTTGGCCAGTTAATTATGAAAGAGCTTTATAAATCTCAACTCACAGATAAGTTTTGGAATGATTCTCCTTATGAGTATGAATTTGAAAAATTATCTATTGATCTCATTAATGGTAGTGACCTTATAAGGACCTGGATTGAAAGTGATAATAAGTATCAAGACTTATTAGAAATTGAGTCAACAGGTAGAACAGAATATATGGAAAAAATGAAAGAAATTACTATTTATTAAAGATCACTTACCAAACGAGCGAGTTGAGTGAGCCGCTCATTGCTAGGGATTTCTGAAACTTTGATATTAAACTTTTTCTCAAAATAATAGATATTACTTAAACATAAAGAGCGAATGGCTATCGTTAGCTCATTATTATGGGTACACTCAATTAAAAAATCTAACCCTTGATTTAAGTTTTGAGGACGGGCAAGAATTTCTTTTTTAAGTCTTCCCATCTGCCTAGCAAAGTCAACATATTCTTGAGAAAGATAATGACTATCACGTCTTATCGAGTTTTTATCTGGGTAAGATGGCCTTTTGATTTGAGCAATCTTCTTTTTTTCATAGGTGCTAGAATCAGTAACATTGCCAGTTACTTTAGTCGAATTACTTTCATTTTTCTCTGGTGTAAAAACCAAAACCATAATGATTAAAAGTAATAAGATAGTTAGGTTTTTCACTGTCGTTTACCCTCAGCAGCGGCCGGCCAAAAGTTGTCTTCAAAGTCACCATCAGAAATAACGCGAGAAAGTGAATCCAAGACTCTTATTTTCAAAATTTCACGAACCTCGACATCACACTCATTACAATTAAATGCCATCTCATAAGTAAGATAGGCATCTACGGAGTAAGGGCCATTGGTTGAAGAATCACACGCCCTTTCGCCTTCAAAGTCATGCCCTTCAGGACAAATAGAGTGAAGAAAGCCAAGTGATTCTCCATGGCCATCACTATGTCTGGCCTCATGAAAAAGGTTTGCCATTCGTAGGGCCTTATATTCTACATTTTCTCTTTCTCTGTGAGATGCTCCTAACCAAAAGGCCTTTCCTAATCTTACAAGCCCTTGGCGAGGAGTATTAATTATTATTTTTCGTTCATTTTTTTGATCATCTTTCATCTTTAAAGATAAAAGTGTTTGTTCAATTTTACCTGATAGATATAGGCCCGTTCCAACGTTTGTCATTACTGTACCGTTTGAACGTGAATCAATATAGTTATTACCTAAAATTTCTGAAGGAAAAACATCGCCAAAGGGATACTCATAAAGAGGTCTTTCAACCTCTAATCTTCTATTCAAATCAAATTCAGTAAGCTCTTTTCTATCAAAAATATATTGAACTCTTTCAAATAACCATTTTTCAAGTGTCTGACGATTTAAGCTCTCCAATTCAAGAATAGCTAAAGTACGGGAGTCAGCTTGATTTTTAAATTTTAAACTTTTAAACCATTTCAAATCATTTTTAATGGCCTTTTTATGAGATCTGTTAACCTTCTCACTAAAGACCAATGTATCTGCACTTTGTGCTACTCGAATAAACAAAAGAAATATCATTAACATTTTCATGGGTACTGAATATGATCTCATTGGCATTGAACGTCAATAATCATTATTCCCAATTAGTGACTGCATTTTTTAGTCAAAACAAAAGCTGTTCCTTTTTCATAATAGGCCGCTTCATTTATAAATATTGGATATCCTTCATATTCTTCGTTTAAAATCACCTCACCACTGAATGTTTTAAAAAGTGGGTCGCCCTTTTTCAGATATTTAAAACAACTTTTTTCAACAAAGTGGTGAAGATAGGCCGAAATATCGTTAT
This sequence comes from Bacteriovoracaceae bacterium, assembly GCA_049415445.1. GTDB lineage: Bacteria > Bdellovibrionota > Bacteriovoracia > Bacteriovoracales > Bacteriovoracaceae > JAURDE01. The sequence continues at coordinate 100,421 of JBMSGH010000004.1, read as the reverse complement.
TTTCATTTCTCGGATAATCAACACGACCGACAACCTCATAGAGGTCAGCATTATTAAGACCTATCTTATGCCCGGCATTAAGGTCTTTAACAGAACTTAGGATCGCTTCGATACAACTAATAGTTTGTTCATAAATAGGCCCTTTTACGACTCCTTGAGGGCAAGGCCCTACCTCTATAATGATACCCCTTTTAGATAAGCTAACTAAATAAGGGTCACCATACTCAAGGATAATTTTAATTTCTGGGTAATATTTTTGGGCCTGCTTACAGATTCGTAGAGTTAAATCATCTTCTTTAGTTATAATGAGAGTTGGCCCCATATCACTGGTCGTTGTATGAAGATCTAACACAAGATCAACATCTTTAATCTGTTCGGCCAATTCAATGGCCTTTATATGTTCCATATTTTGCGGGTTGCTAGATTTTATGTAACTAGGTGAAAAACAACGATTAAGGTCTTCGTCTATATACCTTTTGTTGGCCATATAAGCATCAGGATTGCTTACTGCCTTAATTATCTCAACATTTTCGACTGAGAAATTCCTATGCTTAACTACATAGACTCCTGTCCATTCATTTCCATGAGTACCTCCATAAATAGATATTTTCTTGATCATATCTTTCTCCTTAGGCATTCTATAAATTAATTTATGAAGATCTTACAACTTTTAATTTTTCTTTTTTCCACTCATGCTTGGACAGCAGAGAATTGCTCTACTTGGAGCGATTACCAAAAAAGCTTTAAAATGAGTAAGTATAAACCTCACCGCATCGATGCTTTAGCGCCTCATGGTATGTTCATTGTTATTCATGGCCTAAATAATACGTCAGACTCAATGAGACCACTTCAAAATGCGTTAGCGAGCTTAGGTTATTCATCTGTCGCAATGGCGTTAAAAGGCCATAGAGGAGACATAGAAGAGATGGGGGCCATTAAGCAAGAAGACTGGACAAGTGATCTAAACAACCTTTATTGTGTCCTTAAAAAAGAAAAGCTTCCTCTTTATGGACTAGGTTATTCTCTAGGAGCTCTTTTATTAGTTCTGCATGATAAAAAATTTGAAAAAACAGTATTTCTTTCACCGGCCTTTTCCATTAAGCCTTTCTTGTACTTTTTCTCTCCTCTAAGTCACCTTTATGGAAGTTTAATGATACCGAGTAGAAACGTTAAGGAATACCGTGCTCATTCATCCACGAGTTTATCCATGTATCGTGCACTATTTGACTTATACTCCTCTTTTCAATGGAATAAGCTCAAAGAATCCATTCTGTTTATTAACCCAGATGATGAGTTACTCGATAGCAACGACTTGGTTAAGAGTGCTAAGAAATACAATATAAAGTATGTCCTTATCAGACCGCAAAATGTGACCACTTCAAAACTCTATCATCACCTTATTGTTGATAAAGCTTCCATGGGAAAGCAGTGGGAGCACTTTCTTAAGTCATTAAGGCATTTTCTAGCAAAATAACGCATCACATTCTTTACACTTTAAATCCAGATGCTAATATCAGCGCGTCTTAAATTACTTACTTGGAGAAAACTATGAAATTATTATTTACGCTCATATTTATGATGTCTTCGCTTCAATTTGTTTCAGCAAATACAATTGATATCGGTGCCGTTTTTCCGATGACAGGAAACATTGCTACATATGGACAAGAGAGTATTAATGGAATGAAGCTGGCCTTAAAAAAAATTAATAAGGACAAGCTAAAAAACAAAGAACTCAAATTAATAATAGAGGATAACAAAGGCGAACCACTAGATAGTGCCAATGCTGTGAGAAAACTAATCTCTGTAGACAAAGTCGTGGCCATTCTAGGAAGTGTAGCATCATCAAATACACTTGCTGGAGCTCCAATTGCTCAAAAGTCTAAAACGCCAATGCTTACTCCTGCCTCAACAAATGAAGCTGTAACCAAACAAGGTGATTACATAAGCAGAACATGTTTTACTGATGCATTTCAGGGTGTTGTTATGGCCAAATTTGCTTATGAATCTCTTGAAAAGAAAAAAGCCGCTATTATTATTGATATGAGCTCTGACTATTCAAAAGGACTGGCCAAGGTATTTAAGAAAAAATTTAAAGAGCTAGGTGGTTCGATTATTAACACTGAGTTTTCCTACCAACAAAAAGATACTGATTTTAGATCACTACTCAGAAAAGTAAAAAGAAAAAGGCCTGATGTGATTTTCCTTCCTGGTTATTATACTGAAGTAGGCCTAATCCTAAACCAAGCAAGAAGTATGGGAATGGACCTACCATTTTTAGGTGGAGATGGCTGGGATAGTCCTAAACTTCAAGAGTTGGCCGGAGAAGAGGGAATTAAAAATAATTATATTTCTTCTCACTTTTCTCCAGATGATACTGACCCTTTAGTTAAAAAGTTTGTTGAAGATTATAAAGAGACATACGGACAAAACCCAGGCGCAATGGCCGCTCTCGGTTATGATGGTCTATTAGTTTTGGCCGATGCGATTTCAAGAGCAAAGGGATTGGATTCGAAATCGATTAAATTGGCCATTAATAATACAAGTAATTTTAAAGGAGTAACGGGCACAATTACTCTAAACAAAAATAGAGATGCTCAAAAAAGTGCTGTTGTATTAGAAACAACAAAAACTGGAAATATCTTTAAACAAAAAGTTAACCCATAAATAAGGTAAAGGCCTTCTTACGAAGGCCTTTTTTTTATCTATTTTTAGGGCCGCCACCTTTACCACCACCTCCTCCTTCTCCAGATTTTTCACCGAAAGTAATTGTTAGTGGCGCAGTTGGTTCTGATTCTATAGATCCTTTTACACTAGTCACGTAATAGGTATAAGAAGTACCAGAAACAACACCTCTATCTTGATAACTCAGATTAGAAGTTTCTATAAGTAAGCTTCCATTACGATAAACTTTATATCCACTTGCCTCTGAAACTTCATTCCAAGATATTGTTACACCTCTTTTATTGCTTTTTAATGCTACCCCTGTTGGAGTTTGAAGAACAAATGGTGCTAAGGATACATCTCCAATTTCTTCGGCAAAATATTGTCCTTCAGTTGAATTAATTGCACTAAAAGTAAAATGGTAAGTTCCATTAAGCTCTGCAAGAGTTGCAAATGTTATATCTTGTGAATATTGGGCCCCCGAATTTAAAGATACTGAATCTATAAAGTTTGAAGTTCTCGTCAAACCTTGATCAGCATAAACATCAAGAGAAAAATTTGATGCTTCACATGCCGCTGTATTATTATTTTTTATTGTGAGTGTAGCATTAAAGGACTCCCCTGAAGCAGCGCTTTGATTTTGCGGAGATATAGAAACGATAGGAGAATTCTTTGTACAGCTTTCAATTAAAATTGATGCTGAATCTGAGACCGTAACATTAGTTGAATCATGATTAGCACTTATTTCAAAAGAGTAAGTACCTGTAGGTACTGATGAAGCACTTGAAACATCAATCGTTTGTGTATAACTTTGCCCATTACTTAAGTGAATGGTCGATGGTAATGCTGTCTCTAGGCCAAGGTCACTACTTAAATAACTTAAACTAAAATTGGCACCATCACATCCACCAGCATCATTATTCTTAACCTCGAAATTAAAGTTTTTTATATCACCTGGTAATGATGATTGAGACGCAGGTGAAATGGTCACTGTTGGCGAATCACGATAGCAAGGCTCATCTGTACTAACTCTAACAACAACAGATGATGAACTATGTGATAACTGAGTAAAGACAAGTGAAGTACCAAGCATAAAACTCTCTCCGTCTTTAAGAGTTTTAATATAGTTTGTGGTTGCCCCTCCATTTGAAGATGTATGAATAGCAAGACCAGTTATATATTCGCCATTCATGATACTTGTAAGGCCTGTATCATACTTTATAGGTTGCCTATAACTAAAGTAATAGTATTCACTCGAGTTAGACGGATTCACTAGCTTTATAACCTGAGGCAATGCTGTCTCTTGATCATTTAACTCTAAAGGCGCTAACTCTATATCACTTGCACCAACTGAGGTTAATACTTTCTGACTATTTATCCAGCTTTGCTGAATCCTGTGAGCAGCATTGAGCTCTCTTATTCCAATTCCAGAATAGCCCATAAAATCTGATCTATCGTTATAAACGTTTCCTGATACTCCAGCATGTCTCATACCAAAATTATGCCCTTGTTCATGAGCAAAGATATCATGTTCACTACAACGGCCATTTATCCAATTATAACGACCTCCCACTGTCCCAAGACCCCACCAATTACAATTTGTGGCATTAGGGTGATGATAAATGATTCTATCGTATGAAAAGGTATCGTATCCAAGTTCTGTTAATCTGGAGTTAGCTTCGTTTAGCCAATCATTAAAGCTACAACTACCATCTGAAGCGGAATTAAGAGTTATCGACTCACTGATCTGACCCTGAAAGGAAACACTTCCGTTTGTGATACTTTGATAAAGTTCACTGACGCTATTACCCGATCCTGTCGGAAACATTTTAGATTCTAAGGATGAATTACTACAAGGGTTAGTTTTATCAATAAAATTTAATTTAACAATAAGAACATCAAGTGGCCCTGTGGCGGCCTCCACTGAAGAGGACTCTGAAACTTGCTCTATCGTTATCGAGCCATTACCTTCAATGAAAAAAGTATTCTTTTTAAGAAGGCCCTTTGCTCGAATGATATCGCCAGTCTTTAAGTTATCCGGAAGTTTTGTTTTTGAGTTAATTTTAAGAAACTTTTTAGTCTTAATATCCTCAACCATATATAATGTTTCAAATTTATTGTTAGTGAAATCATCAGCAATCATAACGTGAAGTTTCCCTCTAATTTCAGCTTGGTTTTGTGAAAAAGAACTAAAGCTAAATGACATAAATAATAGTAATGACAGAATTTTCATGAATGCTCCTTATTCAATTAATATCGGTGGGGGCCAATAAACATGAAGCAGCATATTTATACCGGAAAAAAATTTATAACATCCAACAAAATATGATATCGTTTGGTCAATTATGAGCGAAGATATTACCTACTTTTTATACGACCTAGCACAATACTTGATAAACGGAATCTCCCAAGGATCCATATATGCACTCGTTGCACTTGGTTATACGATGGTTTATGGGATCATAAAGCTAATAAACTTCGCTCACGGTGAGTTTTATATGATTGGCGCCTTTTTGGGCTTTTACCTTATTTCTGCTGGCCAACCTTTTGGTATCTCATTAGTTCTGGCCATGACAGGCGCAGGTGTCATTGCTGTTATTGTTGAGCGCTTCTTTTATAGACCCATTAGACATGCTGGCCGTATACCGGCCTTGATAACAGCACTTGGTACTTCGTTTTTTTTCCAATATTTAGGTCAGGGTTTGATAGGTGCAGACCCAAAGCCTTTTCCCAAAGTTATTGAAAAGAAAACCTATCAATTTGGAGAAATTTTTATAGAAAAAACACAGATAATAATTATCCTATCAACTTTTATTCTTATGTTATTTCTATACTGGTTAGTTAATCACACCAAAACAGGTAAAGCTATGCGAGCAACAAGCTTTAATAAGGATGCCGCAGAGTTAATGGGTATTGATACAAATAAAATTATCTCTTTTACTTTTTTTATTGGTGCTTTTATGGCCGGTGCCGCAGGAGTGTTGGTCGGGATGTATTACAATACTGTGGAACCCATGATGGGCTTGATACCTGGACTGAAAGCTTTTATCGCGGCCGTTTTAGGCGGCATTGGTATTATACCTGGTGCTGTTCTTGGTGGTCTTGTTTTGGGAGTTGCTGAAAACCTTGTTGTAGGATTTTGGGTATCAACATATAGAGATGCAATATCATTTTTAATTCTCATTATTATCTTATTGGTTAAGCCGGCCGGACTACTTGGTAAAAATGTAAAAGAAAAAGTCTAATATAATAACTTAAAATAAAATTTACTTAAAGGATCTTTAGGTCTTATCATAAGAACCCTTTTGTCGTCTTCCATTCTGATTTTTAAATATACTTGAATCCCTTCTTCACCAAGACTACTTCTTAAAATCTGAAAAAGCTCGTCTTTAGGGGTTAGGTTATTCATAATATTTTGATTAAAAATCAAAGTAGCGACACCTGACCCTCCACGATTATTTTCTTCAAAGTATTTCACCTTTAATTCATTATGATAAACCACCCCATTATAGGAAAATGATAAAAGGCCCGATTCTTTTGGATAAAAGTTATAAAGATCGGAAGAAATTTTAACTTCTTCGCCACGAAAATAGTTGAAAGATCCTTCAAGGTCCTTGCCTGGTAGCTTTTTTATTAAATCAAGGTATTTATTTGTAGAATCTTTTAACTTTACCCCTGCAGCAAGTGACTTAAGATATTCTATATTCAAGTCCCTATCTGTTAAAGGACAAAACTGCATTATCCATTCATTTCTTTTTCTTTTATTGCTCTCAGAAAAGCCAATCGGGTAATAGGTATAAGGTATAATGCCTGTATTACATAGACCTCTGTTATCCCTCTCAGAGTCTGAAGAGCATACATAAAAAGGTTCATCATCTTTAAGGATTTTTATCAGAGATTTACCTGTCCTACTTGAACATATGATTGTTTTTGATAAATATTTTTTGATTTTATCTCTTTCTTCCATTCTAGGACAATGATCAATAATCCATTTATCCCTGGCCTTAATATTTTCTGCTAAAGCTCTATTTTTGTACCACGAATAAGGAATGATCCCTTCTCCGGGCTTACATATTCCATTACTTTGTTTTAAATTATCCGGGCAAACTCTAAGAGGATTGTCCCCTAACAATAAAATAAGCTCACTTGCAAATCGTCCAGTACAAATCTGCTCTTCTTTGATTGTTGTTTTATTAAAATTTTCTAATTCATTTGGGTCATTTACAATCATTGAATCAAACCTGCTGTAATCCATTAGGCCATAATTCTTTTTATCTTTAGATGCGGCGACACCTAATAAATAACCATTAAAGAAGAACCTTTTTACAGGTTTTATTTTTGAGTACAGAGGGTACAAGGGGTGCTCTTTATTACTGAGTTTTACCTGAATAATATTAAGTCCTTTTTTGAACATATTATTTTTATTTTCAACAACCACTGTCGATTTACTTTTGTCTGTTAAAAATCCTAAAAAATTTGATGTGGCCAAATGGAAAAAAACGGCCTTAGCTTCTTTTTCTAATTGAAAGCTCACTCTAAAATATTGTGACCCAATGATTCTTGCGCTTAGACCTGTCACATTGACACCACTTTTTCGGATTTCATTGACCCTATAACTATCAAATAATTTACCAAAGTTCGTCAAATCAGGATCAGAAAACAATACTCTGTCATCTGTTTTGAATATATCATGATCAAGAATAAGTTTAGAGTTGGCAGATCCAGAAAAACGAATTTTTTCGCCTTTAAGTACTATTCTTAAAAGCTTAGTCATTTCATCACCGTAGTCCCCTGTCTTGAAAAACTCTCCGAATGCCTTAACCATTGCGGATGGGCCTTCTTTTTGTGAATTCTGAAGCTTAACCCAATCTTTAAGCTTCAAACGAGCAACAATAAGATTATCCTTATGATCTAAGCGTTTTCCTACAAGAGAGACAGGAAGGGTAGCACCATAAACAGCTATATTTTTAAGATAAATACCAATTCTTTTTTTGCTATCATCCCAACCTTTTCCCTTTGCTCCAAATGCTTCAATTAAAGCTTCCCACATTTTCTCTTTAGGGTAATTCATAAATTTAAATAATTGCTGATAGTCTAAATTTAAAATCAATCTAAAGTCGGTACGTCCTATATCACCATTTATAATTTTTTTAATGTTGAATTTTGTATTAGGGGGTAATGGAAAAAGACCTGGTCGACCAAGTACTTCTTCAAATGTCATGACATATTTTCTGTATTCATCAAAATAGGTTTGATCATCTACTTTTGTCATCGTCACAAAAAGCGTCATGGCATCTTTTGGTATCTTAAGATAGTTGGCCCTCTTCCAAAGAGACTTTGCATCCCTTTTTTCCGGCCTTGTTTTATAGAATTTATTTTCGTTTAGTTTAATTTTAAACTTATTTTCTGAGCTTTCATTATAGGCTAAAAGAACCTCTCTATAATTCCCTGATTCAAAATTGCTTTCAAATATTCTATTTTCTTCTCCCGTTTCATTAATAACTTTTGTCTTTTTAAAATCAAGCTTATTTGAGTCCTTATATTTGAACAGAAATAAACCTATTTTTCTAACGACATCTAGACTAGTATTTAACCCTTTTCTTTTTACTAATCTTTGAACGGCAAGATTTTCACCTATCAGTGGCTTAAAACTCTTATCAAATGCATATTTCTCTGAAAGTTTAAAACTACCAAGTGCTGCACGATTATAGGCCTTACGTCCTTCTTTTGTATTTAAGTCGTATCGGTAAATAGTATCATAGAAGTTTGACCATCTCTTATCTACACTCAACCTAAATGGTTTCACATCAAGGATACCTCTAAACAAGTTCCAACCAAGATTCCCAGCAAAGTTATCTATTGTTAAAACACCACTCAGCATATCAGTAGTGCTACCAATTGAAAAACCAACACCTCTATTGAGCTTTCTAGACACCATTACTCTTACATAATTATCACCAGGTTTAGTTGGTGCTTCTTTTAATACTGATATTCTATGCTCTCCATTAAAATAAATACTTACATTCGCACCAAACTTCGTTATATCTAGACCAGGAATTTCACCACCAGAAAAGCCCAGCCCCATTGAAACACCACCGTTTAAACTATACGAGATTATTTCATAATCATCCATTCTCTTAGCGGCCTTCCAATGCAGAGGAAGTCTAAACGCCATGGTAATTGGATTCCATAAACGTCCTAAATAAACATCAAATTTCCTAGGAGCTTTGGTTAGTTCAACGAAATTAGAATACTTCTCATTTTCTTTTTCAATTTGTATTTCACTCTTCTTTTTTAGAGATTCTTTTTTAAGCTTCTTTTTAAAAAACTGCTCTATATCGTTTATAGGAAAAACTTGTGTTCTTTGTCTTTTTTTAACAATCTTAATATTATAATAATCAAGCCCAAAGCTTAACCCAACACTTGCCGACGCCCCCATGTAGCTAGCACCAACGGAAGGGTGTGCACTAAGAGTTACTTTATCTAAGACCGTATAGCTGCTTTGAATATCTTTATTTTTAATGACATGCCTTGCAACCCCACCCTTTATTCCAAGGCCAAAGTTTACAATACTAGGCACTAGACTCTCACTCAATGCATTATAGTTATAAGAATAATTAGCGATATTATTAAAAAGATATTCAGCTAATGTTTTATTTTGAAAAAGACCTTTTCCAATAGCATCATTGGCCCCCGAAAATAGGAATTGATAATTGTTTTTGGCCTTACCTGATCTTTCGGCTTCATTTATAACGTCATCAACCGATTCTGTTTCGTAGTTTTCTACAAGACCTTCATTGGTATTTATATCCTCACTGCTATCTTCATCTTGAGCATAACTAATATTGCAAAACAATAATGCGGAAATTAACAAAGTAATTAAACTTCTAAAAAAACTATTCATCATTACTATTATAATCGGTTTTTCGCCTTCTCATCATTAAAGTTAAATCTGTTTCGATATGAACTGTTTAATCATTAGGGTGAATTAAAACAGATTTTATTTACTCCTTACAACGCTTAATGTTGTAACCCTCATTCAATTCAATTCAATTCAATTCAATTCAATTTAATTATTAATTTATTTATGGAATTTAACGGGTTAAGGTACACTTATGGAATATTTTGCACATCTCGCCTTATCAGCGGGAATCTTTATTATCTTATCAGTAAGTCTAAACTTAATTAATGGTCAATGTGGCCAGTTTTCACTTGGTCATGCAGGCTTTTGGGCCATAGGTGCCTATACGAGTGCCTATTATGGTGTTTACCATCCCCTACCAGTACCAGATTTTATAAACTTATTCATTGGATGTGGAATAGGCTTTATATGTGCCGCTCTTGCCGGTGTTATAATTGGTGTTCCCTGCCTAAGACTTAGAGGTGATTATCTTGCCATTGCAACATTAGGCTTCAGTGAGATTATTAGGATTATAATTATTAATCTCGATATTGTAGGAGGCCCAAGAGGTTTCACTAATATTCCCAATTGGTCCAATCTAGGTTGGGTTTATTTATGGGTTGCTATTACAATTATATTCTGTGCCAATTTAGTTCGCGGTACACATGGCAGGGCCATCATCAGTATTAGAGAAGATGAAATAGCCGCAGAAAGTATGGGTATCTTCACTTTTAAATACAAATCATTGGCCTTTATCCTAGGGGCCGGATTTGCAGGTATTGCGGGATCCCTATTTGCTCATTCACAACAATTTCTTCACCCAAATGGCTTTACTTTTATGTGGAGTGTAATTATTTTGCTCATGGTTATTCTTGGTGGACTAGGGTCAATTTCTGGCTCCGTCATAGGAGCGATTATCCTTACTCTTTTACCTGAAGTTTTAAGGCTTATGGGAGAAACAATCGCAAATTGGCGAATGGTTATTTATTCATTGCTTTTGATTTTTCTTATGCTTCTTAGGCCAAGTGGAATCATGGGTAAAAAAGAATTCAACCTTCCTTTTCTAAGGGAGCCTAGATGATTTTAGAAACAAAAGATATCACCATGCGTTTTGGTGGTTTAGTTGCAGTTGATAAAATGAATATTCAACTGGGAGAAAATGATCTGGTTGGGGTTATTGGGCCTAATGGAGCTGGAAAAACCACTATCTTCAATATGATTACAGGGATATATAAACCAACTGAAGGTGATATTTTTTTAAACGGCCAGAACATGGTTGGAAAACACCCTGCTCATATCACCCAGGCAGGGATAGCAAGAACATTTCAAAATATTCGTTTATTTAAAAACCTTTCCGTTTTGGATAATATTCGCTTGGCCGCACATTCAAATACAAATTATGGATTAGCTGCAAATATATTTAAAACAAAGTCTTATAAAGTTGAAGAACAAAGAATTAAGGATGAGGCCTTTGAACTTCTTAAGATTTTTAATTTGGAAGACAATGCTTATAAAATATCTCGCAATTTACCTTATGGACAACAAAGAAGATTAGAAATTGCCAGAGCGCTCGCTACAAAACCTAAAGTCCTACTTTTAGATGAACCCGCAGCAGGCATGAACCCAAATGAGACGGCAGAACTGTCTGAGCTTATTAAATGGGTTAGAAAAGAGTTTAAAATAGCAATCCTTTTAATTGAACATGACATGAAATTAGTTATGAATGTTTGTGAAAGGATTTACGTCGTAGATTATGGAGTGCTCATCGCTCAAGGAGCACCAACAGAAATCCAAAACGATCCTAAGGTTATTGAAGCGTATCTTGGCCAGGAGGTAACATGAGCCAGGCCATATTAGAAGTAAAGGATATGCATCTTCATTATGATAAGATTCATGCTCTTAAAGGTATAAACTTATCAGTAATGCCAGGTGAAATTGTTACCATTTTAGGTGCCAATGGTGCTGGAAAGACCTCAACCCTTAAAGCAATATCGGGAATTCTACCCACTAGTTCTGGTGAAGTTTTATTTGATGGTAAAATGATTCAAAACCTAGCGGCCCACAAAATTGTAGGAGAAGGTATTGCTCAATCCCCAGAAGGTCGTTTAGTTTTTCCAGATCTTACTATTAAGGAAAACTTGGAGTTAGGTGCCTACTTAAGAAAAGATATTGATCAAGTCAAAGAAGATCTTGATTATATGACGGCCTTATTTCCAAAGCTTAAAGAGCGCTCGAAACAGCTTGCTGGAACGTTGTCAGGCGGGGAACAACAAATGCTCGCCATTGCAAGGGCCTATATGTCCGGTCCTTCTTTGTTACTGCTTGATGAGCCCTCATTAGGAATAGCACCTATTCTCGTGCAAAATATTTTTAGCGCTATTGTAGAGATTAATAAAAAAGGAATGACTGTTTTACTTGTAGAACAGAATGCCTTTCAGGCCTTAAAAATTGCTCACAGAGGATATGTATTGGAGACCGGTGAAATAACAATTGAAGGTGACTCAGAAAAGCTATTAGCAGACCCTAGGATACGAGAAGCGTATTTAGGTCATTAAGATATTAATTCTAGACTAAACATTTTTATTATTGATAAAGTTTCAAATAAATAACCTAAAGAGGAAACAAATGGATTTTGAAAAGGCCGTCGAGCTTCTTAAAAAGGCCGTTAAATATTCTGCCGTTAAAAATCAAAAACATATAGATCTTAGTCTCACATCTGCTAACGAACGAGAGCTTTATGAAATGGCCCTGTTTATAGTTAACAAAGCTGTAGAAGAGCAGCAGTTAACTAAGCAAGAATTAATGCAAAAGTTACATCTAGAATAACGCAACGTTACTTAACTCGATAATCAGTAACCTCAATATCACCTGAAGAGTTCTTATTTATGTTTGGTTTCGTCTGAGCTTTTTTATTAAATGAGCGGAAAATTGACCTAGCAAATATAAAGAGAAAATAGAAAAATATGGCCCGTAAAATCATAGAAATAATCATACCTGAAACTAAACCTTTTGATATCAAAGAACAAGCCTATACAGTTGACAATAAGTGCTAGTTTGGAGAAAAATGACCACATAACCATTCCTAAATAGGTATATAAATGACAAAACTAATACACTGGGCCGACACTACGGCAGATAGAATTATAAGAAAATATGGTGAAAAAGAACTCTATACTCTGGCCAGCGGGATTACCCCTTCTGGAGTTGTTCATTTTGGTAACTTTAGAGAAACAATAACAGTGGACCTTGTGGCAAGAGCACTGAAGGATAGAGGAAAGAAGGTAAGGTTTATCTTTAGTTGGGATGATTATGATACGTTTCGAAAAATCCCTAAAAATATGCCCAAGCAAGACATGCTTGAACAATATATGTTTCAACCCATTGTTGATACTCCTGATCCACACGAAAAGGCCGAAAGCTATGCCGCCTTTCATGAAAAAAATTATGAAGACCAACTCCATAGAGTCTATATTGATCCGGAACCCATTTATCAGGCAAAAAAATACCGAAATGGCGATTACAAAGACGGAATTAAAAAGGCGCTAGTTCACCGGGATAAAATTGCAAACATTTTAAATCAATACCGAAAAGAACCTCTACCATCAGATTGGTTACCTATCTCCATATATTGTAATGATTGTAATACTGATAAAATGGAGTACGTAAAGTGGGATGGTGCTGAAACGCTCGAATACAAATGTAGCAAACATGGTCATCAGGGTGAGCTTAATTTAGCTGAAACATCAAAGGTTAAGCTTCCTTGGCGTATTGATTGGCCTATGAGATGGGAGTACGAAAAAGTCGAGTTTGAACCGGGAGGAAAAGACCACTCAAGTGAAGGTGGTAGTTTTACAACGGCCAAAGATATCGTTGCTGAAGTCTATAATTACCAGGCCCCACTTTATCTGCAATATGAGTTTGTCAGTATTAAAGGCGCTGGCGGAAAAATGAGTTCATCTAGCGGTGATGTTATTACTTTAAATGACGTTCTTAACGTTTATGAACCAGAAATGGTTCGTTGGATATTTGCAAGCTATAGATCAAATGTTGAGTTTGCCATTAGTTTTGATCTAGATGTCATAAAAACCTATGAAGACTTTGATAGACAAGAGCGTCTGGCCTTTGGTGTTGATAAAGGTAACGAGAAAAAAGTGGCCATGGCCAAAAGAGTTTATCAATTGAGTATTAAAGGTGAAGTACCAAGTCAAATGCCATTCCAACCGGCCTTTAGACATTTATGTAATCTTCTCCAGATAAACGAAGGTGATATCGAAAAAACAAAAGCAAATTACGCTGATCAGATAAAAAATGAAAGAGACGAAAGAAGATTTCAAGAAAGAGCTAACTGTGCCCTTTTTTGGATAAATAATTATGCTCCGGAAGATTTTAAATTTACTGTTAACAAAAATGCTCCTCAGCTTTCACTAAAAGATTACCAAAAACATTTCCTTCTCGACCTGAGAAGTTTTGTTGAATCTGATTTTGAAAAAGTTAATGATGATAAGTCCTTAAATGATAAGCTATATGAAATCATGAACCCATACCGTGAACAAAATGATGAGCTTAAACCTGGTGATTTTTTTGTGCCCGTTTATAATCTTCTTATTTCGAAGGAGAAAGGCCCAAAACTGGCCGGTTTCATGCAAAGTATTGGAAAGGATAAAATCCTCAACTTACTTAACCAAGTCTAGATTTTTAAGTCCCAATTGTTTCTTTGCCCTTATATGAAATAGCAAAGGTAATATGAGGAAAATAAAATTTAATAAAAAAACTACTCCCATAAGAGTAAACGCGGTTGAGATTCCGTAGAAGTCCATAGATAGGCCAATCACAGGCCCCCAAAAAATAAAGCTGGCCCTAACCCCAAAGCTTTTTATTGAATTAATGGTGGCCCTCATCTCAGAAGGAACCATTTTATTTAATAAATCGGTAAAAAGAACTTGGGCCAGACCACGGCAAAATTGATGACCAAACCCAATTAAAACGCCAAAAAGAACCCATGACCAATTGTTAGGAGCATAACTACTAAGCGCCATTCCAAACCATGCACAAAGAGGTGTGATACCAATTAGTAAATATGTTTTTATTTTGCCTAACCTTCTTTCAATAAAAGGAGCCACTCTTGCTACTCCTGCGACAATTAGGTTTGATAACGCCCATAGAATCCCAAAATGGGCCAATTTTATATCAAGCTCTTTCCAATATGGTTGAAATGACCAGGCCGCAAGAAGACCTGTCGTACCATAGGCCATGGAGGTTAAGGCTATTAAACTCAATAGTTTTGAACTACCAAACAATGTCTTAAAAATTAATTTAAAATTTTGTTTATGGGCCTTTCGATTTAACGTTATTCTTTCAGGTTCTATAAGAAAAAATGAGAAAAATAACGGAAGCCATGAAGCTCCGGCCTGAAACCATACAGGCAGATTGGCCGAAATTAAAATAAGAACAGAAGTAAAAATAGCAGCAACAGACTCAGATAATTGTTTATAAAAAAGTAATTTGGCCACAATAATACTCGTAGGAGGATTCTTTTTTATTGAAAATATCGAATCATATAAAAGAGAAATATCTGCACCAGAGAAAAAACTTACTCCAACGGCCAATAAAAACTCTGCCAGTAAAAAGGCTTCAAAACTCTCAATAAAAGGAAAGAGACTAAACCCAAGGCCATGTAAGACGCCCGCTAACACAAGACTACGTTTTCTACCTAATATGTCAGCAAAATAACCTGAAGGAATCTCAAACAACAAGACGATCAGTGAGTAAAAGGCCTGTAAAAAAAATATTTCTTTAAGAGATAAACCTTTGGCCTGAAAAAAAGGAACAATGACGGGCATTAAAATTAAAAATGTCCAAGAGACATCCATGAAAATAATTTTTCCTATATTAGACTTCAACGATGGTACTGAACGAACCGGCATTATTTCCTGTCGGCATAATGAAAGTAAAAATATATTTTATTTATTCTGATGTGATGAACTTTGATAACTATCCACCACCTTATTAAAGGAGTCCGGAAGTTCACGAAAAAAGTCCTTTTTACGAAAAGTGATTTTCTTTATACTTTTACTTGTGGCCAAATCCTCTAATGATTTATTCAACTTATGAAGTGGGCCAGCAATACGATGCGATAGTAACAATCCAAATATCAACAGGAAAAGAAAAACCACAATACTTGTTATGAGAAAGACCTTGTCCATAAATTTCTTTTGAGAAGAGATGAGATCGAAGTATATGTGATCTTCTGGCAAATTAGCACTCATGCCTTTTTCAATCATCTCTTTGAAAAAAAAGATCTCAGATAAATAGAATATGGATATTGCCAAAAAAGTGGCAAACACAAGTAACCCAATAAAACGAAATTGAAAATGTGGGTTTATCAATAAGACATTTCTATCATTCTTGTTCATGCTCTTTTTATCGGGACATCAAAAATAAAAATTAAGGCTTTTTAACCAATTGAAAAATGTAGGACAATTTCTCTTAAGATAACTTATTAACCAAAAAGGATACTTATTCATACAAATTGTGAGGCCTTATTAATAACGTCGTTGGTTAGACTTGGAGTCAAATCAATCAAGGTACTGTTGTCGCCTGTCGCTTCTCATTATAATTATTACATATATTCAATTAGATATACTATTTATAGATAATATTGGTATAAACTATTTTAACCTAAAATAGTAAGGATAGTTATGAAATATAGTGTGCTACTTAGTTTAGTTTTCTCTTTTACTGTATTCGCTGGAGGGAGTAAAAGACCTCATTTTGAAGCTAAAATAAATACCCCATTAGACAAAGTCATAATAATTGGGATTGATGGACTAGGCTCTAGAAATCTCAAGTCTAGAAGCTTGAGAGGCAAAACGCCAAATATTAAAAGACTGCGTGAAATGTCGGCCTGGACTCACTCTGCTACTATTGACCGAGAAAACTTCAGTGGTCCAAACTGGGCAGGAATTTTCACAGGTTCAGGCTCTAAGGTGACAGGTGTTAATTCAAACAAATGTGTTAAATCAAAAGTCCCTACAATTTTCGACTTAATAAAATCACGACGTAAGGATCTCAAGATAGACTTTATCTACGAAGAATGGACGCCAGTTACTTGCTACGCTCAAGACACGAAAAACTACGACACCCTAACAAGGTTTACTGATCCAGAAACAATTACTGATAAAGCAGTAGAGATAATTAATTCAAAGAATTTTAACTTGATTAATCTCTACTACGTTGAGGTTGATGAAAGTGGTCATAGGACTGTTGGAAATAGTAAAGAATATAACGCTGAAGTTATAAAAGTTGATAAGGCCATTGGAAGAATCTTAGACTCTCTAAAAAACAATGATCTTTTATCTAGCACTTTGATTATTATGGTATCTGATCACGGACACTTTAGAGTTGTGAACGGACACTCTACAAGACTTCATAAAGTTCCATTATACATTTCAGGTCCTGGAGTTGTTAGAGGAAAAATGAGAAATGGCATACTAAAGCACAAAGTCTTAAGAAACCTCCACGTAGCACCAATCATTGCTCACTTTTTAGGTCTAAGTACGCCAACATCTTGGGAATATGGAATTTTGCCTTATAAGAAATATTTCAAGTAAAGGCACAATAACAAAGATATACTTACGCCTAATTATAGTTACTCTACGATTTGTCATTTGAAGACATGAGGGTAATAAACTCTTAATCTTAGGAGTCTAAAAAACTCTACAGGCCATTTTCTTTGTATATAATTCATTACCCAAAAGGGAACATAACCTTGAGAATCAATTTCGAAAATCAAGCTCACATGGGTTAAATATTTCCCTTTTTTCAAAAGCTTTAATTCATATCTGTTTACACGGGCCGTAACCTCATCTTCATCATCTTGACCTATAGGAGAGATGAAACCGCTTCCTAGAATATTAATTTGATCAAGTTGCTTAATGATATTTGCCTTCATATGAAAGACTCTATCCGCTATAGGCCACGGCGCATCAAACACCGTTTCAACTTCTACTTTTGAGTCTTTTTCATAGTGAATAAACTGAGACGATATAAGACGAGGAACCCATTTATGATGGCCCTTATACGCTAAGAGAATTTCGTAAATCTCCTCAAAAGGTGCGACAATATTCCCGGAAACATTAACGTTACTTTTGTGGCCACCGAGCTCTTGGGCCATAAGAGCAATACCTTCTTCTTTAGAGGTAAACTCATAAGTTTCCTGAGCCATGGCAATCGAAGAGAAAAATAACAATATTATTGGTGCTAACATTCTTCAATTATACTTTGCTCTTGATAACTGTGCATTATTGAGATGCACAATTCTCATGACAAACCCGTAGAGATGAGATAATTTGCCAAGGTAAAGAGAGGTTAATTTGAAACAAAACACTTATAAGCAAAGAAGAATAAATTTAGCGAAGAAGTTTGAAAACAGTGTATTTTTAATACCATCTTCAAACCATAAACAAAAAAGTCATGATACGGATCATCCTTTTAGACAAGATAGTAATTTTTATTACCTAACAGGTTTTGATGAGCCTCACTGTGTTCTCATTATTTCAAATATAAAAGGCAAAATTAAATCGACTCTATTTGTACGACCAAAAGATGCTTTTTTAGAGATGTGGGCCGGCCGACGAATGGGCCCTGAGATGGCCAAGAGTGAACTAAAAATGAATGAAGTTTTTCCCGTTAGTAAACTTCATGAGAAAATGCCATCACTTCTGGAAGGGCATATAAATCTCTATATTGATTTTTTCGAACATAAAAATCTATTTGAGGAAGTTAGAAAAAGTGTACACACACTAACCTTAAGAAAAAAAACAAAAAGTCATGTCCCTCATCATTGGAATCATCTCCCTCATATCATTGGTGAAATGAGATTAATCAAAGATAAAGAAGAAATTAAGGCCATGAAAAAGGCCAATACAATTACTAAAAAGGCCCATGAGGCCGCTATGGCACTAACGGCCCCTGGTACCAACGAGGCCGAAGTTAATGCTCTTTTAAATTATATTTTTAGTAAGAATGGTGGAAATGGTCAGGCCTATGAAAATATCGTGGCCTCAGGTGATAACGCTAATATACTTCACTATGTACAAAATAACGCCATAACCAAAGACGGTGACTTGATGCTTATAGATGCTGGATGCCAGTATCAATACTATGCAAGTGATGTCACAAGGACCTTTCCGGTTAATGGGCAATTTACAGAAACCCAAAAAACCATTTATGAAATTGTGTTATCTGCACAGAAAAAGGCAATTAAGGCCGTAAAACCTGGGCAAACTTTAGCTAAAATCCATGAAGTCGCCTCAAAAGAGCTTATTAGAGGTCTGATAAAGTTAAAGTTGCTTAAAGGAAGTGTTGCAGAGAACTTTAAATCTGGAAAATATAAGAAGTTTTACCCTCACGGCACAGGTCACTGGCTTGGTTTAGATGTCCATGACAACAGTCCTTATCTAACAAATAATCTTGAGGATATAAAATTCAAGTCAGGAATGGTTATTACGGTAGAGCCAGGGCTCTATTTTCCTGCCCATGACAAGAAAATACCAAAAAAATACCGGGGTATAGGAATTCGTATTGAAGATGATATACTAGTAACAACTAAAGGTAGTGAGAATTTATCTGAAGATATTCCTAAAGAAATAAATGAGGTAGAAAGGGCATGCCAACAAGATCACTTATCATTTTTATCTTAACAAGCTTTACCTGCTTGGCCCAAGACTTTGTTACTAAGCATCCAAATTGTCGGGTTGGTATTTATAAGGAAGAAAAAGAGAGTTTTCCTAAAACAGCTGAGCAGCTTGAAGAGCAGCTCAAAGCAAAAGGTTACACTCTCTTTGATATGCACAAAAACAAAAAACTATTCCCCGGTGAACTTTATGCTCATTTTGAAACAGAAATGTTAGGCGAAGGATGGTTTCCTGATTGCTATGTAAAGCTCACAATATTAGAAGCTGAAAAGGATGAGCCTAGAAAGTCCGACCCTACATTTTTTAAAAAAAGTATAAAAAGAAAATTTCCGAGAATTTTTTGGAGTGGCTCATACCGGTGTAAATTGGCCCTTAAAGATATCTTTATCCATGTTCCTTATTGTAGAGTTCAATAAACCCATAATCGTTTCTGAAGAACCCAATAATTACGATTACCTTCATATTGAATATAAGCATATGGTTTTCGAATTTTTAAAACTCTAACTGTAGATCCAAACTTAATATACTCTGTATTTTTTGATGAGAGCTTCTTCTTTCCTCTTGTTGGTACTTTAACAATTCCACAAAAATAATCCTTAATAAGATCTGTATTTGAAACCCAAGATCTTAGACCATCAAATTCTTCGACTAAGCTCCACTTTTTTTTCTTTTTAATTACTTTTAATGGAGTATTCGGGGCAATTTGCCATCTTTCACTAAAGTATTTTCCTGGCCCAGAATAGAGAAAGGTCCAACTCTTAGAACATTCACCATAACTATTAAAAGGTGAAAGCAAAAAAATAAACAAAAGGCTATTGAGAAGAAAATTCTTCATAGTATTCTGTATCATCCGTTGATTCTGTAGAAAAATCATCAAAACTATCTTCAATCGTATCCTCTGACATTTTAAAGTCTTCAAATGGATCACTACTTGGATCCCATGCATGAAGAACTTCACCGGTAGAGGAGTCTAAATAAGCATTAAACTCTCCTCCTATTCCGTCAGTCTCGGCCACTTTTATTCTCACCTTTTCAATAAATAAAGCGGTGCCATCTCTAAGATAAACCTGACTTTCCAGATGAAAAATATCAACCTGACCATCGTGTTCATCATCATCCATAAATTCTTTTACCGCCAGGCTCTTCCAATCTGGATTAACTTCATTTTCAAATACATAATTCTGAGAAGAAACACTCTTTAAGGGCATGAAGTCACCACCGATGACCATTCGTCCTTGTATGAGAGCATGTCCATCTCCTTTACTTCGAGACATATTATCAAGGCCTCTCTTTTTTATGCTCTCATCGCTTTTTTCTAATACTTCATCTGATGAAGACTTTTCTTTAGAGGAAGGCAGTTCAATATCCTCAGTCGCGATTTCTTTATTATAAGTTTTTATACTAACTTCCGGAACTTTTTCACTGATAAGAGTTTCATTCTCACCAATCCCAAAAATCCTATACAGGGCCACAGATAAAAAAACTAAAATTAGGATGTTAAAAAAAAACTTCATTTTCTAGGCACTAACTCAACTCTGTTTTTGGTTATTTTAGCAAGAAGCTCTTTAGTAAACTTCTCTTCTTTTTTAATATTACATACAAAAGAAAAAGCGACTAAATCAAAGGTTTCTATCATTTTTTTTCCACGTGCGATATCAACAAATGAGTAAGAGTATACATAAAACTTCTCACTATTATCTAGTCGCTGCATTGTCATTACTGGCCAAACTGTTGACTTATCAACAGAAATATTCTCATCCAACTTAAGTTGTGCCTCGAGAACACAATAATTCTCTAAGTTACTTCTTTCGGAGTCATTTGTATAAAGCATACCATCTTGGAAAATAATGGGTCGCATTCTTTCCCGAACGTTTTGTTGAAAGTACCTAAAAGTTAGCTTTTCATTAAACGTTAAATCAACCTTCGCGCCCATTGTTTCAATATCCATAGGGTTATTTTTACTTTTATTAATAACAACACGCTCACAGTTAAAAGCCCTATCCTTACTCAAAGAAAGTGAAAACCCCTCTCTATGAGAATCGTAACTTGTTTGAAGAGTAAATTGTGTCTCACTATCTTTAAAATAAACCCAAACCTTATCATTTTTATTCCAGACCTTAAGTTGATCTCCTTTAAACTCAAGAAGTCTACCCTTTTTAGCTTTTGTGCTAAAGGTAAGCTTCTTGGCATATTGATCGAAATTATTCTCATCTACAGTTAAACCCACTGGCGCATAATTTAGGACGCAATTATAGTCTGCCAAAGATACAGCGCTATGCATTAAAATAATAAGTATTAAAAAGTTTTTCATCAGTTCATTCTAAGTTAAAAAAGGATAATTTTCAAAATTGTTTTGGAGTAAATGATATGAACTCAGCAACGCTAGCACTTTTAGGACTGGCCCTGTTTTACTTGGCCTATAAATTTTATGCTAAGTATATCGATACGAGAATCTTTAAAATTGATACACTCAAAAATACACCAACGCCTGCACTCAAGTATAAAGATGGGGTTGATTATGTCCCAACATCAAAACATATTCTTCTCGGTCATCACTTTAGTTCAATAGCGGGTGCTGCTCCCATCGTCGGCCCCGCCGTGGCCGTTATTTGGGGCTGGGTGCCTGCTGTGCTTTGGATATTTTTTGGGGTCATTTTTATGGGAGCTTGCCATGACTTTGGCGCCCTATTTTTGTCCATGAAGGATAACGGAAGATCAATGGCCAATGTGGCCGGAGACTTATTGGGAACGAGGGCGAGAGTATTATTTTTAACAATAATCTTTTTCTTAGTATGGTTAGTAATTGCTGTTTTTACATTAGTAATAGCAAATCTTTTTATACAGTTTCCTAGTTCTGTTCTTCCTGTAAACTCTGAGATAATTCTGGCCTTAATTATGGGTTATTTTTGGAATAGAAAGGCTTCATCTAAATTGACTCTTCCTAGTATAGTCGCCTTCATTATTTTATTAATTATGATCTATTTAGGTACTTTGTACCCCATCTCACTTGGTCCCATTTTTGGCAGTAACGAACTTATCGCTTGGATTTTAATTCTCATGCTCTATAGTTTTGTGGCCTCTGTATTACCTGTATGGGCCCTTTTACAACCTAGAGACTTTATTAACTCACACCAATTATTCACAGGTCTTTTTCTTATGGTTCTAGGAGTATTCATTGTTAATCCCGAAGTGGTAGCACCTGCTCTAAATCTGAACCCAGAAGGAGCACCACCTTGGTTTCCTTTTCTTTTTATAACTATTGCATGTGGCGCTATAAGCGGTTTTCACGGCCTTGTGAGTGGAGGAACAACATCAAAACAAGTAGCAAAGTGGACAGATGCGAAACCAATTGCCTACGGATCAATGCTGGGAGAGGGCCTACTCGCTCTTCTAGCAACATTAGCGGTCAGTGCAGGTTTTTCAACGACTCAAGAGTGGTCTCATCACTTTAGGAGTTGGGATGCAGCGAATGGACTTACAACTAAAATAGGTGCATTCGTCTTAGGTGCTTCAAAGTTTATTTCTGGTGTCGGCATATCCAATGAAGTCTCTCAAACTATAATTGTTGTTCTCATAATTAGTTTTGCGGCCACTAGTTTAGATACGGCCTGTAGAATCCAGCGCTATATTATTTCCGAAGTAGGAAGTTCTCTTAAAATAAAAGCTTTAGGAAATAGATACCTTAGTAGTGCTTTGGCCATTTTTTCAGCGCTTCTGCTTATGATGTCAGCGAATGGAGGAAAAGGAGGTCTATCCCTTTGGCCATTATTTGGCGCCACTAATCAGATGTTGGCAGGTATAACCTTAATATTAGTTGTCGTTTATCTCAAAAAGCAAAACCGCAATATATGGCCATACTTAATACCGGCAATTTTTGTCATAGTTATTACTTTTGTTGGATTATTCATTAATCTAAAGTTGTTCTTTCAGAATAATAAATTGTTACTGGGAAGTGTTGCACTTATTCTTTTTGTATCACAATGTTTTGTTATTGCTGAGGCCATATGGAGTTGGAAGAGTTTTTTAAGGAATAAAAAAATTCGCACTTAAATCATCAATTATGTTTTGCACTGGTAGAGCTATATTATAGGGGCCATAGTATGGTGACTCTTGGTTACCTTTTATGTGAAATCCAACTAACTTAAAATCTTCTGCAGAAAATAAGGGTGCCCCGGAAGAGCCTTTAAAAGTATCAGATGTGTGCTTTATCACTTTATCAATATCAATAATTCTGCCCGGTGAAATTCGTGTCTTCACAATACATTGAGACTCAAAAGCTGAACAATTGTTATGGATTAAATATACCTTTTCATTTTTCGTAGGTGAAACGAACTCATGAAGATCATAAGGTTTAATATATATTGCTTTTGGACGCTGACACTTCAAAAGGCCAAAGTCATAAGAGGAGCTTTTATAAAGAACTTCATCACAAAAAAGCTTTTTATCACTTAGAACAATTCTATTTGTATCTCCTAGACAGTGAGCTGCTGTCAAAACGATTTCTGAAGTAATAAACAGACCTGTACAACGTAATTCTCCGGATTCTACGGTTACAACCGATTTTGCTTGCTCAATGACTTGATTCGGAAACTTATTATTAATCTCATACCAATTAAGCTCATCAACAATGACATTTGAAGAGATAAAGGTTGATTCGACTAACTTTTGTTGCCGACAACCGATTAAGATAAATATTATGAAGACCAAAGCTCTCATACCCCAAAAGCTATCATTTTCGATGTTAAAGAAAAATAGGACGGTATCTTTTATAGGTCTAAAAACCTCTTTATTTTCAACACCTTATGACCTCTCTAGTGTTTTTTATGAAAAGTGATAGAATAGTTATGAGGGCCTGAGGATTAGGCTTTATTTTCACAGGGAAGTTAGTTTTGAAGAAGCCTCTACAATTCTTATCATGGGTGAATTGGTTTATTCCATCAGCATTTATTCTCTACTGGCTTACCCCTTTTTCAAGCTATCACTTAGAGCTCACTCATATAGGAGAAAGCTTCCCTTTATTCACTTTCATTTTATCTGGTCTATTTCTAAAAATACCAAAAAACTATAGCGTCTATTTTTTTATTCTCAATCATATTGTTGTTACAGTAAACCTGCTTGTGAGGTCTCCCAGGTTTTTAGATGATAATCAGCTACTCATTTTTTCTATTTTTTTGTTTAATACATTAACTATTTTTAGTTATCTTTGGCCACTTGCTTGGAGCTATTTAATAACTCAATTTCCAGCTCTTGATAGATTTAGCAGACTGAAACCAATCCCCAGTATATGCACCTTCCGACGATCTGATGATGACAAGATTTATGAGGCCACACTTTTAAGAATTAATAATAAAAACACTATTATAACACCTCAGCTAGACTTGGACTTAAATCAAAATATATTCTTACAAGTTTCTTTTAATGGTTATATTCTTGAATGCCCAGCTGAGGTGCTCAACAAGTTTGATTATCAAAATGAACTAGCGGTAACCCTAAATATCAAACTTCAAACGATCATGGATTATATAGTATTTTTAAAAATAAAAAGACTAACCTCAAGAATCTCTATAAATGACTTTAGCAATAACAAAGAGCATAGAATTAAATTAGCATCATAAAACCTATAAAAAAGGATTATAAAAATGAATGTACTGATTGTTGATGATGATAAGGAAGAATCTTTAATACTTGAAACCCACTTAGAAAATAGTGGTTATAAATCTGTAGTCTACAACCTACCCAAAGAGGCATTAAGAGAAATTCAGAAGCAAGATAGCACCCCGGATATACTTATTGTTGATCTTAATATGCCCGAAGTTAATGGAATTCAGTTTGTCGTTAAAATGAGAGAGTTTGGGTTAGACATTCCTGTGATACTGACTTGTACAGATCCAGACAAGACTCTTCTTGATAAAACTCTTGATATGGGGCTGAATTATATTTTACATAAACCCATTCAAAAAGAAGAACTATTAGGTCAAATTGAAGAACTTAAGGATGAGTTTAATCTTTAAGATAAACATCGTACCGCGTAGATTTACCCTTAAATGAATGAGAGACCCCATCCATAAGGTAATCCCCTTTGAGGGGCCTCTTTACTACCACCCTTGAGTATTTTGAGAGTGCCCATTTGAGAAACTCTTGGTTATCAGTGTCATTACCCACTATTTCTCTAAAGACTTGAATCTCTTTTCGTGGCTTTGCTTTAGTATTAGCACTGTGGGCATACATTGGGTCATAATAAAGGACATCACCTTCTGGTGAAATGGTTCTCGAGTCCCCATAAATAAAACGAAATGATTCGTTTAATTTTGGATTATTCATATTTTTTAAGTCACTCAGAATTAAGGGGGCCAAATACGGGTTTCTTTCAAAAGAAGTAACCTTTGCCCCAAAATGGACTAATAACATCGCATCCTTGCCTTCACCAAAGGTAGCGTCAACTACTTTCAAATTTAGCCCTTTTTTTAACCCTATTGCCTTATACAAAGGCTCCTTACTTAAAGCATAATTTCGATAACGGTGTTGCTCGAAATGACTCTCTATGTCATAAAATAAGGGCTTTAACTTATTCTTAATCATTTCATTAGTAATAAGGCCTAACTTGCCATCGCGAATTAAATAGCGAATTGAGGCTAGTTGATCGAAGAAAAGTCTATCCCCCAACTTAGGATCAAGCTCCATAATAAGATTGGAGATTGAAATTTTTTCATCAATGGAGCAGGTGTATTTCAAAAATTCTCCTTTTTTCTAGAAAGGCCATTGGAATCGTGTTAATTTTCTAACTCAAAAAAAGCAAAGGAAAGTCCAGATGAGTATTAACCTACCATATAATCCAGAAGAACTACCACGAGAGTTAAAAAAGTATTATATCTCTGCAACTGACCAAGAAATCAATGATATGCTGAAAAGTATAGGTAAAAATTCCCTATCTGAGCTTTTTGACCATATATCACCTGATGTAAAATTTAAATCGGCCCCTGATATCGGTCCATCCCTAGAATATGCCGAACTCAAAGCGCATCTTGAAGAAATTGCTAAAAAAAATAAACCTAAAACAAGCTTTATCGGTGATGGGCTGATGAATTACAATGTCCAGCCAATCGTACCTTTTGTATCTAATATACGAGGGCTAACAACGGCCTATACCCCTTACCAACCTGAAAGAAGTCAAGGGACTCTCCATACACTTTGGTTGTACTCTAGTGCTTTATCAATGTTAACAGGTTTCGAGGCCATAAATGCTTCTCTTTATGATAGATCCACCGCCCTTTACGAGGCCCTACTAACATCCAAAAGAATTAATAAAAAGAAAAAATTAGTTCTTGTTGCTGAGAACTTCTACCCTGGAGATAAAGAAGTCGTGGCCACTATGGCCCAGGATACAGATCTTGAATACCTCTGGATTCCTGTTGACGAAGAAACAGGACTTATCAGTATAGAATCCCTTAGAAGTCTATTTGAAGACAATAAACAAAACGTTGCTGCCATAGCAATACCGCAAGTCAACAACCTCGGCTTACTTGAAAACGTCCATGAACTTACCGATCTTGCCCATGATGAAGGTGCTCTCGTTATAGCCGATGTAGATCCCATGCTTTTGGCCACAGAGGGTCTTATACCTCCAACAGAGTTTGGTAAAAAAGGGGCCGATATCATCGTAGGAGAGGGACAACATTTAGCTATTGGCCCAAACTTTGGAGGTCCTGGTGTAGGTATCTTTGGAATTCGTTTTAATGAAAATAATAAAACAAATATTAGATCAACCCCTGGTCGTTTCATTGGTAAGGCCAAAGATAGCGAAGGTAGGGATTGTTTTTCGATGATCCTCTCCACTCGTGAGCAACATATTCGTAGAGAAAGGGCCACAAGTAACATTTGTTCTAATCAATCCTTTTTAGCGACTCTTGTTGGCGCTTCTATTCTCAATCGAGGTGAAGAAGGGATGAAGCAATCCTGTAAATCAGGGTATTCATATGCAAGAGAGTTTTTAGAAACTGTAACAACTCTTCAAGGAGTTGAGTTGGCCTTTGCTAACAGTGCATTCTTTAACCAAGTATGTTTAAGAACTGATAAGAATGCATCTGAGCTAATTAAAGAGGCTTGCTCACAAGGAATCCATCTTGGTGTTGATGTAAGTGATAGAGTTGCTGGAAAAGGTAATTTACTTCTTCTTTCCTTTACAGATGTTCATAATAAAGAGGACATTGACAAGCTTATAGGCTTTTTCAAAACACAATTCAATAACGGAAAGAATGCAACAAGCTCATTATCAGTACCAGAGAACTTATTAAGAAAAGCTCCAGTTGGCCTACCCCAGTTTAGCCTAGATCAACTTAAACAATTTTATACTGAATTAGGTGAGCAAAATGTCAGCCCTGATGATGCTATTTACCCATTAGGTTCTTGTACGATGAAGTATAATCCATATATTAATGATTATGCTGCCTCCTTGCCTGGCTTCACGGACCTTCACCCTCAGGCCCCGTTAGAAGACGCACAAGGAGCACTAGAGATTCTTTATGAAACACAAAACCAATTTAAGGCCATAACAGGATTGGCCGGTCTCACAACTCAACCAGTTGCAGGGGCCCAAGGTGAGCTTGTAGGACTTAAACTATTCCAAGCTTATCACCGCGATAGAGGAGATGTTAAAAGGAACTTAATTATTATTCCTCAATCTGCCCATGGAACAAACCCTGCAACCGCGACTGTGGCCGGTTATAAAATTATTTCTTTAAAGGCCCTGCCTGATGGAGAGATGGACCTAGAAGACCTTAAAGAAATTATCGAGCAAAAAGGCGAAGAGGTTGCGGGTATAATGGTGACCAATCCAAATACCAGTGGAGTATTTGAGAAAGGCTTTCATTTGATGAGTCAAATGATCCATAAGGCCGGTGGTCTAGTTTATATGGATGGGGCCAATATGAACGCTATCGCTAGCTGGGTTGATCTAGATAAACTAGGAGTTGATGCTGTTCATAATAATTTACATAAAACATGGACAATACCACATGGTGGAGGTGGCCCTGGAGATGCTATTGTGGCCGTAAGTGAAAGGCTTCTCGACTATTTACCTGGACACCAAGTTATTAAGACAGATAAAGGTCTTAAACTAGAAAAATCCCCTAAATCAATAGGATCAATCCATAGACATTATGGAAACTTCGCCCACAAAGTAAGATGTTATACCTATATAAAGGCACTTGGTACTGAAGGGGTTAGCAAAATGAGTGCTGTTGCTGTTTTAGCGGCAAACTATCTCTATGAAAAACTGTCAAAGCTATTCCCTACTCTTCCTGCCGGTGGAGCGGAAGAGCCTAGAATGCATGAATTTATTCTTACTCTGTCACAAGAGCAATTTAAAAAGATTGAAGAATCAGGTACTCCAAGACCGCAAATAATTGCTAAAATTGGTAAGCTCTTTTTAGACTTTGGTCTTCATGCTCCAACAGTGGCCTTTCCTGAACAGTATGGTCTAATGATTGAGCCAACAGAAAGTTTCTCAAAAGAAGAGCTTGATCGCTTTATCGATATCTTAAAAGGTATTAATCATATTATAGATGAAAGCCCTGAGTTATTAAAGACGACTCCTCATTTTACGCCTGTAAGAAAGGTTGATGAGGTTAGCGCTAACAAAAATATTGTTATTCGTGAATCAATTAAAGAGCTTAGTGAAGTACCAAAAGATAGAATTCATCCTGGGCAATTGTCTCAGTTAAAAGTGGAAGATATCATTGTGAAGATGAGAAAGGTCGACTAGACGGCCTTACTCATTCCATTAAGAATTCTCTCGTAGTTTTCTTTACTTCCAAGGGCGATAATACAATCACCTATTTCAAAGATATAATCTTCTTTGGGAGCAAAGATAAAGCTTCTATCTGGCTTTTTTATACCTACAACAATCATTTCTTCACGTAGTATTCCACATCCACCTAAAGTCATGTTTACGAGATAAGATTGCTTAGAAACAATGATATCAGCAATCTGTAACTGTCCTTGACCACCTTTTACGCCAGAAATATTTAGTAAGTCCTCAACCGCTGGATTAAGGATAGATTCTGCAATTTTATGCCCACTCATTATAAAGGGAAGAACGACTTTATCAGCACCTGCAAGTATTAATTTTTTCTTAGCTGATTCTGCATTTGCCCGTACCAGTATTTCAATATCCCGATTCAATGAGCGAGCTGCTAATGTAATATAGAGCGCATCCGCGTCGTCATCAATCATAATGACCAGATTTTTGGCCTTTTCAATTCCTGCATTCCATAAGCTTTCATCTTGGGCCGCATCCTCGGCCATCCATAAATAAGGAAAACTTTCAAAGTGACTTGCAGGATCATCATGTTTTTCAATTACAACAAAAGGGTGCTCTGCTTCGTGTAGCTCTTTGCAAATGATTTTGCCCATTCTCCCAAAACCAATAATAATGGTGTGATCTTTTAGATTCATAATTCTTTTTTTCATTTTTCGTTTCCTTCGTTCGGCCCAGTTAAAGGAGAAAAAGATATTTATTAAAGTAGTCGCTGAGTATGCAACTAACCCGACTCCCATAATGAGAAGTATCATCGTGAAAAGACGCCCTACTAATGACAAAGGCTTCACTTCAGAGAAACCTGTTGTTGTTAAGGTAATTATGGTCATATAAAGGGAGTCAAAAAAGGTCCAACCTTCGAAGTACATATATCCGAAAGTTCCACCAAATGTTAATAATACTAATAAAACTAAAAGGGTTAAAATTGATTTAATTGGCATACCTATAAAATAACATATTTTGAAAAATCTAAATAAGTAGGTTATTTTTTTCCGACATATGGTATTTCTATTATTTTTAGAATGATCTCAATGATGCCTCTAGGGCCCTTAAGGTCAGTAAATAGTGGATCAAAATGCACATAAATATCACCACCCATTATTCTTTGGTAAGGCCTTGGCCTAAAGACATACTGATTTCCCCGTATAAAGTACTTTGAATACCCTAAAGAGAAAAGGAAAGATTCTATTCTTTTGTTATATTCCGGTAGCCCAACTCTTGGATCCTTATTGGAAGTATTGATCTCAAAGGATTGCTCCTTCAAATTTCTTTCCCTATGAAAAAAAACAAAGACAGAAAACAAGCAAATTATAATAGTACTAATTATTAAGGCGGCCTTTAAATTTAAAGCAAAGCTTGTCAGGAGAAAAACAATTCCCCAGCATATTGTTAATAGCTGAATAATTTCTTTATTCATCTATTCTCCGAATCGAAATTTTTGAAAGTATTTTTCGCGAAAACTTGCTTAATGAATCTAAATCCTCTTTTAAAAGGATCTGAAATAGATTATGTAAATTCCTCTCTTTTCCTAAATATAAAAGCAATGAAAAAGGTTCATCATAATGAAAGTTTAAAATACAATTATCTTCATTACTATCAAAGCATATATTTTTATATGTTGTAGATTCTAAGTAAGTTCTAAAAGGAGAAATATCAATCTCCTTACTCTTAGTTAAAAATGAAATCTTAGC
Organism: Bacteriovoracaceae bacterium; assembly: GCA_049415445.1. Classification (GTDB taxonomy): domain Bacteria; phylum Bdellovibrionota; class Bacteriovoracia; order Bacteriovoracales; family Bacteriovoracaceae; genus JAURDE01. The sequence goes on along the minus strand of JBMSGH010000004.1, from coordinate 69,659 downwards.
ACTTAATGAAATAAAACGATCACCTGTTAGCGTATCCGATTTATAGTTTAATCGTTTAAAGAGATTGGTAAAGTAATCAATAAAACTCATCACTCGATCGATACTTATTTCGTTATCCAAAATAGGCAATATAAGATCAATACCTCTTACACCGTTTTGTTTATCAAAAAGAGTTTTATTTAGTACAAGAAAAAGATCGTTTATAATCTCATAAGTAACACGATCATTTTTGGCCAAATTATTTTTAATAAACTTTAAAAAGGCATTAATATTTTTTACTAATTTTATACCAGATATATTTTTAGGCCAAAAATCATAAAGAATAGGCCAGTATTTTAACAGTTGAGATGATGCTTCTAGTAACGGGAATAGGTTATTCTTTTTGTATAATGTTTCATACTGTTTGCCATGAAGTCCTTTAAACTCAATCATTTGATTCAGTGGTCCCAGATAACCTGCTACCGATAAAAGATTGGCCATAGTATCTTCAAATAGTCTCAAGTCCGAATAAGAAGAATCTGATATTTTATCAATTAATATATTTAATAATTTCCTATTATCTTTATCTGGGCGAATGACTTCACGAAAAATATTACTAAATGCTTTTTGTGTTTCTTTCAATGGAAAGTTTTTCAAAAAGTATTTATTTAAAAGTATAAACTCCTTGCGTTCTAAAAATTTTTCAAAATCACTGCGTGTCCGCCCTATTCTGTCATGAATAAATCGAGCTAAATGAGAACCAACACTCATCTTCCCCATTTTATAAAGCAGTTCTGCATTATGTTGATCTAAATGTTTATCAAAGTAGATTAGCCTTTGTTTTTGAGCACTTGGCGAAGAGCTCACTACGGATGCACTCACAATAGCAGAGATTGTTTTTCCACTTTTAAAGTTTTCATATTCCTCTATTTCATAAAAAACATCACTGACCATCAAAGCATTAAAAGATTTTATTCTCTCATTTTTATTTAAGAATCTTCCGCAATATCTCATAATGGTACATAGCTCAAGTTTCTTCAAATTCTTATCAAGATACTCATGCCCCATAACATTATGAGCTGTCCCATTGGCAAGGCCAACCAATATATTATTATTATCAAAACCAAAATTTCTTAATATATGTTCAACTCTTTCTAACGAATTAAATTTCTTATAAAATCCTTTTGGAATTTTATTCATTTTTTCCTTTTTATAGTATTTATAATATTTATAAGCATTCCTCGTACCAGGTGGAATGACAGGATAATAACGATTATTAATCGAAAATGAAGGATCACTTAAATTATAAAAAGTACCTAATACATCTTTTAAGCTAAAGTGATACTTACTGCCGGCATCACCTAAAACGGGAATTTTTATTTTATGATCAGGAGAAATCCCCTGAATTAAAAATTCAAGTGCGGAGGTTGAACTTGGGTCATATTTTTTAAGAACAAGGTTTATAAATTCATGTATGCTTTCTTTGGCCTCTTTTTTACTAATACATGGTTGATGGCCATGATCATTAATTAAAAAATTCTCACACACTAATTTTTCTTCTATCTTTTCAGGTTTAGTTTCTAAAATCTTATAATACTGATCACTGCCAACCCATTGACCATATTTTTTAAGTAATGCAGCTATATTTGAGAAAAACTTATTCAATCTTTTATAGTTTTGAGGACGGCTGAGTTCCCGAATTAAGCTTGTTCTATGATTTAGAAACTTTTCACCTGTGGATAATTCGAACTCCGTTAAAAAATCTATGAGCTCTTTAATCTTATTAAGCAACTCTGGCTCTTGCACATAAATAAATTCTTTTATATCTAAGAGCAGGTTTTTCATTCCGTATTTCTTTTCAAGGACGCTAAAAAGAGATAACCAAGACTGAAATAATCGAGGAGATAAAAGTCCCTTTTCATCAAAAAGACCAACCTGTCTTCCATTTGGGTATCTAAACACTCTATCTGGATTAGCTGTAAAAATATTATTTCTCGGACCGTTTAAATTTCTAAAATCAATTGATATTGTATCTAACCAAACAACAATTTCAAATAGGAAGTTTTCTTTTTCAACACCATCACAAAATGATTTAAACCTATTAGAGAAATCATAGAAATCAATTCTTTGATCTGTAATGTTTTTCAAACATTTCAATAAGGCCCTATTAGTACCTGTCGTTTTTTTAAATACCAAATCTAAATTATAATCTTCTAAAGAGTCGATCAATCCATCAAACCCGGCCTTATCCAGCCCGGTAATTGGTGGTCTTCTTGTTTTAAGCTTTAATTCTTTAGGAATTCCTTGTGTTAGAATCTGTAACACCTTTAAAATATGGTCTCTTGAAAAAAAGGCCTTAAAATCTTTTAAATTTGAATTCCCTTTGAAAGACTCTGATACTTTCTCAAAACTATTAAATGTTTTATTTATATTTTCCTGTTTAAAAAAATAGGACAATAACGAATTTAATTCATCTTCATTATCTTCAAATAAAGTTATGTAAAAATCCGTCAGTAAAGAAAACTCTACAACATCTTTAAAATGTGAATCGAGAAAGTTCATAGTAAAGTTTTTTTCTCTTTCGTTAAAAAAACGCCATGCTTTGGATAATAGTGGCCCTACTTTTGGATCTATCTTTCGAATCAAATTTACAAGATGAATGTACTCTTCATACTCAAACTGTAGATTAGCTTTATAGACTAACTCTAAAAACTCTGGAGATATCTTATTTATGTTCTTAAATAAGTCTAGAACAGAAACAGTTGCTGGATGTGATAAAGTATTAAATAAATCATCTTCTCCTTCAATATCGAGAACAGTTAAAATAAACTTCACTATTTCAAAATGTTCCCCAATGACTTCATTCATTACATCAAGAAAACGCAGTAGATTAAAATCATGCATTGAATTTATAAAAATTCCCTTATATGGGCGAAGTACTTGAACCTTCGAACTCGCTAATAATGGACATGTACTAGAAGTTAATTGAACTAAAACGGCCTTTTCTATTGACTCTTTAAGATAATCGTCTCTGTCTCCATTTTTAATGGCCATCATATATTCATCAAATACATCTTTTATCTTTAGCTTAAAACTATGACCATCTTGACTACCTGAACACTCAAATTGCTTTCGCTTTAAAATTTTATGAACTGCTTGGAAATCAAGAGATAAATTAGTACTCCCATATTTATCCATGAGAAGAAAATGCTTAAAACTATCTGCCGTAGTAGCATGGAACCTAGGCCAATTATAAATAAATGCAATATCTGAATCTTTTTCTGAGCTAAGTAAAAGTCGTAATAAAATACTTTTTAATTTACCAATATCTCCACTCTCCATTGATTTAAACATTTCGTTTAAGGCCAGCTCTCTTGATTTATGATAATCAAAACTATCTAAAATTTTTCTATAAGAATCAACGAAATCGTCGGTGAGGGGGCGAAACCTATTTTGTAAAAGCTTTAAGGAAATGAGAAGATCTCTAACAGTGTTCTTTTCTGGTTTTAAAAAACCCACAAGTTTGACCAAGTCTTCTCTAGAAAGAACATATTTTTTTTGTTTTAAACAGGCCGGATCATAAGCACTCTTTGAGCACATAAGTAGCCTATGACTTCCATCGAAAAAATTGGAGGCACTGAGTGAGCTTAGAATATTACCAAGATCATCAATTCCGCCTTTTTTATCCAGATTAAAAAAGGCCTTTAAAAACTCATTTCTTTTACTCTTATCACTCAGAAATAACTGATCAAACTTTGAAAATATAAAATTCCAGTCGGTGGTCTTGATCTTCTTAATTGATGCATATAACGAGGGAAACTTTTTATTCCACCTTAGACATTCAAAAAGAATGAGAACTTTTTCATGATGAAGAACATCTGTACTAATATCAAGTTTGTTACAAGATGCCATATAGGATTGATCATGAGTATAATCAAACGCCAATTCCGGAGCTTCTTGCTTGGAACAACCCCAAACAATAAAGATTGATATTAAAAGATATCGCATCCTTACTCATCGGCTATGTAGTTGAGCATATTAGATGGTCTTTATTTTTTATAGGCGAAACCAATTTTATTTATTACCTTTTAAGTATATGAAAATATTAATTCTAGGCCTTTTAGTACTTCTATCACATAACTCGCTTGCTAATTTTCCTGAAACATTTGGATCAAGCCCTAACACAAGTGGATTAGCAGGTCAGTCCAGTGGTGATGTAGAAGACCCATCAAATGCATACTATTTCCCGAGTATGGCCGTATTTTCAAGAGACATTAATCTATCCGCCTCTTTAATTTCCGTCACACCAAGCTTTGAGCCTATTAATAATATTGTTACCCTCAATGACCTCAATGATGAAACGGGCAATTCAAGTGAAGAAACAGGAAGCGCCAATACTAATTACGACACAGTCAACATGGCAATTATTCACGCTACACTTCCTCTCAAAAGAACCGCGGCAATTAGTTTCTCTGGCTTTTTTCCTGTTGGACTTATGATGGAAACCAACTCAGGTCATCCCTTTTTACCTGAATATGTAATGCACAGATCGAGATATAAAAGAACTCAAATCTATTTAAATTTCGCACAAAGATTTCTTCACTCTTGGGCCCTCAGCCTAGGTGTAACCATGGGCATGCAAACTGGCGGTAATATGGATACTGTCATGAATTTTAGCAACAATGATTCATCAATAGGATCTTTTGCCAATTCTAAAATAAAAGTAAAACCTAATATCGGTGGACAGATTTCTCTGATAAGAAACACAAGAAATAGTCAGTTAGGTTTTACTCTCGTTCAAGAAATTAAGCATAATATTAAACTGAGAACTTTTGTAAAAACCGGGGACCCTTTACCGCTTCCAAACGATCTTTTGATTCAAAGCATGCAGTACTACGATCCTTGGACCTTTCGAATTGGCTACACAAGAAAACTATCCTACATAGATTATATCGCAAATATTGAGGCCCAATACTGGGAAAATTATAAATCCCCTGTTGTCAGGCTAGAAGTTATCAATGGAAACCTTTTACCAAGCTCTAATTATGAAACCATAAAAACCAGAGCAATCATCATTCCAAAACTTGGTGTTAGAATTCATGCTACAAATGATACCAATATCATGCTGGGAGCTGCCTATAGACAAACTCCCTTTGATGGTGATTTTTCAGGGGCCGGGAACTCTATAGATACAGATTCAGTGATACTAGGAACAGGACTTAATTCACGCTGGAATCTCTTTGGCGTTAATACAGAGTTATCTTTGAGCGCTCAATACCAACATCTCATGGAGAAAAAAGTAGTTAAAACGGCCGGTATTGAAAGTGGTAGTTCAGGAAATAAACTTGGTTCCCCTGGATACACTATAGGTGGAAATATTTTAAGCATTGGTGCCGGTATCAAAATTTCTCTTTAAATATGCTAAAATAAAGACATGAAAAAGCTATTGGCCCAAGAAGATGGACAAACATCTACAGAATACATCATGCTTCTAGCAGTCGTTGCCATACTCGTTTTTAACTTCAGGGCCATTGCCGTGACCAAACTTAATCAACTTGTTAGTGGACTATATGTTAGTGCAGAAGCAATTGTTGATGCAGAAATGGGCCAGTAATCGGCCAAAATTTAGACAATGCCTGACTTCTGATTAAAAAAGATCAATTAACCCATTGATAATAATAACATTTTCTGGCCTTTATTTTGCTTATAAATAGGTAAAAGGAGAGAGCTATGATGGACTTTAAATCAGGTTTTGATACACATAAAGATAAAATTATCGCTAGTTTAAATGAGCTAAAAAATGGAATGATGACAGAAGAAGAATTAAGAGAAAACTTAAAACTAGTTCATCAAAAGATTCTTCCTCCTATGGCAAAGGTTTTTGTTAAAGCTGATGCTTTTGTAGAGGCCTGTATGGAAAGAAAGCAAGAGCTACTCAACGTCGTAAATAAAGAGCAAAGATTGGCCAGGTTCAAGCTTATAAAATAATGCACAGCAACTTTCTTAAGATGGTGACACCAAGCCATAATTCTGTTACTTTTTTTCCTTTTTAAGAAGGAAAATCCATGTCCGATCAAACCCCACGCTGTACATTTGCTATCATATCCCACCCTGATGCTGGTAAAACGACTATGACAGAAAAACTACTTTGGTTTGGTCGCGTCGTCCGAAAGGCCGGTATGGTTAAATCAAAACAAGGTGACTATGCAAAATCAGACTGGATGGAAATGGAAAAAGAGAGGGGTATATCTATTAGCTCTTCCGTCATGAGCTTTCCTTACCTCAACAGAGAGATGCACCTTCTTGATACTCCGGGGCACAAAGACTTTAGTGAAGACACCTATCGTACCCTTACCGCAGTAGAAAGCGTTTTAATGATGATTGATTCGGCAAAAGGTGTAGAGGCCCAAACCATCAAACTTATGGAAGTCTGCCGATTAAGAGATACTCCTATAACAACTTTTATGAATAAGTTTGACCGTGACTCTTTGGATCCCTTTGAATTACTTGATAACTTAGAGACTATCCTTAATATCCAATGTGTTCCTCTGACATGGCCTATTGGAGATGGTGTAAAGTTTAAAGGGGTCTACGACCTTAGAACAAAAACAATTACAGTGTTTAAGGCCAAAAGTGACCCTAACTCTCCTACTATCATGGATGGGTCAAACCTTGATGCAGATGAAATTGTTTCCTACGTAGGGGAAGATTTAATCGAAAAACTTAAAGAAGATCTCGAGATGATAGAAAATTGTATTGGTGAATTTAGCGTTGAAGAATACCTTGCAGGTATACAAACACCTGTATTTTTTGGATCTGCTCTTAATAACTTTGGTGTAAAAGAATCTCTAGATTTTATGGCCACCAATGCTCCTGAGCCTAAAGGCAGAGAGGTGCTTACTCCTCCTTACGACTCTAACTCCGAAACAAGAATGGTTGATCCAGACGAAAAAAAATTTAGTGGTTTTGTCTTTAAAATTCAGGCCAATATGGATCCAAAACATAGAGACCGTGTTGCCTTTTTAAGAGTCTGCTCTGGAGTTTTTAAAAGAAACCAAAAAATATTTCATGTTCGATCAGAAAAAGAAGTTAAAATTTCATCACCCTTATTATTTTGTGCTCAAGACCGTACCGTAACGGAAAATGCCTATCCGGGAGATATTATAGGGCTTCATGATACTGGTAAATATCAGATCGGTGATACATTTACAGAGGGTGAAAAGATAATCTTTACTGGTATTCCATCCTTTGCCCCTGAAATATTTAAAAAGGTCTTATTAAAAGACCCTCTTAAAGGTAAGCAGCTTGATAAAGGGCTTACCCAATTATCTGAGGAAGGAACTGTTCAGCTCTTTAGAAGACATACAGGAACAGAGCGTATTCTAGGTGCTGTAGGTGTCCTTCAGTTTGAAGTTGTTCAAAATAGGCTTGAGAATGAATATAATGTCCGCGGTGAGTACGAGCCTTACCCATTTATTGGTATGAGGTGGCTAAAATTTCCCGATGATAATACAAAAGATAACTTTATTAGTCAGAATGGAATGAATATCTGTTATGACATTAAAGAAAGGGTCTGTTTTTCTGTTAGAAGCGAATGGGATCTTAAGCTCATCATGGAGAAAAACCCATCTATCGAGTTTTATAAAAACTCTGATTACCGTGCTTAATATTTAAGCCCCCTTAGTACTTGAGCTTTATCATTCGGTTAAAATTACTTTATTTTATCTTACTCAATTTTTAGTATAATAAATCTCAGGAGGAGATTATGGCAGGAATTTTTCAAGGACTGGTTGGTTCATATTCAAGTAAAGTTTATGATGAGTTTGGCCCAGAGAGTTCTTTAATGGACATTTCAAACAAGATGAAGGAATTGAAATACCGCCATATGCCTATTATTGAAAACAATGAATTTGTGGGTATTGTAACAGACCGAGATTTGAAATTAATTGCAGGAATGCAACGCTTAGATGAACTCTCTTCAAAAGATATCATGAGAAAAGATCTTTATATTGTGGATGGCAAGACTTCTTTAAGTGAGGTTCTTGGGGTTATGATTCAAGAAAAACTAGAGTCCACACTTGTTAAAGAAAATGGTGGACTCTATATATTTACAACGACTGATGCGATGAAAGTACTAAAAAGTATTATGGACTAAAGGGCCGTTTCGCCAACAAAAGTATTCCCATTGCCTTTAACGACAGTCCCAAGCTCCCAGAATGTTTCTTCTTTTTCAGACAAAAAGCTTTTTACAAGCTCAGGCTCAGAGGTCACGATCATTAATCCAACACCCATATTAAATGTTGTATAAAGTTCTTTTTCTGACAAATTAGTTCGCCCAACAACTTCTTTAATTACTGGGGCCACCTCATCAAGAGAAGGAATATTATTCATTTTATAGTCAAAGTTCTTATTTAGACGAGCAACATTAGTAAAACCACCACCCGTAATATGGGCAAGGCCATGAATACATTCTGAGTTTTTCTGCATTAGCTCATCAACCAAAGAACAATAGATTCTCGTAGGTCTCAAACAAGCGGCCATCAAGTCTTTTTCCTCGCTCTTAATAAGCTTTCTAATAAGAGAGTAACCGTTGGAGTGAAAACCAGAAGAGGCCACACCAATAATAGTATCTCCTTCAGAAATCTTTTTCCCATCAAGAACTTTACTATGCTCTACTTCACCCACTGCAAAACCGGCCAAATCGTACTCACCATCTGCATATAAACCAGGCATCTCGGCCGTTTCACCACCAATAAGGGCCATTGAAGCTTGTTTACAACCTTCAACTACACCATCAATTAATGACTCACTAACTTCAAGGTCTAATTTACCAGTGGCCAAATAGTCCATAAAAAAGAGTCCCTTTGCACCAGTACAAAGAATATCATTGGCACACATTGCAACAAGGTCAATCCCAATTGTGTCATGTTTATTTAACTCTTGAGCAATCTTTAATTTTGTTCCCACGCCATCTGTTCCGGCAGCAATAAGGCGATCACCCATATCATAAAGACAGGCAAAGCCTCCAACACCTTCTAGAACTCTACTTCCGTAAGTGGATTTAACCTTGTTCTTAATCTTCTCAACAAGGGCATCACCCTTTTCTATATCAACTCCAGCGTCCTTATACGTTATACTCATAACTATTACCTTTTTTAATGTCTAAAATGCCTTGTCCCAGTGAAAACCATGGACATACCAAACTCATCACAGGCCTCAATAACTTCTTTATCTCGTATCGAGCCACCTGGCTGAACAATAAATTTAATACCAGCTTTGTTGGCCAGATCTATATTATCTCTAAATGGGAAAAAAGCATCACTAATCAGAATCAAATCTGAAAAGTCTTCTACCTTATTTTCCTTGGCCTTATTAACGGCCTGATCAAGACTAATAAGTCTATTAGGATTACCCATCCCTGCTCCAACCAACTCAAAACCTTCTGTTGTTCTTCTAACTAAGGCTATAGCATTACTTTTGAGGTGTTTAGCGACCATAGTACCAAACTGGGCCAATTCAATTTTATTTTCATCAAATTGGTTCTTCGTTACTTGTTGGAACTCAACATCAAGACCATTATCTTCTTCTTGAACAACCCAACCACCAGAAATAGAACGAATCATAGCTTCCTTGTGATCACCAACATGGGCCTTAATTGGTATGAGCCTTAGGTTTTTCTTTTTAGCAAAAACATCTAAAGCACCGGCCTCAAAGCTAGGGGCCATAATAACTTCAACAAATTTATCTGAGAGCCAGTGTGCACTAGCTTCAGTTACTTCATGAGAAAAACAGATGATTGAGCCAAAGCTTGAAACAGGATCACCCATCCATGCCATTTCAAGGGCCTTTTCCTGAGTTGAACTAAGGGCCGCTCCACATGGGTTGGAGTGTTTTATAATAGTAACACCATATCTCTGTTGTTTATCTTCGTTAAATCTCACTAAATCAGATAGTGATCTCCAAGCAGCATCAGCATCAAGAAGGTTATTATAGCTTAGTTCCTTACCTTGAATAGGAGTAGCACTTGCTAGCCCATTGGCCAATGTATTTGTATAAACCCAGGCCTTTTGATGTGGGTTCTCACCGTAACGCAAGGTTTTCGCGTTTTGTGGAGACAATGTAATCGTTGGCTCTTGTTTATCAAATCTTTGCTCTAAGGCGCCAGCAATAATAGAATCATAACGTCCCGTATGTTGAAAAGCGGCCAAAGCAAAGTGCTTTCTTAACTCAAAAGAAGTCTCGCCGTTATTTTCTAACTCTGAAATAAGCTCAGTATATTGAGAAGGATTAGTCGCTATTGTTACATAGTTATAATTTTTAGCAGCGGCACGAACCATTGTCGGTCCACCAATATCAATATTTTCTATAAGGGTATCAAGGTCTGAGTTTTTCTTTAACACTTCTTCAAATGGATAGAGATTACAAACAACAAGATCAATCGCCTCTATACCAAGCTCTTTCGCTTGAGCAATATCATCATTATTATCTCTTCTAAAAAGAAGTCCACTAGAAACTTGAAAGGAAAGGGTTTTCATTCTTCCACCAAAAGCTTCAGGGTTTCCTGTAACCTTTTGAATTGGAGTAACCTCAATTCCCATATCTTGAAGATATTTTGCTGTTCCACCAGAGCTGACGATTTCGACGCCATTTTTACTTAAAGACATGGCCAGTTTATCAAGATCTGTTTTGTCACTTACACTTAGTAGGGCCTTTTTAATTTTAACTTTCATAGGTTACCTTTTCTCCATATATTCAACAATATTATCAAATAGCTTTTGCCCAGGTGCCTTCGCAAATGGATCTTCTTTCTTATTCTTGGCGGTGGCCTCAAATACATAAGCTTCTGGATGAGGCATCATCCCAAGGATTAATCCCGTCGAGTCACAAACACCTGCAATTCCCTGATAGCTTCCATTAAAGTTTTTCTTATAAGTAAATGGTACCTGTCCATTTTTAACGAGTTGATTGAAGATTTTTTCTTCTTCACCAATTTTAAAAACGACTCTACCTTCACCGTGACGAACTGGTAATTCAAATTCGTTTTCTAGACCTTTAGTCCAAACACAAACAGACTCTCTATTTGTTTTTAGGGTAGACCATCTATTGGTAAAATAACCACCCTCGTTTGGTGCTAAGGCCATAACTCTTTCCCCTTGAGGAAAAGGTAAAAGACCTAATTTAACAAGAACCTGAAAACCATTACAAATACCAATTATAGGTTTTTTATCAGCAACAAAATGATCAAATGCTTCTTTTAAACCATGTTTAATTTTAAGCGCCAAGACTTGCCCACTACCAAGTTCATCACCAAAGGAGAATCCACCTGGTATCGCCATTCCAGAATAGTTATTTAAACTTTTTGGGTTATCTAATAAGTCATTAACATGAACAATATCGGCTTCTGCACCTGCATTAATAAAGGCTTGTGCTGTTTCACGCTCACAATTAATTCCATCTCCAGTTAAAACTAAAAATTTAAGGCCCATATTAAAGCTCCTTTTTGAAGCTCTCAACGAGCTCTTGCAATGACCAAACGGTCTTATTACCACTGAGGTTTAATTCTAAATTACTTTCTTCACATGTACTTCCAAGATACTGGCAATCAATACCTTTAAATATCTCTTCGAATCTTTTTTGATTCTCAGGCTTCACTGAAACAACAAATCGACCTGGCCCTTCATTAAATAGGTCATCCCAATGTCTGTCAGACTCAATATCAATTTTGGCCCCCATTCTTGCCCCTATACAAGACTCTGCTATAGCACATAGAAGACCACCATCACTAATATCATGTCCAGATTGAACAAGACCTTCTTTAAGAGCATTATTATAAGTTCTGTACATCAACTTATTGGCACTTATATCAATATTAGGAAGATTATTGTCCTCTATTTTATAAAGCTCACATAACTCACTTCCAGCAAGTCCATAGGACTTTTTACCGATAACATAAATAAGATCTCCAGCATCTTTAAACTCACTAGTCACCGTATAACGTATATCTGTTTTGGCCATGGCCGTTACAAGAAGAGTTGGCAGAATACTTATTGTTAGAGGATCACCTTTTCTGTTTTTTCCTCTAAAGTCATTTTTCATACTATCTTTACCACTTACTAGTGGAGTCCCGTACTCTAAACAGATATCGTAAAGTCCTTCACAAGTTCTTACGAGCTGGGCCAATTTATAATCACCATCAGGGTTTTTGGCAGTCTGAACCGGATCAGGCCAACAGAAGTTATCAAGAAGACAAAGGTGATCAATATCGCCTCCGGAGACCACAACATTTCTGACAGCTTCATCAACAGCAAATTGGGCCATATAATAGCCATCATACTGACTAACTCTAGGATTTAGACCACAACCAATACTAACGGCGTTTTCCCTTGCACCACCATGCGGAGCAAGCCAAACAACACCACTATCACCAGGTCCATCTGCTTCAGGTCCAACAAATGGCTTAACGTGAGTTGAGGCCTGAACTTCGTGGTCATATCTTCTCACCCAACTTTCTTTTGAAGCAATATTCGGCGTAGAAAGAAGCTTGGTAAGAGTTGCTTTAACTTGATTAGGGATATTTTCCCTTCTATCAATATTATTCCAACTCTTTCTGATTTTAGGCCCTGTCCAATTAGCTTTAAGCTTCATTTGAGGAAGAGATCCGTGGAGCCACTCAAGATCTAAATGCGCAACCGGTTTTTGTTCATATTGAACTTCAAGGTAACCCGTATCAGTAAATATACCTAAATCACTAGCATCGACATTTCTTTTCTTGGCCAAATCAGAAAAATCATCCCACATATGCGCCGGTACACCGACAGTCATTCTTTCTTGGGATTCACTAATCATCAATTCAAATGGAGTTAACCCTGGATATTTAACAGGAGCTTTGGCCAGGTCAATTTTCGCTCCTCCAGTAAGTTCTGCCATTTCACCAACACTAGAGCTTAAACCTCCAGCACCATTATCAGTGATACAGGTATAGAGACCTTTATCACGAGCTTCAATAAGAAACTCTAATGCTCTTTTTTGAGTTAAAGGATCTCCAATCTGAACAGCAGTAGAGGGTGAGTTTTCATTTAGTTCTAAAGAACTAAAAGTAGCACCATGAATACCATCGGCACCAATTTCTCCACCAACCATAACAATTTTATCACCTGGTTTAGGATACTTTACAGAAGAATCCACACCATCTTTTAGTTTCTGTGGCATAACCCCAACGGTTCCACAAAAAACAAGAGGCTTTCCTGCATAATCTTTATCAAAATAAATGGCCCCATTCACTGTAGGTATACCACTTTTATTACCTCCATCTTCTACACCAAGATGAACTCCTTCAAAAATTCTTCGTGGATGCTTAAGGCCCGCTGGCATAAGATCAACTTCATCTTTTTGAGGCATCGTTGGCGGAGCAAAACAAAAGACATCCGTATTAGCAATTGGTCTAGCACCTAATCCACAACCAAGAATATCTCTATTGACACCAAGGATACCTGTTAGCGCCCCTCCATATGGATCAAGAGCAGACGGACTGTTATGAGTTTCTGCTTTAATACAAACATCAACCTTCTCATCAAATCGAACAATTCCTGCATTATCGCTAAAAACAGAAATCAACCAAGAAAGGTTTCTATCATTTTTAATTTTATTAGTAGAGGCCTTTACAAAAGACTTATAAAGTCCTTCGACATTTTTATCCCCAAGTTTTTTACCTTGATCATAGTTTTCTTTATAATCTATATCTGCAGCAAATATTTTATGCTTACAATGCTCACTCCAAGTTTGAGCGGCCACCTCAACCTCCACATCTGTTGGATTTATAGGTAGACCCATCTGCTTTCTTTTCTCTTTAACTTCAGGGTTGCGATAATAGTCTCGAAGGTGTTTCATCTCCTCTAAGGTAAGCGCTAAGCAATTATCAACACTCATCTTCTCAAGCTCTTCGTCGCTAATTTCTAAATTGATCTCCGTGACTTCAGTAGAACCTTGAATAACAACATGAGGAAGGCTAACTTCTTTAAAGCGATCTAGTGATTTAAACTCTTCATAATTACAAACATCAATCGATTGAATAAGGTCGTTGGCCATTATATCTTTGGCCATATGAAGAACTGATTCTTTATTAAGCCCTTCCCCATAAACAAAATAAAGCTGACCACTTGCCACTTCTGCTTTTATATTTAAAAGCTCTAAAGCTTCTCTGGCCGCTCTTGCTGGGTTATCAGTAACTCCTGGCTTCATACCAACTTCAACTACATACTGAGGTAATGTGCTTGGTTCTTGGTGATCTTTAAGAACTTTTTCAATAATAGGATCAAAAAAGACATCATTTCCTTGCTCATCCATTTTAGTCTTTAACTGAGAATCATCGCTTTCAATTTTATAGACCCTTCTTTTTACTAACTTACTTAATTTTAAACCAAGGTCATTGTTAGCTTCCTCAATCCATCTATCGAGTGAATGAGTGGGAATTAAAGATTCGATTTCTAATCTAAGAGTTGTCATATTTATACCTCAAGTCTTCCTTCAGCGAGAATCTCTAGAGTCTTAGAATAAAGTCTATGCTCTAGTTCAAGTCCTCGGGCTTTAAAGTCATCTAATGTATCTTCATTTTTTCTTATAAAACTATCTTGAAGGATGATTTTTCCTGTATCAATTCCTTCATCAACAAAGTGGGTCGTAGCACCACTTAACTTAACACCATAGTTAAAGGCATCTTCATAAGCATTCTTTCCTGGGAAAGCTGGTAAAAGAGATGGGTGAATATTGAGAATACGCCCACTATAAGTGCTCAATAACGTCGGCCCTATAATTCGCATATATCCGGCAAGAAGGATCCAATTAACATTATATTCTTTTAATACATTTATTATCTTGGACTCATGTTCTGTTTTAGTCTTTTTTAAGCTTTCAGATTTTTCTACAGGGATATAGATTCCCTCAACACCTAATTCTTTGGCCATATCAAGAGCGGGAGCATTCTCTACATCACTTATTAGGCAGGTGACGTTTATATTAGGTATAGCTTTCCCGCTTAGAATCAGGTTCTTAGCATTGGTCCCTTTCCCTGAGGCCATTATTGCAATATTGGCCTTATAGTCTTGCAATATCTCCTCTCCAATGAGCACCATTAAACTTTATATCGTTAATTGCTCTGTATGCTTCTATTCTAGCTTCTTCCAAAGTCGGAGCTAGTGCTGTCACTCCAAGAACTCTTCCTCCAGTATTGACTAAACTACCTTCAACTTTTTTAACCCCTGCCATAAAAAGATATTTATTACTACTCTCACCAGGTACGAGACTACTTGGATAAGAAATGTCCTGTTTAAGAGTCATAGGAGTTGCGTCTGTGGATGGATATCCTTCTGATGCCATAACAATATGGACACTACTCTCTTTTTTAAGAGATATTTTATCTTGGCCAAGGGAATTAAGGTTTCCTTTTGCGGCCGCCAAATATGTTGGTAATAAGTCACCCTCAATCATTGGCATAAGAATTTGAGTTTCAGGATCACCAAATCTAACGTTAAACTCAATGACATTTGGAGTATCACCATCAATCATTAGACCTACAAAAAGAATTCCTTTAAATGGAGTTCCTCTTTGCTTCATTCCATCGACTGTCTTTTTTATAATATTTTCTGTAACTGTTTTACGACAATCTACACTTGGCCAATTTTTAGGACTATATCCGCCCATTCCACCAGTGTTTGGTCCTTCGTCATTATCTCTTACTCTTTTATAATCACAAGCATAGCCGACTTCAATAAAACCTTCGCCATCACAGATAGCAAAAGCGCTCGCCTCTTTACCAACTAGTTTTTCTTCAATCAGTATAGATTTAGTTTTTACCGTACATTCAGGGTTTTCCATGAAATCAAAAAGGGTCTTTTTAGCTTCTTCTAGATCATGAGTAACTACAACACCCTTACCTCCAGCAAGTTCATCTGCCTTAAGAGCAATTCCTTTGTTTAAATCCCAGTTTTCGATATCTGCTAATGCCTCTTCGTAACTATTATATTCTTTGGACTTGGCCGTAGGGATGCCAAATTCATTCATAAACTTTTTAGAGAATACTTTACTGGCCTCTAATTGTGCGGCTTGTTTTGATGGTCCGAAGGCCAACACATTATTCTGCTCAAGAAAATCTACCAAACCATCAGCAAGTGGTTGCTCAGGGCCGACAACGACAAGCTCAACACCTCGTTCTTTTACTTGGTCTAAGATGGCCTTATGATCTTTAACATTTAATGAAAGAAGTTCAATTTTTGGTGTAAGGGTCATACCGTCATTTCCTGGTGCCACATACACTTTTTCTACTTGTGAAGATTGGGCCAACTTCCAACTCATCGCATGTTCACGACCACCACTTCCAATCATCAATAATTTCATGCCCATCTCCTCTATTGAATCTTTTTAATTAAGTCTGTAAAGCTCCACGCTTGTGGAAATATTTCTTTATCGTAAAACTTTTTACAGATTTCATTGGTTAAGGTTTTATACATCATAGAAAACGTCTCCACTTCTTGCTCGCTCAAGTGCGGTGGTGTTTTCTTGATTTCATTAATACATATTGATTTCCAATCTTCTTCGCCTCTTTGATCAGCAATTACTTTGGCCTCTTCAACGGCCTTATACCATTCAGTACCACGATATCTTTTTCTAATGGTTTCTTTACTAAGTTGTACACCTTCGTAAGTTAGCCTTAATTCATCTGGTCCAATGGAGTCTACAAGAGTGATATATCGATTTCCGTTAGCATCAACCTCTTTACTAAAAGCAAGCTCAAACTTTCCGTCCCACAACTCAACGCCAATATCTTTAAATATATCTTTTAGTCTTAGCGAAAGCAGAGATACGAGTCCTTCTAGTCTTTTAATTTCTACCTCAGATAATGACGCTATTTTATAAGCGTTATCTTTAGTAATATAACGATCTGTATTTTCTAGTTTGGTAGAGTATTCAATTATAGGAAAATCAAAACGATCACCCTCACAAGGAGTATTATCTACTCCAAGACTAGCTAGATATTCAGGGTCATTAATTCTTTTTAATAAAGAAGAACCTGCCGGAACGCCAAATCTAAATATAACTTCAAGAGGAATAAGAGAATCTGTTGGGCACTTTTCGTAGTCGGTATAAATATACTCTAGTTGGCCGTTTTCATTTTTCTGAACAGTTGGATCAAAGATTCTTACAGGCTCTACAGCAAGATTTCTCGTTAACTGTGATCCATTATCAAGAACCTGGTTAGAATCATCCACAAGCCCTATACAATGATTATCTACACCATTTTTAAGAATTTCATTATAGATAAAAGTATTTCCAAATTTTTCTCTTGCCCATTGATTCGGTTCCCATTCTTGCCATCTCTTTGGGTCACCTAAAATATCAAAGAACATCCATGCCATATAGGCCAAACAATCACCTTTATTGGTTAATTCATCAGGCATAGCACCCCAATCAAAAACACTATAGCGATTTGAAAATTCAAACACATAAGGTGTTTGTCCTAGTATCCCTCTAATATTCTTAACAGAACCTTCTTTTAACAATGGGGGTAAACTCATACTTTTCGTTCCTATATTTAAAGCAAACTCTTGTCCTTAAGGACTTTCACTTGGTAGAGACCTTCTACTTTGAGCAAACTTTTCACCCTCAAGAGCGTTGGTTGGATATTTTCCATTTACACATGCCATGCAAAGATCACTCATTCCAATGGCCTCTTTTAGGTCTTGTTCGTCAATGTAAATAATATTTTCTGCGTTTATATATTCTGAAATTTCATCAACACTTTTACCATTAGCGATAAGTTCTTCTTTAGATGGGAAGTCTACACCATAATAGCAACCATATCTTAATGGTGGGCAAGTTACACCAAGGAAGATATCCTTAGCACCATACCGCTTTAATAATGAAATGATTTTTTTTGAAGTCGTACCCCTAACAACTGAGTCATCAACAAGAAGTATATTTTTACCTTCAATCTCACTTTTAATAGGGCTAAGTTTTAGCTCAATGGCCTTTTCTCTTTTTTCTTGAGTATTAAGAATGAAACTTCGATGGATATATCTGTTTTTAATTAATCCTTCACGATAGTCAATTCCCAAGTGCTGAGCGACAGAAATCGCTGCCGTTCTTGATGTATCGGGTACTGGCATAACAACATCTGGTTTAATAGTGCCATTATCAATTAGTTTTTTTGCTTTTTTAGCAAGTTGTTTTCCTAAATTCAGTCTGGCCGTATAAACCGATTTTTCATGCATAACTGATTCAGCACCAGAAAAGTAAACCCACTCAAACATACATGGTGCAATCTTCTCTTCTTTTACAACTCTAGAGTGAACATTTCCATCAAGATCAATAAATATAAACTCCCCTGGCCTTATATCTCGAACTATTTCATAACCCAGAAAGTTGATAGCAACTGTCTCTGAAGAAACACAATACTTATAATGCCCTGGTCTTGAATCAATTTCTTTTCTACCCAATGACAATGGTCTAATCCCCTTAGGATCTCTAAAAGCAATCAAACCAGCGTCAGC
The DNA here is from genome assembly GCA_049415445.1 of Bacteriovoracaceae bacterium. Classification (GTDB taxonomy): domain Bacteria; phylum Bdellovibrionota; class Bacteriovoracia; order Bacteriovoracales; family Bacteriovoracaceae; genus JAURDE01. Next base: position 51,138 of record JBMSGH010000004.1, on the reverse strand, counting down.
AATAAGCCCTACAACACCGTAGCCTCCATCAGCTACCTCATAAACTTTTTTAACCGCCTCACAAGCGACTTCAAAATTAAAGGCCTTTCCTTTTTTTCCCACGTGGTAAAAGTGGGCAAAGTACCTAAGTAATATTTCTAAATCATTTGAAGTAAGTAATTGATAATGGTGTTCGTCTTTAAGTGATTCACTAAGGCTATGACAATTTACTAAGTTACCATTGTGGGCCATCCCAATTCCAAATGGCGAACCTGTAACCATTGGTTGTAAATCTCCCTTATCGTCGGAGCCTGTCGTTGCATATCTCGTATGACCAACTGCCATGTCACCCAATAGGGCCTCTATGTTTCTTTGGTTAAAGACATTAGCGATAAGGCCAAGGTTTTTTTCTTTAAAAAACCTCCGATAGCCTTTGTCGTATGACAGTATACCTGCCGCATCCTGTCCTCGATGCTGCAAAGTTAATAACCCACGGTAGGCTTCATATGCCGCCCAAAATGGCGAGCTATCTTCGGACCTGTCTTCAAAATGAGGGCCTATAACCCCAATTACACCACACACAAATATCTCCTAAATAATACCTATGGAGAAGTCCCTAAAATAAGAGTCGGGATAATCCCTCAACAGGTATGTTATGGCCAGTAATTTTAATGAGATAATAGAATTTTCCAAAGCGAATTGTAATGAATACAGAGTGGTTAATCATCACCCAAAATTCGGCAATATCGATAAAACAAGATTTATTGTAAAAATCCAATAATCCTAAACATTTAGCTCGGTTTTAACGATATGGTGCTATAATAAAATCTAGCTATATCAACGGGATACAAATGAAACTATTTAGAGTAACACTAATTCTAACTTTTATGCTATGTGTCAATAAACAATCTTCGGCACAAGATCAAAAGAATGTAAGCAATCCTTATAAAAGTGATATCCTTCTCAATTCTCCAAATAATAAATACAAATCAATGGCCAAAAAAGTAAGATTTTTGGAATACCTCAACGAAACAAAGTCTTATATCGAACAAATACTGAAAAACCAGAGGTACCAAAGAGAACAGCAAGAAAAATCTAATTTGGCCTTTAGACCTAAAGACTGCCCTTTAAAGTCTAATAAGTATAATACATTAAGTGCTAAGATACATTTAGTTGTTCAAGAATTAAAAAATAATCCTAAATGTACTAATGCATTAGAGGGAACCTTTAAAAATATAAACTCAAGCTTAGACAAACTCAAGGGTCTCGAAGATGAGTATAAGAAAAACTATGACCTTTTCTCAGCAAGTTCTTTAACTAAGACTGCTGATGAAATTGAAAATGAACAAAACGAGCTTCTCAAGCGTAAAGTTGTTATTGGTGGTGTCCAAAGTATGCTAAATTCATTTACGACTGTGGCCGCAAACTCAGAATGTCAGGATACAATGACAAAGACTCAAATAACATCAAACTTAGCAGATGCTATATTTGGAATTTCTGGCCTTGGCTTACTTGCTCCTGGGCCAGCAGGTTATGGTACTGCTGTCGGTGGTATGGCCGTTGGTTCACTTTTAAAAATAATTTCGCTTCTACTTAAGCCTTCCTGGGATTTTGATAAGGAAAAGGATCGTAATAATTTTGTCAAAATAAGCTGTAGCCTTTTTGATATTAAAACAGATATTGAAGAAGTAGGTCTGTTATCAACTCGAACGGTGGAAACAAGCTCAGAATTAAAGATTGTAAAAGTAAGAATTAAGGATTTAGAAGAAAGAATAGGAATACTTAATGCTAGTATGCAAAACTATAGTAAGGCGAAGTACTTCTTTGAAAAAGGTCTTATAATCGCAGCTCTAAAAAAGACAGACTTAAAAGAAATGGACCCCAACATACAGCTCTACCAGCACTTTAGAGAGGCCAGAAGTATATTAAGGTCTGCCATTTCTGCAAGGACAAGTGCTGAAAGAGCTGATATTTTAATAGCTCTTTATAAAGTACATCAAGACATAAGTAATATCATTAAAGGGAACTCAAATAACCTTCTCATGGATAAAGTAGCAAGGCACCGCGATTTCAAAGAAACAAGAGTTACATGGCCTCAATTAATAAAAGGTGTAATAAGCGCTGATCAACTATGGCAAAAGGTTTTGAAAAACAGAAAAACGGAAGAAAAGGATTTCAATACTTTTATTACAAATTTTATGAAACCTATTGAGTGGCTCGAGAAATATCAAATCAAAATCGTAAATCAAAAAAAGGGTGGGCTTTCGACCGTCGTTAATGATCCTCGTTTTAAAGCTAAACGTCTTATTCAGCGGCTCGTTGCGATCAAGGGAGCATTTGAAATAAGAGCAAAATATTTAGAGGGGCTAGAAGTTGGTCGAGTTTTTTCAGATAGTGATAATGGAGCGATTACTAAGGCCAATATTCTAGAAAACCTCAGTCAAATTCAAGAAAAGATTTATGGTAAAGTAGGAAAAAAGTTCATGGAATTTGTCACCGACAAAGGCATGAGGAGTATGAAAGAATTTAAAAAAGGATATGATCGCATTCAGACAAAACTTCAAACTAACAATAAAGATTTATGCCGAGAAGTAATCAATCTCAGATTAAGATTTCACGTGGCCCAATCATATTCTGGTCTTGGCTATGATTTCCTTCAGGCAAATAAAGATTCCTTTTATAACCCTAAAAGAAGTTGGCTCATCTTTTCAAAAGGCTGGCAGCAAAGCCGATTAATGGAACATTTCAAAACATCTAACGAAGTAGCGAAGTTAATCAATGACAACAATGGAAACATCCCTCAAGTATCAGTTAATAAGTTTAAAAAACTTGCATTTAATACTCTCGGAGCAATAATGTATGAGGTATCAAGCCAGTATCAGAAACAATTACAGCTTCAACAATATATTGCTCGTAATAATTGCACGAGACAAAAACAAACAGTTACTACACCAAACTGGCATAAAGATGCTGAGCTTTAATGGAAAGAATTACGCATTTTATATTTATTCTATTATTTACGAGCTGTGGTTCTCCATTTTTTAAAAAACATATCATTAAACATCCAGAAGGTGTAACCAGACAATACTCAACGACAAATCCGGTCTTTCAAGAATATATAACTCAATTTAAAACGGCCCATAAGCAAATTCATAGTAGTGATATAAGACTCGATCATATCCCGATAAATTTTGGTAAGCCTAGTAAAAAAAGTTTTGAAGGCGTATGTCATATCTATTATGATGGCACAAAAGAAATTCTCATTAGAAAAGACTGGTGGGATCGTTACGTAGGTGAATCCGGTGAGACGGTCAAAAGACTTATGATATTTCATGAATTAGGCCATTGCCTATTAGATAGAGAGCACAAAAACGAAATGATCACCCATGGTGATAAAGAAATAAACGCTAGTATAATGAGCGCAACCCTAATGCCATTTCCTGACTACAATACTTACATGAACCAATATGATAGAGAACTTTTCACTTCAAGCCATGAAAGTTTGAAAAGTTCTTTGAGCTCTCAAAATTAAATTTTTGATTTCACTAAATAATCTGAGTACAACCAGCCTGTTTTAGATGAGTTCTTAGTATAATCAAACACCCTTACTTTTATCCATGGGCCTTTTGACTCTAATTTTTCAACAGTTTGATTTGGCCCTATCATCGCAAGCTTTTTTCCAGTTGTACTCGGCTTATTTCTCATATGAACAAAGCTCGTGGTAACCCATTTATCAACAACCGGCGCTTCTTCTACTGGGGCCTGCTTAGAAACAGCACTTGGTGGTGGCATGATCACTAACTTTTCACTTTTAAAATAAGGAATAAGTAAACCAACTGAGACTGCCAATAAAATAAAAAAGGCGAAGTATGTGGCCTTTTTCACCCGATCATCTTTAGAGAAATCTTTACTCTCCCAAAACTTTTCTTCAATGAACTTCGTTTTTCTAGAAATCTTATTGTTTTCTTCTAAGAGCTCTTCTATTTTACCGACTGTCCCCTCAAGCTTAGAGAAACGATCCATAATGAGCTCTTGGGAGGTAACAAAACGCTGGTATCGAAGCTCTTCAAGTTGATACTTTTCTTTAGATGGTGCTACTGAAACATTAAATAGTCTTTTTATACCTTGGTGATCGAAGTCTTTTTCATTATCTTCTAGAATCTGCGAAATATTTTTATTGAAAACTGACTTTTCCTGTCGTGAGTTTAATTCATTATCCATTGAATTTATTCCTTTTTCATAGCATAGGAAATTATAATGAAGCTGACAATGATCTAGGTGAAAGGAGCTGCCTTAATATTCTTAACGCATTCCCCCCCATAATCTTGCTAATCGTTTGCGCCGAATACCCTCTTTTTAAAAGTTCTTGAGTAATCTGATTAACACCTCTTACATCAAAAGGAGTTTGAACAGTTCCGTCAAAGTCACTTCCAAGAGCAACGAAATCCTCACCAATTTTTTGCACAACATACTCGATTGCATCAACGATAGCATCCACACCGACACCACAAACGGCCTCTTTCCAAAATCCAATACCAACAAGCCCTTTATTCATTTTAATCATAGAAAGCTGAGAATCAGATAAATTACGTGGAGAATCACAAGTGCCTTTAACTCCCCCATGACTTACGACAAAGGGTTGTTTCGCTATTTCAAATACATCTTTAAATAGTTTTTCAGAGCTATGAGCGAGATCGACAATGACACCTTTTTCTTCCATCAACCTTAAAAGCTCCTTACCAAATGGAGTAAGACCGCCTTTACTCTCACCATGAGCACTTCCCCCGACTTTATTATCAAAGAAGTGGGTCAAACCTACCATTCTTAGACCTTTATCAAAAAGAAGCATAAATTTTTTAAGATCCCCTTCAAAAGCATGGGCCCCTTCTACAGAAAATAAAACACCCATACTATTTTTAGATGGTAACAAGTCGATATCATCTCTATATTTTATAAAGACGACCCTTTCATCTTCTGAGTAGCGCTGCAGTTTATCAAGCATATAACTCGCTCTTTCAAATTCAGAGAACCAGGTTTTAAAAGGCCAGCGTTGTAAAAAGACAAGCAAACCGATCATATCCGTATTAGAACTATTAGAATGGTAGTTTAAACCAAACGGGACTCTGGTAACACTTGAAAGGATCTGTATATCAATTCCACCTTCCTTTGCTCGGTACCAATCAAAATGCCCATAATTTGTTTTATTATATAAATCTCTGTTCCATAAAAGCTGATCAGCGTGTAAATCGACAACCAAAAGCTTTTCATGAAACTCAGATACTCTCTTATTTAATCGAGGGTATATTTTTTGCGCGTATTGATTTCTATTTTTATCGACTACCTGCGCATGAAAAAAATATAAATAAATCAGGCCAAAACTTAGCCCAAAGATGAAAAATCTTTTCATCGAATAATTATGTCGAATAAGAAAGCTCCCATCAAGAGGATTTTCTTAAATTAGGTTTAAATAGACCTTGTTCGTAAAATTGATTCAACTCACAAAACCATCCATATATAATGTCCACTTCCTCAAGAAGAGGAAATGAACTATTCATTGCGGCCCATTTAAAACTTGAAAATATCAAATAATCAGCATAGGCCGGACTCTCTCCAGAGAAAAACGGCTGATGTTGTAAGGTTACTCTTAGAGGATGCAAAAAGTTTCGAAAAATATCTATATTAACACGGTTTTCATTTTGAACTTGCTCTAAGCTCATGCCATATCTTTTCTCTTCAGTTGTTTGAAAGATTTCTTTATCATTCGCAGGGAGGGAATCATAAATATCTTTAATTATAAATACAAAGATATTTGGCACTAAAATTCCATCCACCCAATTTTGAATAAATTTAAGATGGGCCTTTCCCAGTTCACCACCCAAAAGAGTTGGTTGTTGAACGTAATTTCTTTCTAAAAAGCACGCAATATTCCAAGAGCCTTGTACAATCCACTTTCCATCAATTATTAATGGTAAATCTGTGGAATCCATTTTCTTTAAAAAGGCTTCTTTATCTGATAACGATACACCTACCTCCTGAAAATTAACCAAGAGGTGATGTAAGGCCATTTTAACTCTAAAGCACTGTGGAGAAATGATTCTGTTTTTACTCCCCATCAGAAAATAAAACTCTAAATCCATCGTGATATTGTACCATTTATGTCACCTAAATAAGGCCGATTTGTGAGATAATATTTCTAATTTTTGATATTATATATTCATGGAATCAATAAATATTAAACTCACACCTAATAAATTTAGAAACTTAATTAAAGAACTTTTAACTAAACAGTATTCATTTGAAGTTCTTACGAAAAAAAATAAAATTAATTTTCTATCAGAGACTAATCAAAGATTATTTAGTATTAGACCTCCTCTTAATTTTCCACGGCCAACACAAGACCTTAATGAGTGGGTGCATCTTGATATAATCGAAGAGTATGTTGTAGTTTTAGCGCGTTCTGGGATTGCTTCAATAGGTCTATTTAAGGAAGACCAATTTTCATATCACAAAGTATTTAGAAGCTATTTAAACAGAAAAAAACAAGGTAAATCACAACTAACCTATCTCAAGACTAAAGGCAAATCTCGGGCCGGTTCAAGAGTCCGCCTCGAAAATGCTAAAACATTTTTTGCTGATATCAATCAATATATTAATAAAATTAACCCAATAAATAGGATACCTATTTTTTACTTTATGCCAGTCCCCTTACTCTCTTTTTGGAGACAAAGCCCTACCCCTCCCCCAAAATCATTAATGCTTCATGAATCAAAAAAGATACCACTTAATGTTAAAACACCAGGCTTTGATGAAATGAATAGAGTTAATAAGCTTTTACAAAATGCAGAAATAAATTGTTCTAGTAAAAACAACTATGATCTACTAATGTCAATTATCGAAAATCTTGAGGAGTAACTATTAAAGTCTATCTTGTTGGTGGTTATATACGTGACAAAATTCTTAACAGACCTACAGGTGATAAGGATTATGTCGTTGTAGGGGCCAGAGAAAGCGAGCTTCTGGAGAAAGGATTTAAAAAAGTTGGCAAAGACTTTCCTGTTTTTCTTCACCCCGAAACAGCTGAAGAGTACGCCATGGCCAGAAAGGAAATTAAAGTTGCCCAAGGCCATGATGGATTTAAATTCGAGTTTGGCCCAGAGATAACCCTTGAAGAGGACCTTGCACGTAGGGATCTTACAATAAACGCTATAGCACAAGATTTAGATACAGGAGAAATTACTGATCCTTACGGAGGTAAATCCGATCTTAATAAGCGAATCCTAAGGCATGTTGGCCCTCATTTTATTGAAGACCCTTTAAGAGTCTTACGGGTCGCTCGCTTTAAGGCCCAATTAAAAGACTTCTCTCTGGCGCAAGAAACAAAAGAGTTAATGAAGGATATTACCGACTCTGGTGAGTTGGAGGCCTTATCTGGCGAGAGAGTCTTCATGGAAGTTAAAAAGGCCTTACTATCAGACTCTCCAAGTACATTCATAAATATATTAGATGATGTAGGTGCCCTAGAAAAATTATTACCAGAAATACATGGCCTAAAAGATGTACCTCAAAAAAAAGAATATCACCCAGAAGGAGACTCATTCATTCACACCCTTTTGGTTTTAGATAGCTCAGTCAATCTATCAACCGATCTTGAGATCCGCTTTAGTTGCCTTGTCCATGACCTTGGAAAGGCCTTTACACCAAAAGATATGCTGCCTTCTCACAAAGGACATGAAAAGGCAGGAATTCCACTAATCGTAAAAATATGCCAACGACTAAAAGTTCCAAAAAAGTTAAAAGATCTGGCCCTAAAGGTTTGTGAATTTCATTTGTTGTCTCATAAAGCAAGAGAGTTAAGGCCTGGAACCATTCTAAAGCTATTTAAAGGATTAGACGTTTTTAGAAATGAACAAGTTCTTGATAAGTTTCTTCTATGTTGTGAGGCCGATAATTTAGGAAAAAAGAGTCAATCCTACCCTCAAAAACAATACCTCAAAAATTGTTATAAGGCCTTAAAGGAGCTTAACACTAGTGAGATAACCAAAACATCCCAAGGTAAAGAGGTTGGAGAAAAAATCGATCAAATGAGAATAGAGGCCATCAAAGAAGTCAAAACAAATTTTGTTTGGCCTGATGATCAATAATTATCCCATGTCTAATATCTAGACAATCAAGCCATTTAAATACAGGTATTTACCCATTAAATAATGGCATATCTTTTGAATATATAAAGGTCAAAGAGGTATGTATGAAAAACTTAATTGTATTACTCATGATGGTATTTATAAGTTCCATTCGAGCTGAAGAAATCGGTAAAGAAGACTTATTAGAGTCTTTAGAGGCGGACTGTATTGACTGTAAAATTGAAGAAGAAAAAAGTGAAAAGCTTGGAGAGCAGGTTCAAAATATAGAAGAAAATATAATTCAAAATATCGTATCCCACTATGATGCTTATTTTTTTGTTAAAGGAATCTTGGAACAATCACAGCAATTACCAGCAGTGAATACAAATAACGTTTCATATCCAACTCCTGATGTTCTTCCAAAGGACCCACTTAAGCTCCCTCAATGGGAAGAAGATAAAGCTTTAACATCAGATTTTAGACTTGAATTTAATCCAACATACTATGATTTTACAAGGCAAGGACAACCTCTAGAAAATTAGGCTTACACCTAAATGAACACCTTTCTGTGTTTTTTTATTGTCCGTTAAAGAGTTACTAAGAGCATTGAAATAAAAATTCTCTTTATAAAGATCAAGAGTAAATCGGATTGGACCTAACTCAATAAATGGTGAATAACTAAACTTTTCACCTGTCAGAGAAAACCCAACGGGATGTTTTTTACTTTTCATATATTTGTAAAAGCTAGATTTAATACCTAAAAAAGGTAATAAATAAAGCGCACCTGAGACACCAAAAAAGTCTTGATCGAATTTTCCGTAAGACGTTTCATTAAGCTTTCTATAACCATAAATGAGATTAAAGTGAGTCGTCTGTGTATTAGTCCCCAGTATACGAAGCTTTGCTATATAAGAAAGGTCTCTAAATTGGTTTCTCGCATAAGAATCCTCATATCCAATACCTAAAAAATAAACAAATATTTCAGAATAAAACTGTCGTGAAAAATACTCAAAGGCAGCAGGTTGCTCCGTGCTTGAGACTTTAACGCCTCCTTCATTCCATCCTAAAACCCATTCGAAAATCTCATAACTTGAATGAAGAGCAAGCCATTGATCCATGAGGGCCATTTTCTTTTTTGTGAGTAACCAATCTGAAAGAGTCCAACGAGTTTGTGCCTTTTGTTGTTGTTTTTGAACCACAACTGTATACGCACCCTCAAAGGCATTAAGTGAAAAGGACCAAAATAGAATAATAAAAAGTATTATTCTCATAGATCCATTTTAAACTAAACTTGACCATAAGATTAGATAGAAGATAATTCCTCAAATGACGTTTAATCTTTTATAGAAGTTAGGTGTTTTAGGAGGTAGCTCTCCATATTTCTTAATATAGTCAGTCTCTTTGTTAATTTGCTTTATTTCATTGCTTAACTTAAAGACCTTTGCCGTCTCTTGATTAGAGGCCGATCTAGGAGCACCTATAGTAGTTGATTTAAACGAATTTGGCCCATAGAGTTTCGTTATCATAATCTGTTTTTCGACCGATTCGATACTAAGCTTTACTAAACGTAATTTCTTTAGATCACACCCTACATAACATCCTGTTAAAACAAGAATTAGTACCGTAATGATTACGACCAAAATTATCCAAAGATTATTTTTCATATGAAAATAGATTGTAAGTTTAAAATCGGTTTAGACAAAGAGGGAAAGAGTTACCTTATGCGTTCATAGACTGGCTTTTTCTTTGATGCTGCTCATTGAGAAGCTTTAGGTCCGCTATACTTGTTTCATAGTATCTTTTCATATCTTCGATTTTTTGCTCATAATTTTTAATAAGCATTTCTTTTTCAAGTTTTGATTCGTACACAAAGTCAGAATGTACTTTTTGTAGACGAGAAGACTGCTCATTCATTTTCTTTTTATTTCTTATATTATTCTGTGAAACTTCTTCTGTATGTAGTCTCTTTAGGTTGGCCATTTCTCTTTCATGGTCTTGCTCAGTCTGATCTAACTTTTTCGTGAACTGTTCACGCTGCTCTTGATTTTCGGCCTGTAAATTTCTTTTAGTATGATGAAGAGTGTCCATAAGATTATTTTTTTCTTCACGTCTTTTATCGGCTTCAAACTCTTTTAATAATTTAAGTTGAGTATGATATTCTTTTTCCATCTTTTCGATATTTTCATTTAGCTCACTAACTTGCTCTTGATGTTTATTCTCCATATAACGAATCTTATTTTCAAAGTTCTCTACGGTCATACGGAGCTTTTCACTAAACTTACGATTATTCTCTTCCGTTGTATCTGCTAGATTCTTAGCACCCATTTTTTTAATTTCATCTTTTTCGTTATTAAAATCTTTATATAGTTCTTCGTAAGCTTTCTCATTTTCTTCTGACATATGAGAGATCGTTTTATTAAAATTATCTCTTTGACGGTTAATCATTAAATTAAACGACTTATCCTGGGCCATTAGCTCACTATCTTTTTCACTTTTTAAGTTATTAAAACGAGCCTCAGACATCTGGGAGTTTTTATCCATTTTTTCTTCTGTAGAATTTTGAAAGTCTGTAAATCTTGTCTTAAAGTCATTGTTTTGCTGGTTGAGTATCTCGGTTTTTTCTCTATTGAGTTCATCCAGAGAATCATTATATCCAGAGCTTAGCTCATCCGTTGTTCTATTATACTTTTGATAAAACTCGTCATTTCTTCTATTTACAAGCCCCAGTTTTTCATCAAATCTTCTTTCTTGGGCGGCGACCTGCTCTTGATGTTCTCCAAGACCATCTTTCATAAGGGTGTTCATTTTTAATTTTTGCCCTAATAACTGTTTATCGTAATCACGCTTTTGTTTCGCAAGGGCCATTTTTTTATCATGTAATAAATTTTTTTCTTGATCAATCCCTTTGTCTGATTCATTCTTTAGCATTTTCCTATAATTAAATATCAACTCCTCAGCATCTTTATTACCACGCTGTCTTGCCTCATCTACAATAGCCTCTACTTTTTCATCTGTTCTTTTTTGTTCTTCTTGATGAATTTTATTCAATTCAGAGTACTTTTGATTAAAGCCATCTTTGAGTTTATTTTCTCTATCAGTCGCTCTTCTTACAATACTTCTGTTTTTTTCATCGTTACTTCTCAGCAGATCTTTTTTATGTTCAGCAAATTCTCTGTTAAGAGATTTGATGCTATCGTCACTTTTTTCAGTAATTTCATAATGTCGAGCATCTGAATCATTTTGAAGTTGCTTTATACGAAAATCAAAATTAGTTTTAATTCTATCTAGATTGTTTCTATTAAGTCGTTCATTTTCATTAAGTGACTTATCATAGGCGCTACTAATATCATTAATTTGTCTTTTGTATTTTGAATTGGCCGCAATTCTTTGATCATTAAAGTCTTTCGTTTTTTCATTGATTTTATTTCTATAAACCCTTGATTGATATTCCTGATCCTGCTTTAGTTTATTACCCATTCTTTTGAGTTTGATTTCACTTTGATCATTAATATCATCGACTTTACGATGATTGGTTTGCTTGATTTTTACAATTCTATCATCATTTTGTTCACGGATTGTTTGAAGATCTTGCTCATAGTTCTTCTTCATTTTTTGAGTCGCGTCATGGTATTTTTCACGATTTTTCGCGAGGGTTTTATTAAACTCTGCTCTTAGATTTGACATTTAGCACCCTTTTCTTGAGCTCCACTTCAGGTATATTATACACAAAGTGTCATAATGAAGCAGGCAGGGAAATTCTACCTGTACCTTTGAACTTTTTTTCCCTATTATTTGGAGATGATTCAAGAAAAAGCAATTTACTCAGATATTGATAAAAATGTTAAAATTTGTGTAACCCCATACTTTGTTAATGAGAAATCTAAACCTGACCAAAACTTCTATCTCTATAAGTATAGGATCATCATATCTAATGAAGGTAGTAAGACCATTCAATTGTTAGCTAGGTGCTGGAAAATTCGTGATGGAAAGCAAAAAGAAGAAGTCATCAGAGGGCCTGGTGTTATCGGTAAAACTCCTATTTTAGGCCCTCAAGAGAGCTTTAGCTATGAAAGTTTTTGCCCATTGAGTACCCCAACAGGCAATATGAGAGGCTATTTTGAATTTATAGAGCTCGAAGAACAAAATAAATTTAAAGTTAAAGTCCCTCTTTTTTTCTTTAGATTAGACCATTAATCTATTAACTCACTATAAATTGGCCATTTAGGAAAGCTCTTTAGAGTTACCTCAAGTCTTTGCCAGCCTAAAGATGAAACCAGAGGATTATAAAATATTCGCGCCTTCCAATTACCATGAGATGGATTTATCCCAACTCGATGAATTCCATTATTAAGCCCTTCATGAACCAATAAAACGTCCTTATAGGTCTCTGTACCCTTTACCATCAGATCTCTATATCCATCTTCACTCTCATATTTAACAGGAATTCTCTGTGTCAAAACACCTTGACGATATTTTTTGGGTATAAGAGGTCCTTTTACTTTATAAGTTATAGATACTTCTAGGTACTCTGGGTAAGGGTCATTTGATATTGTTATTTCACCACTTCGTATAAGCTTATTTGGTAACACTCTGTGATATAAATCCTGAGCAAAGGCCGAGGACAGACCAATGATAAAAGCAAAAACCCACTTCATAATACCTCCATGTATTTAAGTCCTTTTATTTAAGTTTAGATCGTCTAATCCTTCTTGTTAAATTATTTTATAAAGTGCATAATAAGCGCCAAATGGATACAGATAAGACAAATTTTATAAAACAAATTATTGATACTGATATTAAAAATGGAAAGAATGACGGTAAAGTTATTACCCGATTCCCTCCTGAACCAAATGGTTATCTTCACATAGGGCATGCAAAGTCTATATGCCTAAATTTTGGCATAGGTGAAACTTACAATGGACCATGTCATTTAAGATTTGATGATACAAATCCTGAAAAAGAAGACCAAGAATATGTTGATTCAATTATTGAAGACATAAAATGGCTTGGTTATGATTGGAAAAATAATCTATTTCATGCATCTGACTATTTTGAAAAGCTATATAACTATGCTGTTGAACTCATAAAAATGGGTAAAGCTTTTGTTTGTGATCTCACACCTGATCAAATTAGAGACCACCGTGGGAACTTAAAAACTCCTGGAAAAGATAGTCCTTATAGAAATAGATCCGTGGAAGAAAATTTAGAGTTATTTCAAAGTATGAAGGCCGGTAAGTTTGATGAAGGTAGCCATTGTTTAAGAGCAAAAATCGATATGGCCCACCCGAATATCAATATGAGAGACCCTGTTATATATAGAATTAAAAAGGTCACTCACCAAAGAACTGGTGATCAATGGGTTATTTACCCTATGTATGACTTCACTCATCCGTTAAGTGACATGATAGAGGGAATTACGCATAGTTTGTGTACTCTTGAATTTGAAGACCATAGACCATTCTACGACTGGCTTCTCGAGACACTTAAAACGCCATGTCACCCGCAACAGATCGAGTTCGCGAGATTAAACTTAGAGTATACGGTGATGAGTAAAAGAAAACTTTTACAATTAGTCACTGAAAAACACGTTAAAGGCTGGGATGACCCTAGGATGCCAACAATCTCAGGAATGAGAAGACGGGGTTACCCACCAAAATCAATAAAAAACTTTTGTGACGTTATTGGTGTGACGAAAAAAGATAGCTCTATTTCTATGAGCACTCTTGAGTCCGCTGTCCGCACCGAACTTGAATCTTTTTGTCCAAGGTATCTAGGCGTTTTGGATCCAATAAAAGTTACAATTACAAACTGGGAAGATGAAAAAGTTCAAGAGATTGAAGCACCTTTACACCCTAAAGATGAAAGTTTCGGAACAAGAAAGCTCTTTTTCACCAAAGAAATATTTATTGATCGAAATGATTTCTTAGAAGATCCACCAAAGAAGTTTTTTAGATTAAGGCCCGGCGGAAATGTACGGTTACGATATGGCTATGTTATTACTTGTGATGAAGTAATAAAAAATGAAAACGGAGAAGTTAGCGAACTCAGGTGCACTTACCACCAGGAAAGCTTTGCAGGAAAGACCCCTGAAGGAATGAAGAAAGTTAAGGGTATTATTCATTGGGTTAGTGCAACTCATTCACAAAAAGTTAAATTTAACATTTATGATCGCCTCTTTGTTTCTCCTACCCCAGGAAAAGATCATGATGGTGATTTTCATAAAGATATCAATCCCGATAGCCTCATTGAAAAAACAGGTTATCTTGAGCCTGATGTTATCAATTTAGGAAAAGATAAGTGCTTCCAACTTGAGAGAACTGGTTATTTTATTCAAGATAAAGACTCCGATGAAAATAACTTACAATTTAACCGAATTATTACATTAAAAGACACTTGGGCCAAATTAGAAAAAGGGAATTAAAATGAGCGTCAGAGTTAGGTTTGCCCCATCTCCAACAGGACACTTGCATATTGGTGGTGCCCGTACTGCACTTTATAGTTATCTTTTTGCTAAGGCCAACAATGGTAAATTCATTTTACGTGTAGAAGATACTGATCAAGACAGAAGTAAGAAAGAATTTGAACAAAGCCAAATAGATGATCTTAAGTGGTGTGGTCTAGAATACGATGAAGGACCTGATAAAGAGGGTGAATACGGACCTTACAGACAATCTGAACGTCTTGACACTTATAAGAAATATGCCCATGAGCTTGTCGATAAAGGGCATGCCTATTACTGCTTTTGCGACGAAATAAGGTTAGAAGAACTCAAAACAAAAGCTGAAGAAAACAACCAAGCACCTCACTATGATCGTCATTGCCTCTCACTAAACAAGGATGAAGTTGAGCTTAAGATCAAAAGAGAGTTCCCTCACGTTATTAGATTTAAGGTTCCAGAAAAAACTTATTCCGTAAAAGATCATGTAAGGGGTGAGGTCAGCTGGCCACAAGATATGGTTGGTGACTTTATTCTTTTACGTAGCAATGGCCTTCCTACTTATAATTTTTGCTGTGTCATCGATGACCATCTCATGAAAATATCCCATGTTATTAGGGCCGAAGAACATTTAAATAACACTCTTAGACAACTCATGATCTATGAAGCGATAGGTGCAAATCCACCTGAATTTGCTCACTGCTCTTTACTTGTCGGTAAAGACCGCCAAAAGCTATCCAAAAGACATGGCGCCACTTCGGTTTCACTATACAGACAACAAAACTACCTGCCAGAGGCAATGATGAACTACTTATTGCTTCTAGGTTGGTCTCATCCTGAAGAAAAAGACATTTTTGACTATAAAAACCTTGGTAATATTTTTGATCTTAACAGGTTTTCTAAGTCACCTGCACTTTATGATCTAGATAAGCTCAATTATTTCAACGGTCAGTATATGAGGGCCTTAAGTGATGAGCAACTCATCGACTATATAGGTGAGTCCTTAAAAAATGAGCATGAATTCAGCTCTAAAAATAAAGAATGGAAGCAAAAGTTCTGCTTACTTTTTAAAGATAAAATTCAGCTCCCAAGTGAGGCCTCAGACAAGCTCGATCTCATTTTTTCAACAGAACTAGAAGAAAGTGATGCCATGAAAGAGATCATGCTCTGGGATACGACAATAATTATGAAAAGTTATCTAAGAGAGAAAGTTCTCGAAATGAAAGACACTGACTACCTTAAAGCAGAAACCGTAGATAAGTGGTTAGATCATTTAAAAAAAGAGCTTAAAATAAAAGGTAAACCATTATTTAAGGGTGTCAGGGCACTGTTGACCGGCCATAGTGACGGTCCAGACCTCAAGGCACTATTATCAATTACTCCCTGCTCTGTTATTAAAAAGCGACTTTAGGCCTTTACGTCCTAATCCTTCGCCTTTATTATTGTGTATTGGCGTGGAGCATGTGCGGTAGAGCTATAGTTTAAAACTATTTCATAAGGGAACTTTGACTTATTAGAAGGACATATCTTTTCTAATTCACTTTTTGTAGTTTTCTGTTTTACTAAAGAGATATAAACTGAAGGTAAACATTTATACCTCATAAGCCGCAAAATAGTTTTAGAAACAAACCTATTACGAGCAAATGCACTACCAAAGTCTGAGAATGCCTTTGCAAATGCTTCATAGTTTTTATCCTTTCTAAATTCAACCATTTTATTTAATGCATTATAAGCTTTTTTTATGGCCTTTTCTGAGCGAGTTATTGTTCGGTCCATACAGCCCATCTTAAATGTACATTTAAGTTCGTCCTCTGGGTTTTCAACATTCTCAAAAAATCCCTCGATATAAGAGCGTATCTCATATTTTAGTTGAGACAAACTCTGACTTGATGCCTTATCCATTATTAAATCAGTTGCCTTATTAGAAAATAATATGTCCAAGCTAATTTGGACACTGCCAATTTTTTCCTCTTTAGCACTTTCATTATGAGGAATTAACTGTTTCAAACTTTTCATAAGCCCTAGCTTATAACGAATTCTTTTTAACTCATCATGAACATCTTGGACGGTGGCATTATTCATTGTGAAAAGATAATTATAATTACTATTATATCTACGATGAGTTATATTTTTGCTAGGGTTTTTATGTTCAAGTTCTTGAATATTCCCAAAAAAGGTAGAAGACCTATTAAGGTCATCACTTAAGAGTCCACTTGACGTAGTTGTATCATTACTTACGCCAATTATATTTTTTAAAACTAAGTTATTTTTTAAATTCATGTCATTACTGACCACAAGAGTTTTTCCAACAAAACTATTTTTTGAAAACAAAAAAGGGATCGTTGCCTTTTCCTCAACACCAGTCTTTTTCTCAAAAAAATGAGAGCTGCTGACTTTAGTTACACCATTTACCTCAAGAGAGTTATTTACTTTAGAAAGTATTTCTGCATATACCAAGTCACCTTGAAGAACATACTGGTAAATATCAGTAGTCGTTAGCCCACTAACCGTTCTAAACGAACGATCTTTGACTGTTAAATTCTTAGGAACTTTAAGCGTATGTTTTTTAATATTATTTAAATCAAAAAGATAAGAAACACTTTTACCATTTTCGAATACTTTCTGTGCTTCTACACCAGTAACCATCGCAGAAAGCCCAATACTATATTTTTTACCTTTAATCTTTTTATAAGTAACTTTAACTAAAGTTTGATTCGGATTATTTTTTAATGATGGAATTTCAACACTCACTTCCCACGTTCCATAAAAGCTCGCCACACCTCCAACCGTAAGAGGTCCTGCCCCAAGTCCAAGCCCAATGTTAAGCGCTATAACACGGGCCGTACTTATACTCCCACCCAAAGGCCAATCAGACTTGATACCCTCTTTGGTTACTGGAAGAGAGACACCACCTTTAAAGCTCTTTATATCTTCTTTTGTTTTAAATTTACGAGTAAAGCTATATGATCTGGAGTAGCTTCCGGAAAGGCTTGCCGAAGCACCAAGAAGGCCCCACCCAATTGGGCCAACAGTAGCACCAAGACCAAGTACTAAAGAACCCTGAACTTCTCTGGAAAGTAAATAGCCGTTTACTGGATTCGCTGGAACCAAAAACCCACCTTTTCCACGAACATAATTGTTAATATCTTGACTATTTTTAGTTAGAGCGAAAACTCTTTCAGCTTTACTATAGCTTCCTGAAATAATGGGAGAAAAGCTATGCGTACTGGCCTTAAATGAAGCAAAGCCCCCTTCAAAACCACTACCTCCAATGCCACTTGGTGTAGGAATTGGTAGTGTGTGTTGTAGTACACCCTGCACAGTAACACCAACAGTTAAAGGTAACCAAAAATCAGCAGAGTAGAGCCTTACAGGCAGAAACAGCATCAATGAAAAAAATATAAACAATCTACGGCCCACTATTACTTCTCCTAAATTTAGCTACGTACCATTTTAACATTAATTCAAAAATAAATTACATAAATTTTCTCATCATTTTTTGTTTAATTTTTGTAATTAATTTTGTTTAATATCAAAAGAGAGGATGTCTTCCTCATCAAGGGAAAATACGTATGAATGGATTCTACGAATTGGCCGTTATAGGCGCTGGTCCTGGTGGTATTGCCACTGCTGCAGAGGCCATAAACGCTGGAATAAGCCCCTCAAAGGTGTTGATTCTAGAAAAAGAATCTAATCATAACCATTCTATTAGAAAGTTCTACCCCGAAAAGAAGCTTGTAACCGCAAACTATAAAGGCAAAGATTCCAATTGTGCAGGTATCCTTTGTATTCCAGATCTAAGTAAACAAGATACTATTGACTATTTTGATCAGGTTATTGAAAGTTACGGTCTTCATATTAAATATAACGAGAATGTCTTTTCAGTTGAAAAAACAAAGCAAGGCTTTCAGATTAACTCATCAAGTGGTGTTTTTAAAACTAAAGCTTGTATTATTGCTATAGGGGTTTTAGGGCGTCCTAATAGACCATCCTATCCTATCCCTAAAGAGTTAAAAATGAATGTTACTTTTGACATTACATCAACCCCAATCTTTAACAAGAAGGTTTTAGTTGTAGGCGGAGGTGATTCAGCTAGCGAATATGTCCAATACCTTGTTGATCAAGGAAATAATGTGACTCTCAGTTATCGTAGAGAAAAATTTTCGAGGATGTTAGACTATAACCTCGACGCAATTTACGCATTAGAACAAAAAAAGAAGGTAGAACTATTATACAACTCAAATGTTAAAGAAATTATCAATGATAACGGCCCTGTCGTTGTCTTTGATGAAACTAACTTAGAAAATACAAGCTTTGATCATATTGTCTTGGCATTAGGGGGAACGACTCCTAAGAATTTTCTAACTCTCCTTGGTATTAAGTTTGAAGATAATTGGCCAATCCTAGATCACCACTATCAAACCAATATCGAAGGACTCTACCTTGCCGGAGACCTTGTACAAGGCCCAAAAGGGGGATCCATTATTACAGCATTTAACTCGGCATTTGAAATCGTAAATCACTTAAATAAAAGTATATTTAAAACTGACTTAAAAGAGGAGCAATATTGGCAAGACTTGTTCTTTTAGTATTCTTATTTATTTCTTGTGCTACCACAAAAGACCCAAACTTAAAGTTTGATGGCTACCCTAGTTTTATTAAAGGTGTCCCATCACCACTTATGGTAACTATCATCTCAAATAATACTATAAATAAGACCGATGAAACTGAGTTCAAACAAAGCTTTAGAAAAAAAATAGTTAACGATATTGAATGGATTTCTCATAAAGATCAATTAAATCCAGGAGGAGTACTCATTGAGTTCAACTTCATAAAACACAAAAGTGAATATAATCGTCCCTATTGGAGTGCCAAAACTGTTGTAAAGGTTACGATTCGAGATCATAGAGAAAAAAAGAAAATAAAGACAAGTTTTAAAATTTTTAACGGTAAATCAAAGGTATTTGGATTAAGTGATAACTCTTATCAAAAAAATGCTTTGAAAAAAAGTTGGTCAGCGATATCACAAGACATAATAAACTTTATTAACATTAAATAAATTCATCATTCAATATCTACGAACTCTCTCAATAAGCTTGTAGCATAACTTCCTTTAGGAAGATAAAATTTAAAACAGACTCCTTCTTCCCAAGAAGAAATATCAATATTTTTAAGTAAAACTCTCGCTGCTCTTCGGTTTCCTTTTAATTTATTATTTTCCAGTTTTTCATATGTAATCTCAAATTGCTCTTTGAGACAATCTTCTATTTCAAGGGCCTTAGATGTCGGTGATTTCATCTTTGTACCAAAAATAGGGCCGCTAACAACTTCCCCATTTAATAGGCTTAAGTCGCCATCTACTGGATTTATTAAACTATCTGAAAGGATTCTTTTTTCTAACCACGTATTAAAAATAAATGACTGAAAGGCCGAAAGATAAAACAATCTTTTAGGTTTCGAATACTTCACTTTCTCACCATTAAATATTCTCATACCAATTTGAAAATTACTTTTACTAAAACGTTGATCTCCAAAATAATTGGGAAACCCGAATTCCAAGATACTCTCTTTAATTTTATGAAAATCTTGAATTTGATTAAGTTCTGGTACTTTTACTTTAATCTCAAACTCATTGCCCTTTAAATGTCCAGTTCTTAGCTTATTATTATGATTACCTACATAACAAAGCTCTAATTCATCAGATTTCATCGAATCAATTTGTATAGGCAGGGAAATCATCTGAGTCGTCACCGCTATCTTATCTTTTCTACCAGCGTGGCCTATTTCTCGTTGAGGAATATCATATTTCTTTGCAAGGTAACGAAGTGCCTGATCAGTATTCATATTGACCTTGGTGAGTTCATAATAATAATGATCCCCTTCACCACTCACAGAATATAAAGGTACTTCACGGACGATAAAGTGTTCAGGTTTGTTTTTAATTGATCCCTTCATAAGAGGGAACTCCATAAATCTTTTGAATTGCATGATTCCTCATACAGTAGGAAATACTATATGACAAAAAGTCTAGGTTCAGTAAATTCATCTATCGCGTACTTAGCACCCTCTCTACCTAGACCACTGTTTTTTATACCTCCATATGGCATATTATCGACCCTAAAGCCTGGTATCGAGTTCATAATAACACCGCCAAACTCTAGGTTTTCCATAGCAAATTTCATTTTATCAATATTTTGGGTAATCACCCCTACCTGGAGACCGAACTGTGTATTATTGGCCAAACTAACGGCCTGTTCAAAAGAGCTCACTTTTTTGATGATACCAATTGGGCCAAAAACTTCTTCACAATTAACCTTCATATCATCTTTAACATTCGTCAGTAGGGTAGGCCCATATAAATTTTTATTCTTATCGATGACATGCCCTCCTCCAAGTATTGTGGCCCCCTCTTCTACGGCCTCAGAAACCCACTGTTCTATTCTGTTAAGAGCATCTCTATTAATCAATGGGCCAACTAAAGTATCCTCATTATTAGGATCCCCTACTGATATATCTCGCATTTTAACCAGAAGTGCTTGCAACATCTGCTCATAGACATCTTCAACGAGGTAAATTCTTTGTGTGCTTATACAGATCTGACCAGAATATAAAAATAAACCATTTATTATGGAGTCAGTATAAGCATCAACATCGATGCCTCTATCAATAATTAAAGGTGCATTTCCACCTAACTCAAGAAGGGCCTTCTTTTTTCCACAGATAGACTTTAAGTGCCATCCTACCTTAGGACTTCCTGTAAAAGAGAGTACTTTAAAAGAATCATCTATAACTAGAGATTCACTTGTCTCAACATCACTCACAACAACATTAAGGGCACCATCGGGTAGATCTGCATACTGTGCCATCTCACCTAAAAGTAAAGCCGTTAAAGGAGCAAAGGGCGATGGCTTTAATGTTATCGAACAACCTGCCGCTATAGCTGGTCCAATTTTATGAAGACTTAAATTGAGAGGGAAATTAAATGGTGAAATACCTAATATCGGCCCAATAGGGAAACGTTTAGTAAAACTAAATTTTTCTTTCGTACCTAAAAAATTTATAGGAACGACTTCCCCATTTAATCTTTTGGCCTCTTCGGCACACCAATTTAAATTAAAAATGGCCCTATTAACTTCTGCTTTAGCATAATGAATAGGCTTACCGGCCTCTGCAACAATACATTCCGTGAAAAGTTTAAAATTGTTTTCAATAAATTTAGAGCAAAGCTTTAAAGAGGTGGCCCTTTGTTCCTGCGACCATTTTGAGATCTTGGCGAAGCCACTTTGCGATGCCTCAATGAGTTGCTCTTTTTGTCCTGCCCCAAACAATCTGACTTCTGCCAATAATTCACCGCTGTATTTATTTTCAACTTTTATCACTTCATCGCTTTCACCCTCTACCCATTGACCACCGACGAAATGATTAACCTTTAAATCTTTTATCCACTTTTTCATTTATTAAACCTTAGATAATTTCTTTTCTATGCTCACTATTAAAGATAAAAATGTAAACCCTAAGCTTTAAAAAGGAGCTAAATAAAATGCACAAAAAATGGGCCATGATAACGGGGGCGACTTCAGGTATAGGAAAAGAGACAGCATTACTATTAGCAAAGAATGGGTATAACCTTATTCTTACTGGGCGTAGAGAGAATCGCTTAAAGGCCTTATCGGACGAGATTAAAGCTGAATATGATATTTCACCTAAATGCTTAAACTTTGATTTAAGTAATCGTGAAGCGGTTAAAAAGGCCCTTACAAGTATTCAGGAGACTATTGAAGTCTTGGATGTGCTCATAAATAATGCCGGCGGTGCACTAGGCCTTTCTCCTATTGATCAAGGAGATCTCGATCAGTGGGATCAAATGATTGATACCAACATTAAAGGGCTTCTTTATATTTCAAGATACTGCTTGCCTTATATGAAAAAAAGAGACACTGCCCATATTGTTAATATCGGATCTGTTGCGGGCAGATGGGTCTATCCTGGCGGTAATGTATATTGTGCTACTAAACACGCTGTTCGGGCCATAAGTGAGGCCATGCGAATGGATCTTATAGGGAGTCCTCTACGAGTAACCAATATTGAGCCAGGCATGGTTAATACAGAGTTTAGTTTAGTGCGATTAGGAGATGAACAAAAAGCTAATAAAGTTTATGAAGATATGAAACCTTTAAGTGGTAAAGACATTGCAGAAAGTATTCTCTGGTGTATTCAACGTCCACAGCATGTCAATATTCATGAAATGGTCATCTACCCTACTGATCAGGCCCATGTTTCGATGGTTCATCGAAGCTAACCAGAACTTCATCTCCAATTTTTATATTAAACATTTTGGATGAAGATGAATTGATAGTAAAAAACTCTAGTCGCTCACCGCTAGAAATAAGGCAAGATAACTTATTTTTTTCTCCCTCTGAGTAAAATCCTACAAAGATCGCTTTCTTATCACCTACTTTATAGGTACATTCATAGGGCCTCTCAATAAGATCCTTAGAGATATTAGAGATAGCATTGCCAAAGCTATCAATGTATTCAATTTGGCCTTTAATACCATGTATATTTTTTTCGGCCTTCACTTCACCTGAAAATAAAAAATCTTCACAAATGTCACCAACCTGCTCAAATTTAAACCCATTGGCCAAATGTGCACTAGCAGGAGCAAAAATATCTCTACCATGGAAGGTATTGCTTATATTTTCATTCATTATAATTGGGTTAGTTATTTCCCTAACCTCAAAGTCAGGGTAAGCATCAAATACTGGGCCAAAAATGCCATTGTCTGGGCCAACAAAATAATAGTCTGCGGTTTTAACCGCAATAGGCTTTCTTGAAGAACCAACCCCCGGATCAACAACTACACAAAAGACTGTTCTTTTAGGAAAATAACCAAAACAGTTTTTTAAAACAAATTTGGTTTGAGCAATATTAAAAGACTCTAAACCATGACTGATATCAATGGTTTTAAGATCTGGATTAACTTTGGCGACAACTCCCTTCATTATTCCAGCAAAAGGATCTCTATCACTAAAGTCAGTAATAAAAGCTATCATAGTATCCTTAAATGAAATATTTTTTCCTAAACAAAGGCATTTTCTCATCAAGTAATTGGTTGATAGCATCAAGCTCAATTTTCAGAAAGTACCCTTTATCCATATGTCTTAATTTCTTTTTTGTTTTCTCTTCGACCATAATGGTAGTGAACTCGGGCGTAATATTTTCTTCCTCTGCTTTAACAAGCTCTTCTAAGGAAGGATGAAAGGTAACGAAGCTCTTTTCTGGAGTATTAATTAGGACGGCCCCTTTATCTCCATATGCTGAGGAGGCCCCTCCATCAATAACAAAAGCAGGCATTGTTTGGGAAAGCAATGTTTGATTCAGAGTTTTAACAGGTGTATGTCCCATGCAAACTTTTTCAGCATGAAATTCAGTCAAAACTTTAGTTAAAAACTCATCATCTCTTGCATTTTTATAGAATGGATTAGGTGCTTCTTTATGAGTAGTTAAATCATTTTTAGAGGCAGCTTCTTTGTTAAAAATTGTTCTTTCAATTGTTGCCATCTTTTCTTTACAAAAGAATATAGACTTTTGCCCACACCATAAAAACCAAAAATACATCATCTCTTTAGAATCAAGCTTTTCACCATCAAAGAATTTTTTACCAATCTTTTTAACAGTTATTTGTACATCATCTAGGAGGTCTTTTCCCTTTCTTCCATCAACCATATCCATATCTTTTTCTTTGGTTGCTGGGATGGCCGCGTGAAAATAGAGGGTCGTGTCAACAACCCGATATGCCTCACCTTTTTCAAAAAGCCATCTAAGATCTTCTTTCAAGATAGGAAGATTAGTAAATTGTGATACAAGGTCATCAACGATTATCTTTTCTTCATTTGTAAGCTGATAATCTTGTGCCTTATTTAAAGTAGGAA
Organism: Bacteriovoracaceae bacterium; assembly: GCA_049415445.1. Lineage (GTDB taxonomy): Bacteria > Bdellovibrionota > Bacteriovoracia > Bacteriovoracales > Bacteriovoracaceae > JAURDE01. The sequence continues at coordinate 26,671 of JBMSGH010000004.1, read as the reverse complement.
AATAGGGGTCCATCAATAAGTTATTTTTTTGAAGATAATTTTCCCACTCTTTCTTATCTTCTTTTATGTCTTCAGGGAAAAGATCAAGAAGATTTTTATATCTCAACAATTCTTGATTAAGCCCAAAAGCATCGTTTTCTTGGGCCGTTTTTTTCAACCAATGATAAGTAAGTTTTGACTCAAGGACAAAAAGCACTTTCGTCATTTTTATGGCCTCATCCTTTGACCATCCTGAAAAACTGTTTGCCTTTACATAATTATAATTAAGAGGAGTAATAGAATATGTTTCATCAGCATATTTTTTTAGGTTCTCTAGATCGAACCCATAGCGCTTTAAAAAAGAGACATTATTATATCTCATAGAAATTCTTAAGGCCGTCATAATAAGAGCGGGATGACCAAGCCCGGCCCCCATCCAAAGAATATCGTGATTTCCCCAAATATAATGTAAGGGAGAACTATAGTTTTTCTCTCCAAAGTAATTGCGATAAATTTTGATTAACTTATCTGCACCGTCACCTCTATCGTAAGTATCACCAAGGTTAATATGCTTATCGAAAATATTAACAAGAATTATTTTTACCATAAGAGAAGACATAATACAGAAAACATCTTCATCTGAAGTAATTCCCTCCATAAGGCCATTGAAACATTCTTTTTCTTCACCTGAATAGAGTTTAAGAATATTTTCTAAGTACTGTGGAGGAATAGTTTTAATTATTCTTCTTTCATCACCTCGAGTAACTTCTTTTAATAAATCAATAAGTGATATAAATATTTCTTTTTTTGAAAGACCATGCTTTTCTAATAGGCTTAAAGATTCAATAAATTTTTCAGAGACTGGGTCTGAGAAAAGATCTTTTGGATTATAAGTTTCAACCTTAGATTCAATAAAATCCTCTACATGTTGAAAGCGCGTTTTATTTACTATAAGAAGAAGCCTCTCAAACTCTTTAAGAACCTTAGAATCAAATTTTTCACCTAAGGTTTTTTCAATACTAATTTTAAAAAAGCCTAGACCATTTTTAAGCCAATGAAGAAATTTTTCATAGGATCCATGAAGATCAGAATAAACAACATAGGATCGTGGAGGACGCTCTAACTGCTTATGGATAAGCATCTTTCTATTTATCAGTGATAAGACGTCTTTATCACCGTGTTTTTTTACACAGTAATCCTTATAAGAATGGGGCCCCAAGTGAAAGTCCATATATAAACCTTTTCTAGCTTGCTTCAGTAAAAATAGCTATATGCAGTAAAAGTATTACACTCTTAGAAGAAGGGTAACCACCTGTTTTTACATACAACTTTCTACTTCCGTCTGTAATAAAAGATATCAAGGTTTTTGTTATGGGGGTACAAAAAAGGCCAGTTATTTCTAACTGGCCTAATTATTTTTTGGTGGACCTGACAGGAGTCGAACCTGCGACCCCTACCGTGCAAAGGTAGTGCTCTCCCAACTGAGCTACAGGCCCATATTTTTAGATATGGATACAAGAAGGGATTTTAGTGTTTTCTATCATCTAGTCAATGATTAATTTAACTAAATTGAATAATACGCTTTGCGCAACTCTCATATACAAGATAAAATAGTCTATATGCTAAGAGTTTTACTCATAATTTTGTTTTTGACTCCCCAAATTGGAAATACCTTCATTGAAGATGAAGATTATCTCGAGTGGGATGAACCAATTGAAATAATAAAAAGGAAAAAGGCCAAACCTGTGGCCGAGAAAAAGCAGGACGAAGCGGTCAAAAAAGAAGCGCCCAAGCCCAAAGCAAAAAAGACGATCAAGGCCAGTGTTAAAGTCAAACCCAAACCTAAACCTAAACCTAAACCAAAAAAAATAATCATCGCCCTTCCTCACAATTACGCTCCCTATAGCTATCTAAATAAAGAAGGTAAAATAGCAGGTCTATATATCAAACTGTTGCAAGAAATTAATTTGCGTATGGGTAGTAAGTTGACATTTGAGGCAATGAATTTTGAAAAAGGTATGGATCTTTCTAAAGAAGGTATTGTTGGATTTCTTGGTCTTTATAAAAATAAAAAAAGGGAAAAAATATATCGTTTTTCAGAGAGTCTATTTAGTGAGTCTATAGCTTTATATACTCGCACAGACGATACCTTTGATTTTGAAGGTTTTGGAAACCTACGAAATAAAAACCTCGGCCTCGTTAAAGATTATAGTTATGGAGATCAATTTGATAAATATAAAGCAAGAAAATTCTTCAACTTTCGATTAGGCGCTGATGAAAATGAATTATTTGATTTGCTTATTCAAAAAAAAGTGGATGTCATATTATGTGATGATATTATGGCAAACAAAATTCTATTTCATAGGGAAATAGGAGATAAAGTAAAAAAACTAAATAGAGTTATCTCCAATATGAATATTTATCTGGTGTGGGCCAAAAACAAAGCGCCCAAAAACTTTTTTAAAGAATTCAATCATAATTTGGCCGTAATACAAACGAACGGAGTGTACTCAAAAATATTAAGCCATTTTATCAGAACAAGTTTTATGGAAGATTAGTAGCCGCCACCACCGTAGCCGCCACCACCATAGCCGCCACCACCGTAGCCGCCATCGTTACTTTGTTGATCCTTAGGCATTTTGTTAATTTTTAACTCTTTACCTTTTTTTTGATAAGCTTTTTTAAGGGCCTCTTGAACTTTATTTGTATTACCCTTGAGCTGCCCATTCCATTGGCGACCGTTATTCATTGCACCTCCCATGGAACCTCCGTAGCCACCTCCATAGCCACCTCCATACTGAGAGAAAGCAAAACCTGAATAAAGCATAAAAAATAGAGTCAAAACTATGTTTCTCATTTCATACCCCTTTTGTGTATTATCGCATTCTTCATTAATTTCTATAAGTTTTTTATCTATCAAATAAATTTTGTTTAACCCAAGGTGAATAAAGACCTGATTTTTCGTCGACTAAATTTTCCTACTAATTAACTTACCCACTTAATCCGATAATGAGTTATCATATGAGTGGTTAGGAGGCACGATTGGTTAGTTTAGAAGAGTTAAATGAAGATGAAATAATTGAGGCGATTAAGTTTGCCGAAAGTGAATCAGATTGGGACGAAGTTGAAAGACTTTATAAGCTCCTTTTTGAAGCACACGACTCTTCAGAGAAAAAAGCGGCCTAACAATTTCCATTCTCCTTAATATTCAAAATCTGCTTCGCCAACAAATCACTTTTTTTGCTTACACTCATAACAGCACTAGAGATAGACTCGATAACAGGGTTAGAAATTCCACTTACAAGGTCATTAGGCCGATCTTGGCAAAAATCTGGAAATGAGACAACATTATGCTTTCTACAAGCAAGTGGTCTTTTCTCATAAATGAGACATTCTCCTTCTTCATTCAAAAGAGGACATCTTCTTAACTCTAAAGGAAGCTCATACCAATTCTCTTTATCGATATCCGATAAATATTTTAATCTATTCCAATCAACATTAATATTTTTACTCTGTATTTCATCTAAAATAATCAGGCCTTCTTCATAGCTGATTTCAACTTGATAATAACAGCAATGAGAGCAACCTTTTCCACACTGAATAAGTTCTTTGTTATTAGAATGATTGATGAATTTCTCTACACACTCTTCCATTTTTTTCATAAAGTGAATGACACTACCTCTTTCACCCATAAGATCACGTTTATTATTAAACTCATCTATGAGCTCATCAAAGTAAGAAACAATTGCTTTTTTTTGTTGTTCATCACAGCGATCTAAAAATGAAGAGAGTTGTGCTGAAATTTTAATCAAGGCGAATAAATCCCAAAAGAGGTATACATACCTTCATTAAAATCATAAATTAATGCTTTTTTTCCGCTTAAAGTTTTGGGGAAGGAGCTTATATTAAAAAAGTCATCATTAATTGGTTCAATTTTTTGAATCTCTTTATGTAAAACATCTCGATAAATCTTGTAAATTTCTTTACCAGGACTAACATCTTTTTCTAGTGACATAGAAGAAGGAGCAATTATTATATATTGATTTGTAATGACCTCGAGCTGATCAGGATGAACTCTTTCCATCATTTTGTAATGATAACCACCTTCCATTTTCTCATAAAGATAACGTATCATTTGTTTTTGGCTAGAGTACGTCTCACTTTTTTCGGAATAAGGAACATCAACATTTTCTTTGCTTTGCTGCTTCCAAATTCTTATTTTTTTTCCAACAAAGTTTTTACCCTGCCATTGAAATGGCGCCTGATTATAATCATTTAACTCTATATTCCACCCTGATGGAAGTTTAGACTTAAATAGAGAGACTAGGTTTTGGCCTTCTTTTTGCTCTTGACAACTAAGTGCAAAAAATAGAGTTGTAATCATAAATAGGTATTTCATTACTCTATTATAGCAATAAAGGAATCAAATGAAAGAGTATAATCTAATTACTGGTGCTAGCTCAGGTCTAGGGTCAGCTTTAGCACTAGAGTTGGCCAAAGCAAATGAAAACCTTATTATTACAGGTAGAAATAAGCAAAAACTTGAAAGTTTAAAAGATAGTATTAAAAACGTTGATGTAGAAGTATTTTGTGGTGATTTGCGAGATGAAAAGCTGTGTTTGGAATTAATAAGTTTCTGTGAATCTAAAGGTATAATCACTAAATTTTTTAATAATGCTGGTCTTGGTCACTTTAAGAATTTTGATGATTCTCCATGGGATAATTTAAAAGAAGTTATAGATGTTAATATCACATCATTTACTTACTTAAAGCACCTTATGATAGCACACATGAAAAGACATAACCGTAATTGTCATATTATATCGATCGCTTCTATGACTAGCTTTTTACCATTACCCCAATTTGCTGTTTATAGCGCTTCTAAATTATATGTGAAAAGGCTTCATGATATTGTTAAGGTAGAATTAAAAGACACCCCCATAAAGCTACACTCCGTTTACCCAGGTGGAATGGATACGGGTTTTATGACGGCAAGTAATCAAAAGCTATCTCAAAAGGCATCTCGTACCCTAATGACACCAGAAAATGTGGCAAAAAAAATTATTCATTCTGTTAACAAAAATAAACCGGTCATTATTCCTGGTGCGGAAAATAAATTCTTACGTTTTTTATCATCTCTTTTTACCGAGAACTTTCTTGCAAAAACGATAGGAAAAGTAACAAGAAACTTTATTAGCTCTTCAACCTAAGACTATACAACACAGGAACATAAAAAAGTGTAATCGTCGTAGCAAAGATGAGTCCACCTGCAATGGCCAAGACAATTGGCACGATAAAAGGTTCACTCCCACCAAAGCCATAAATAGTTGGAACCATGCCCACAACGGTTGTAAATGTTGTTAATAAAACGGCCCGCATTCTATCTTTGGCCCCTCTAACTATGAGCTCGTGAGTTAAGGCCTCTTTAGAAGCTAGGTCATTGAGATGTGTGACCATAACCAGACAATCATTTACAATAATACCTAACAGTCCTAAACAACCAATAAGCGCTAAAAAACCAACAGGAATATTATGAAGAAAAAATACGATAAATACACCACCTAGACCAAAAGGAACTGCTGCGAGAATAATAAAAGGCTGAACCCAAGACTGAAAAAGTAAAATGAGAACAAAATAAATACAAACTAAGGCAAATGAAAAAGCGACAACAAAGCTTTGTAAACTTTCTTGAGTCGCCTTTTCCTCTCCACCAAAATACATTCTCATTCCAGGGGTTTTTTCTATTATAGGCCCAAATTTATTTTCGATCAGTGCATTTACCTCTTTACTGGTTGTAACATTCTCATCAATATCACTTGTAATTGTTATGGCCCTGGTACCATTATAGTGCCTAATGAGCTCATACCCCTGTCTTTCAACAACTTTAGAAAAGTTTTTAAGATTAATGAGCTCTCCCGTTTTACTAGGAATTTGAAGCTCTCCAATAAAGGCTTCTTCTTTTGGTCCTTTGGTTTTGAGCTGGACTCTAAAGTCAATATCTTCACCTTCTCTTGTAATACTTGTAGAAACAATACCTAAAAAAGCTGCCCTTAAAGTTTGAGCAATTTGTGAGCTTGAAATACCCAAACGGGCCATTTTTTCATAATCTGGAATAATTCTTAGTTCTTTTTTACCAAGCTTTTCATCAATATCAGGGTTCGTCACACCTGGAATACTTTTAATAAAGTTTAGTACCCTCATTGCCATACTACGCCTTTGAGCATCGTTTTTGGCCACAAGAGATATCGTCACTGGTTTACCAACAGGTGGGCCATCATTAAACTTTTCAAGATAAAGCTTATCAAAACCAGAAAGCTTCTTAATTTTTTCATTAAGTTCACTCATGATTTGTTTTGAATCTCTTAATCTCTCTGAGCTATGTTTCAAATAGACAGTAACCATCGCCCAGTTTTCATGTAGGCCTGCATTTGCTCCATAAACGTTGGTGTTATGGTGTCCAATAGAGGTTGTAAAATTGACTATTTCATCGTCTGAGATTTCTGATACTAACTTTTCAACTTCTTTCATTTTTTCACTGGTTTGATAAATGTCATTACCTTCTGAAAGTTCAGCAATGACATAAAAAAGATCCACATCATCGTAGGGAAAAAGAACAAATTTACCTTTAAAGACAAATAATCCAAAGCTCAGCATGAGAAATGATATGAAAAAAGTTATAGTTTTTTTTCGATGATAAATACACCAAGAAACCATCTTTCCGTAGAGCTGTTTCCATTTCTCAAACCATGCTAAGTCCTTTTTTATACTTCCTTTTGAAAGAGCTATATGAGCAGGTAAAATGGCCAGACATTCAAATAAACTAAAAGCAAGTGAAAGAATTACAACAATAGGTATCTCAGTAATAAATTTACCCGTTACACCTGTCATAAAAAAGATTGGTATGAACGCCATAATTGTAGTTATTACTGTCGTTGTAACTGGCCAAAACATTTCTTTAGCACCAATTAGTGCGGCCTTTTTTCTTGGAACCCCTTTTTCCATATGCCTTGTTATATTCTCTGCAACAACGATAGCATCATCGACAAGAAGGCCAAGCACGAGAATTAATGTAATCATGGAAATAAAATTGATCGACACACCAAAAAGCGGAAAAAATATAATGGCGCCAAGAAAGGAAAAGGGAATACCAAATGCCGTCCAAATGGCAGTAACCCTATTGAGAAATACCATTAACCCCATTACAACGAGCACAATTCCGATTAGTGCATTGTTCTTTATAATGCTAAGTAGTGAAACTGTATAATAGGAAAAATCGGAGACAACCCTTAACTCAACTCCATCTGGCAAAGTTTTTTTCAATCTCTCCATCAACGATTTAATTCTATTTGATATATCAATGATATCACTATTGGCCTGTGCACGAATGAGAAGATTAATACTATTTTTACTATTGGTTCGTTGAATGACTTTAGCTTTTTCATATGAGTCTTCAACCGTAGCAACATCTTTTAGCTTAAGTTGTTTTCCAGAGTAGCTGGATCTCAAAATAACATCTTTAACATCCTCGGTCGTCTCAAACTCACTAAAAGTAACGACCTTTTTTGTATCGGAAAAAGTAGTTAAGCTACCACCGCTTGTATTAATATTTCTATTTTTAATAGTGTTATGAATATTAAGTAACGAAAAAAACTTATCTCTAAGCTTCTCTAAATCGGCCAAGATTTTTACTTCTCTTTTTCTATAACCTATTTTTTCTACTGAAGAAATTCCCTCTACTTCGTTAAATTGATCCTCTACATCTTGGGATACAGTTCTAAGTAATCGTTCTGGAACCTCTCCCATTACCGCAACCTCAATAACAGCGACATTGGTGGATTTTATTTCTTGTATTTGAGGCCTATCTTCAACAGATGGAGGAAAAGAATTGACTCTATCGACGGCCCTTCTAACATCATCTTTAACCTTATCAGTATCTGATGCATTAAGATCAATAAAAACATAAAGAAGAGATACATTTTCTAAACTTACAGAGCGAATTCTATCAATTCCTTGAACGCTATTGAGCTCATCCTCTATTTTTTTGGTAACGTTAACTTCAACATCCTCAGAAGATGCCCCTGGAAAAGTTGTCGTTATTTTTAGAAGATCAAAGTCAACATCTGGGTAAGTTGCCCTTTTAACACTGAGGGAAACGGTGATACCTAGAATAATAATAACGATGGATACGAGTTTGACGAGTAAGGGTCTATCAATAAAAAACTGAGTAAATTTCATTTTTTACACATACTGCAGTGATTACATAATTTAAAGAGGTATCTCAAATTTGTCTATCTCCTTGCCCTGACTATTCCATGTGACAAACTCGATACGCTTAAACCCTACTTTTACACGGGAAAAGGTAGATTCTCTTCTATTCGTTAATACTGAATAAGGATTATTTTTAACTTTAAAAGGTGGATGTAGTCCCCCGGCTGGCCCGCCAGTTACATAATGAATCCCACTTTTAAAAGATCTTTCGTAAATATGGGTATGTCCACTTAGAACGAGCTTAACACGATATTTTTCGAGTAGAGGCACCACCCTATCTCTCATATCTTGGGCCTTATCGCCTTTGTTAAAGCCTGATGAACTAAAAGGTGGATAATGAGCTACAAAAATAGCAGGTATATTTTTCTTTTCTACCTTAATGAGCTCGGACTCTAACCACTTTAACTGTTGACGAGACGCCAAGAGACTTAGCTTATGAGTCGTAGAGTTGTATACGATAAGTTGAAATTTATTAAAGTCGATACTAACACCACCAAAATCTGCTGCACCATCCCATCTTAGGTATTGCTGAAAATACTTGGGGACTTCTGTAATGGAGTCGTCATGATAGTAAGCATGATTTCCAACCGCAGAAATAAAAGGTGTCTTTTCTAAGAATGGTCGACTCGCTTCGAAAAACTCTACCCATTGATCATGGTTACCACCTTTTTGTATGACATCTCCTGCGTTAACAATAAAGGAGTAATCCTGAATATTTTTCTCACTAATCATTTTTGAAAGTTTGGATAATCTTCCCGCAAAATTCATTTGAGTATCCGTAATAAAACCAAAAACGACATCTTCTTCAAGAAATGAATTGGGGCAAGGAAAGCTTGGTACGATACCTTTAATAGACTCATTAGAAGAATTTTTATCCGTAATTCTAAATCTTATTTTTTCGCCGCACCCTTGATTTCCAAAGTTGATAGAGTTAACGCTCTCATGACTAAATTCTTCAAAATCAACTTCTTCTTTATCTATAGACTCTCCAGGCAGGGCATAATTTATTTTTAGTAGCTTAGATTTATTCAAATGAAACTTTAATAAAATATCGCCATCATCTGTTCTGAGGGTATAGGGTGCGACTAAGTAATCTTCAAGAGTCTCAGAAAATGCTACGTGCGTAAACGTTAAAGATCCCAAAGCAAACAAACATGCTAGTATGCGCATCAATTCTTCCTTTAAATAATTTCTATGTATTTAATATTACTTGCTCTAAGTCTAAGAAGTAAATAAAAATAAATTAGACATTGAGTCCACAAATTTATTAAAAGGAATTAGATTGAATCTCGTTGAATATCCGAAATTAGTTTAATTATTTTAGGCTGAACTCTCTTAGCGAATTCATAACTTTCTACCTGCGCATCATGATTAAACTTTGGCCCACCTCTATCGAAATCATAACCTGATTTTTTATATTTTTTAATAACGCTTTTGTAATACCGATAATATTCATCCATTAAATCCTGAATCCTATAGAAATCTATTTCATCACGTCCTAATAAGTTTTCTAAACTACCAATGAATCCTAAAATATCTACACTATAACTAGGGTACTGTAGTTTTAGGAGATCTCTTTTAAAGTAATTTAAAAGCGAATGGGCAACCTTTTTTTTCTGTTTACTCACATCTAAAAGATCACCAAATAAAACTCCCCTTTCTTCAAGCTTGCAAAATGAATAATAACCAATGGCATCTAAAACTTCACCTTGCTTAAAACTTTTTGAAATTGGGTTTGTTAATTTTTCAAGAACGTCTTCTGTTGTTGATACATAAAATCTATTGGCCTCTAATTTTTTAAGGATTGCAAAAAGGTTAAAATCTTTTTTAAGAAAATTTCTTCTATTTTTAACTTCCATTTTTAAATACCAACCAAACTCATTCTCAAATTCACTTTCGCAAACTTCAATTTCTTTTCTAAAAACGGCATTAAGGTTTCTTAGCTCCCTTAAATAAGTGATTTGACCTTCATTGTAATTATTTATGGCACTTGAAGGGCTTCGGTTTGAGTTCATATATAACTGCATATTTTGGTAGGTAAGATAGGCCGTGCTTAAAACTAAACCAAACCCAAGAAATGTTAAAAACAGCGCTTTTTTCATCACTATTTTAATCGGTTTTTTTCGTAATTATCTGAGTTTAAATGTAAAGACGAGCACTTAGAAGACCTAAGGCCATAAATAAATAATACCCTATGCCTCTCATAGCGATCCACCACCAATTATTTAACCGGATAGCACTCCAATAAACTAAAACACCATGCCCTAAGTGAGCTACGCCCAGGGTTAAGGTAGAAATCGTTAAGAGGTTTTGAAAGTCATTTCTTGCCAACATGGCCTTAAAGTTTTGAGGAAGAAAATCTTGATATTTTAATGAAAACTCTAATAAAAATGGTCTATCCATAATATATGTCGTTATCAATATCACACTTATGACAATGGATAAGACAACAGGTTGCATTTTAATATAAAAGTCATCTTTTTTCTTAAGGCTGACATAGCAAAAAATTAAGACAAGAAAGAGTGAAAAAGCACTTATATAATCAAGCTCACCAAAGTAATAAATTGTAAAAACGGCCTCACATAATGCAAATATTCCTGTTGCCATTAAGGCCTTTTTTAACCCTAAAAAGGAATCTAAAATCACAAATGCAATTAATGGCAGTATACCAAAAAAAAGAGTACCTATTTGAAGATTATCCATTTGATTATCTTATAAGATATATACTAGTTTTCCAATAATTAGCTGGCCTTACCTTCAATAACACTTTTGAGATTGTTAATGATGTCTAATAATTTCTTTTGATTAACGTTTAAATTATCGGCTTGATTCTTTAAATTTTCCGCGTTTTTTCTATTAAAATCTATAATATTGTTCATTTTATACATATAATCACTAGTTTGTTTTATTCCAAGCTCTTGATCCTTAGCGACAGAGTTTATATGTTTCACGGACTCGACGATTTTTTTCAAATACTCTGTTGTTTCAAGAAATACGTTTTCACACTCTTTTGAGATTAAACGTCCATCATCGACGCTAGACTTAGTCTTTTTAACGACATCTCCAACTTCCTTAGTGCTATCATTTAATATCTTCTTAATCTCAAATGATGCGTTTCCAGAAATTTTTGCCAATTTACCGACTTCTTCTGCTATGAGAGAGAACCCTTTTCCATGTTCTCCGGCCCTCGCCGCCTCAATAGAAGCATTAAAAGAAAGTAATCTTGTTTCTGATACTATCTCGTCAATAACCAAGGTCTCTTTTTGAACTCGACTTATGGCCTTCACAATGGACTGAAGTCTTTTATTAGAAACTTGAATATCGTTCATTGATTCAAGCATTTTCTTTATAGAATCAATTCCTATTGTTGCAGTAGCTTCTCCAGCTTGAACAAGCTCAAGACCCTTTTCCAGTTGTTTTGATGTGTTTGATAACATATCTGAAAATTGTAATATATTTGTTATTGTTTGTTTTATTGCGGTAGCTTGTTCTTCGGAGGTTTTAGCTAGTTCAGAGCTTGAATCATTTATTTGTACTGAGATTTCATTTAGTTTTTCAGTTTCGCTCTCAACAAATTTAGAAATATTGAGAACTGGGCTAGAGATTGAGTTACTTAAATAAACACCAATGAAGCTCATAAATAAAATAAGTGATAATAAAGCAAAGACAATTGTATACTGTAAGCTTTTAACGGCTATAAAGGCTTCATCAGCATCTATTTTTGAGATTAGGGCCCAGTTAAATTTATCTAATATATTAATTTTTGTATATGATTTAAGAGTAGATTTATTATCATAATCAACTTCAATCATACTGCCACTATTTCCCTTAAGTGCATTTATTACTGTGTTTGTCTTCATTTGACCAACTTTAGGGTTCCTAAAAGAGTTAACCGTACTAAATATATTTTTTCTATCTAAAGAGTCTGATCTCATTAAATAATCTTCTCCAACCAAATAAGTTTCTCCCGTTTTACCCATCCCTGTTCTTTCACCCATTATCTTGTTAAGTCTTTCTATTGGCATTTGAAAAACGAGTACACCTATTTTTTTACCCTTATCAAAGATTGGTGAAGCTATAAAGCTAGCTGGCGCCTCATAAGAGGGAGTATAGCCCTTGTAATCAACTATTACAAAATCACCAGATGTCTTTAATTTATTTGCTTGTCTAAAAGCATCTGCAAAGTTCGTTTGAGAAAATGGGCCATTTAAAAGCGAAGTAGCAAAGTCTATCTCCTTAAATACAGAATAAACGATGTGACCTGTTTTAGAGTCCACAAGAAAAATATCATAGTATTCAAACTCGTTGAGATAGTTTCTTAGAAAAGGATGTCCTTTCGCGTGTAAATCAAAATACCTCTCATTTCCTTTGACAGCGCTTAAAAGATCTTTTTTACCTAAAGGGTTTGGATTATTCTGAATATAATAATGCTGTAATATAATTGATTGGTCATCTAATTGGTCCAAAATTTTCTCTACATCTAATTCCCGATTATTAGTTCGTTTGTATTCATTTTGAAAATCGTTAATATAATAATCCCGAAGCTCTTTTTTTCTTCTTAAAACATCCTTTTTACTATATTTATTATTGAGCTCTTCAAACGCTTGTGAGAAGTCTTTCATAGATTTAATAATCATTTCATTTTGCGAAAGAATGCTTATCTGTCCTTTAATAGATGTAAAATATCTTTCAACCGCTTGTGCTTTAATCTCTCTTACCGCTTCAAGCTTTTCAATTGAATCATTTTTCAGTTCTTTCTGCGCTTGATGAAGAGAATAAAAGCTTATTAGAGTTGTTGGCACCAAACTAACCGCTATCATAGTAAAGATTAGTCTTGTTCTTAAACTCAGCTTTTTAAAGTTATTAATATCCATAAAAAGCTTTTCGGAGATAGGAAATAATATATAATCTTTTTATACCCGACTTATTCAATCTACGATACTGGACTCCAAGCTAAATTAAGATAAAATAATAATACTAAATCTAAAAGGTTGAACAATTGATAAAAAATATTTTAACTATTTCCCTATTTTTAATAAATTCTGCTCTATTGGCCTCACCAATCTTTTTAAGCACAGGTCTTGGACCAGCTAAAGACATGGATATCATTTTATCGGCCAATCCCCCTCTCCCAATGCTTAATTATAAGCAAGACACCTACAAACTAGGACTTCAACCAACCTACTATAAAGGGAAAAATAAATTTATTTTGTTTGAAAATGATTTCCAAGGCTATGCATTCGCAGCAAATTACTCTTGGGCAAAAAATGATCGATGGGGACTATTCGGGAACTTTAACTTTACCAAATTCAATTCAGATCATAAAACAAATGCTTTTTTAAAAAAGTATTTTTTAACAAATATCAAGGCCAGCTTTTATACACTTAGTGGAGGAGTCCACTTCCAAATTTTAAAGCAAAAAGGTGCCATACCCACAGTAAACTTTATTGGTGGGCCTTTTCTGAAGTTAATCGATTTTTCACAAAGTTATCGCAGAGAAGATTTTAATAATAATATAGAGCTTGATTTTGATATGAAATCTAGTCCGATGATCCCAGGTTTGATGCTTGGTGGACAAATGGGATGGAAAATTCAAGACAAGTTTATCATAAACCCCTTTGGCTTTATTCAGGTTCCAATATCTAGTGAATGTAAAGACTATGAAGTTACAAAAGTAAGAAAAGACACAAATAATGAAGCTGGACAGGGAACTTGCCCTGACTCTGGAGATACTGGTCTAGATTTTTCAATGTTTCAAATCTCTGGTGGAGTAAATTTTGTTTACATACCATGGGATTTATCAATCAATATAACGGCCCCATTTATTCGTTTGGCCATAGAAGATTATACGAATGGTTCAACAACAATATTAAGTGTCTCAAAGTCATTTGGAGATTTTCAAAGATAGTACGAGTAATGACTTTGTGCGCTTATTACTTAACTTTGATAGAGAATTAGGGACATTTAATAAAAAAACAATTTCTAAATTGGGATGACTCTCCCAGCTCATTTTGATAAAAATTTATTAAAATATATTTACCCATGGAGCTAAAGTGGAAAAATCATTTGATACAATCATTGTTGGCGCTGGATTGGCCGGGATTGTAACTGCCCTAGAACTTTTAGATAAAGGTCAAAAAGTAATACTTCTTGATCGAGCAGGGAGAGAAAAGTTTGGAGGTTTGGCCACCTGGTCATTTGGTGGTATTTTTCTTATAGACTCTAAGCAACAACGAAAGGCCGGTATCAAAGATAGCGAGGAACTCGCCCTTAGAGACTGGTATAGCTTTGCAGAATTTAAAGAAGAAGACACTATTCCAAAGGCTTGGGCAAAGCAATACATTCAATACTCTAAGCAAGTTATTCCATCTTGGCTTGAAAATAAAAAAGTTAAACTCTTTCCCGTTGTTCATTGGGTAGAAAGAGGGCTCTTTAAACCGGGAAATTCCGTACCACGGTTTCATATGATTTGGGGAACCGGCAAAGGATTAATTGATGCGTTAGAAAATGCTCTCATGAATCACCCAAAAGTAAATAACCTAACTCTTTTATTTAATCATACGGTTGAAAACTTTGAATTAACTAATCAAAATCTAGATGGCGTTCGAGGGACTAATCTTGATGGAGATTTCTTTTATAAGGCCAATCATGTTGTTCTTGCTTCCGGTGGAATTACAGGAAATATTGACCTTGTAAAAAAACATTGGCCACAAGAGTTTGGAACTGCTCCGTTACACATTTTAAATGGCGCACACCCTGAGGGTGACGGACTTATGCATTCAAAATCATCTGAGCTAGGCGCTGATATAACAAACCTTGATAGAATGTGGCATTATGCAGCTGGAATATCACATCCTAGAGCACTATTTAAAGGTCATGGACTAAGCCTTGTACCACCAAAATCCGCCTTATGGCTTAATTGTTACGGAAGAAGAATAGGGCCCACACCTCTGATAACTGGCTTTGATACGCGATTTCTAGTTCAAGAAATTTGTAAGCAAGACCATAAGTTCTCATGGCAAGTACTTAATTATAAAATTGCCCTCAAAGAACTTGCCATATCTGGAGCAGAGTTTAACCCTGCTGTTAGAGATAAAAAGTTATTTCAATTCATAAAAACAATTCTTTTTGGTAATAAAGATTTGGTTGAAGATATGATTCGAAATTCAGAAGACTTTGTTATTGCCAATTCAATTGAAGAGCTCATCGAAAAAATGCAAGAAAAAAATTATGGAATTGATTTAGATCAAGCGGGTCTGGTTAAAGACATTAAAGACTATGATGATCAAATTAGTAGAGGTCAACCCTACCTCACAGATGATCAACTCAGAAGAATTCATCACAGCAGGCTTTATAAGGGCGATAAAGTTAGAACATGTAAATATCAAAAAATTCTAGACCCTGAAGCAAAACCATACATTGCAATCAGAGAACATATTCTTTCTCGAAAAAGTCTAGGAGGAATAAAAACTGATTTGAGTGGTAGAGTTCTAAATAAAGAAAACAAACCTATCAATGGTCTTTACGCTGTTGGTGAAGCAGCAGGCTTTGGTGGCGGAGGAATGCATGGACACCGTTCACTTGAAGGAACATTTCTAGGAGGCTGTATTGCAACAGGAATTATCACAGCAGAAACAATCACACGGTAAAAAAGGAAATCTTATGAATATATCAGGTGCCTATTGCGTACGTTTTGGTCTTGAACAAATTGGCGTAAAATATACGTTTGGAATTCCTGGCGTACATAATACCGAAATCTATGATGAAATAAATAAATCTGAAATCATATCCCCTATATTAGTAACTCACGAGGGGTGCGCCAGTTTTATGGCAGACGCTATTACTCGTACAGGCAATAGTATTGGAACATGCCTAGTTGTTCCTGGAGCTGGACTTACCCATGCTGCTAGTGGAATCGCCGAAGCTTACCTTGATGGAATCGCGATGCTTGTTATTACTGGTGGAACAAGAAGAGATACAGGCCGTAGTTACCAGCTTCATCAAATAGACCAAGAAAAAATGACTCATGGATACAGTAAAGGCTATTTTAGACCTAATACACATGAAGAAATCATCCCATCAATCTATAAAGCTTATGAATTGGCCATCTCTGGTGAACCAGGTCCTGTTATTCTTGAGATACCTGGTGAATTACAACTTCTTCAAGGTAAAGTTGATTCATTACCTAAATATATTCCTAGTCCAAGTGTTGAAAGGCCAAAGTTTGATATGGATCTCATTGAAAAGGCCTGTGATTTACTCATCACTAAAAAGTATGGGATCTATGTTGGCTGGGGGGCCGTAGGTGCGTTTAAAGAGCTTGAAGAGCTTGCGGAAATCCTAGAGGCCCCAGTCTGTACGACCTTACAAGGACTCTCCTCCTTTAGAGGATCCCATCCTTTACACACAGGGATGGGCTTTGGTCGCTCTGCCGTTCCTGCTGCCGAAAATACATTTAAAAATATAGAGGGTCTCCTTGCTATTGGTGTCAGATTCTCTGAGCTTGCAACTGGCAGCTATGGTATTGATGATCCTAAAAACCTAATACATATCGATATAAATAAAGAGGTCTTTGATAAAAATTATCAAACCACTCTTTCCATTCATGCCGATGCGCTTGAAGCGATTAGAGCAATATTAAGTGTTTTAAAGAAAAGAAACTATAAAAGAGCTGTCGATGAAGTATTAAGAAATCAAATTAAAGAAGAAAAATTAAAATATAATTATCAGTGGCTTAAAGAGCAAAACGATAAGAGAGTTGGGCCAGGTTTTTTCTTTAAGGCCTTGAGAGAGCAATTAAAGGATAATGATATCGTTGTTGCCGATGATGGTAATCATACTTTTTTAACAGAAGAATTGATGCCCATACATTCTCCGGCCGGTTTCATCTCCCCGTCTGACTTTAATTGCATGGGATACTGTGTGCCTGCCACAATTGCCGCAAAACTTAATAACCCAGATAAAGAAGTCGTTGGCATTGTAGGAGATGGTGCCTTTATGATGACTTGTATGGAAATCATCACAGCTACAAACCTAGGGTTATCGCCTGTATTTTTTATTTTTAACGATGGAGAACTTGGCCAAATATCTATGTTTCAAAAAATTCCTCTTAATAGAAAAACCTGTACCGTATTACCTTCAATAGACTTTAAAGGTGTTGCTCAAACAACTGGTGCTAGATATTTTGAGATAAATAACGACCAAGAAATTCAAAATATGTTTAAGGAAATATTTGCCGACGACAAGTCCTCACCAACGATTGTAAACGTCAAAATAGATTATTCGAAAAAAACAAAATTTACTGAGGGGGTTGTAAAAACCAATTTGGGACGGTTTCCCCTTCGAGATAAAATAAGAATCCTGACAAGGGCCTTAAAGCGACATATTCTAGGTTGATTGTACCTATGGCCATGATAAAATAGGCCATGGAAAAAATACTATATATACTAATTTTATTGAGTACAAACCTTTTCGCCATTGAATGGATTGAGGTAAAAACCCCAACCTATACCTTTAATGAAAAGTTTGAAATTGAATTAAGAAATTCATATCCCTACATTCGAGACTTTAAAAAAGGTGAATGGGAAAGACTTAAACTCCCCAAAGAATTTCGAGGTTTTAAATTTAATTCTGTCGATGCTGATAATAGATATATCATGCTTGTTGCCCAAAATGGTCTTGTTATAAAAACAAAGCATGGCAGAAAAAATCATAAAAGAATGAAATGGGATGGTGTTTGGGGCGCCCCTTTTGGAAAAGGAAGCAAACTTGTATTACCACAGACAGCAGACTATTGGAGTATTCAAGATTGGGATATGTTTAAAGACAAATATATCGTAAACCCAATCAATAACGAAAAATACCGAACGCTCTCCATAGCTCACATTTTTCAGATTCATAAAGGCAGATCAAGAGTTACAGTCCATGACCCTTGGCTTCTGGCCGATGACTATGGGTATGAAATCTGTTTACCAAACCACGGTAATTCAAAAGCGGTGAACTTTAAATCAAGTGGAGCATTCGTCTTTATGCTTGATAGCAAAGGGCAACTCCAAACAAGACTATGGAATTTAGATATTGCTGGTTATAACCATATTTATGCTAGATATAAATATGAGGTGCCTTTAAGAGAAGATAGATACAGAACCCGAACGGTTCAATTTCTAAGAAGAATTTTATTACCTTCCCCAGGCTGGGATATACAACCTCCAATTCCTGGACAGTTCACAAGTGCCATAACAATAATGGCACGAGGAAGAGGAAGCAACCAAGCTGATTTATATGTTGAAGGCCTAAAGAACAATCGTCGAGTAATTTGGTATAAAGGTATTCACGATCCTAAGTGGAAGTATGTCCACAAAGGAAAAAAGCTAAGAGCTCCACTATTTAATCCCAGTATCAAACAGACACCATTTATAGCAGGAAAGAATTACTTTTCAAAAACTGATGATATTTCCTTAAGGCTATTAGATTACAAAGACCATTGCTCTCCATCAGTTTTACGAGTTAGTAATGGTAAGGCAAGCGTTGATGTAAAACTCCATCTCAGAGCTCTTTATCGTCTTAAACAAGAGCCTTTACCTCATAAAAGAAGGGGTGCTCTTGAGTTTCCATTAAAAGCGAGGCTTTCAAAAGCACAAAGTAAGCTCTTAACTGATTTTTTCGGTTATAGCGGTGACGTCTTTATGAATCTTGAGGCCATGTATGATGGCAAAACATTACACATAAATGAGGGTTTAAAAAACAACATTTTGCTTAAATCCGAGTAATACACTCACCCGACATACTTTTATTTAGATTAAAATTTAATTAATCCGAAGAGAAATCAAAGGATTAATTAAAATGAAAAGGATATCATTTCTACTAATACTTTCTTTAAGTTTAATAATGGGATGTGTTTCCCAAGAATCACCAGAAATTCAATATGATTATAAAAAAAAGCTAAGTGATTATGAAGCGGTAGAAGCTTGCTCAAATGCTAACTTAGTTAATAATCTCCTTGAATACGATAATGTCATCTCGGTTTTCACATGCCTTCAATGGAAAGCAAAGTTTCCCAGTCTTTATCAAGGAATTGTTAACGCTGATAAAAACAAGTGGAATCACTTATTCGAAAAAATTAATACATTTTTTATTAATATTCCGGAAACCAAGAACCGTTTTTTAAATAGTTATAAAAAACTGGACGAAGCAAATAGTTTTGAATTTTTAGAAGATATCTATAATATTCTAAATGAATCCGATTTATATGAAAGAGTCAGTGAAGTTTTTTCATGTATTAACGAAGAAGGTGATCCCAACTGCCTGGAAGAAAGCTATCAAATATCTAAAGAGGAAATATTAAATGCCCTAAGCGCATTCAATACGAATCAAAACCAATTAAAAAAGCTTCTCCATATTATTCATTCTCAATATGAAACATTTCTAAGGCATCAAGATAGAATTGAACCTCTAT
The DNA here is from genome assembly GCA_049415445.1 of Bacteriovoracaceae bacterium. GTDB lineage: Bacteria > Bdellovibrionota > Bacteriovoracia > Bacteriovoracales > Bacteriovoracaceae > JAURDE01. The sequence goes on along the minus strand of JBMSGH010000004.1, from coordinate 6,969 downwards.
CAAGAGAGTTAATAAACGCCGTTGGATTTGATGAGCTAAGAATCAATACTATTGATTACCTCACCAATTCTTTCATAAAAGGTATAGATTCCAAAGATCTATGGTTTATTAAATACCTTCTAACCTCGAAAGATAAACTGACTCAGCTGCCATGGCCATATGCTCTTTTTAAAAATGAGAACTTTACTCTTGAAGAGTTTATGCGAGTTATTGAATATCCATTAAAAGACAATCCTTATTATTTTCAAGATTTAAGAGTACTGGCCCAATCATATAAAGAGGGTATCGCTTGTGAAAAATATAATGAGCAAGGAGAAAGGATATCTATAGATTTAGGAAATAGTGTTGGAACTTTTTTAAAAAACTCAATGGACTTAAATTACTTTGAATTTTTACAAAAATCTTTTGATCTAACAATTCAACTTAAAAATAGTTATGAGTTTTGTCCTGAAATATTTAGTTTATCTGGTGAAGCAACCTTTTTTGAAGATGGTCTACCTGTGACTAGAGAACACCAGGTGAATTTACTACAATTTAACGAATCATTTAATAGATATCTTCAAGACGAAGATAAATTTAATCTTTTTAAGCTATTAACATTTGTAGGTTTAAATGCTGAAAATATAAATGATCCTCTTTACGCAATAAAGATTGGGTCTCATGACCTAATGTTAACGGCCAATGAATCAAATAAGTTTATAGATATGAATATCCCAGATCTCTTCGAACTTGGTTTTGATTTAACAAAAGAGATGAGCTTAGAAGAGTATACTATTAACTCTTCTTTTCTTATGAATATCATAAATGATGAAAAGAATATATTAGCGATTCAAACATTATCAAAGTTTTGGCAAAGGCTAAAGTACCAAGATAAAAAAGATATTTTAAGATTAATTGATGCACAATTCAAAGAAGGAAATAATCTTGCTTCCATAATGCTATATTCTGTCGAATCTCTAAGTGAGCTCGTAGAAGTCGCTGATGACTTTCTACCTCTTTTATTTGATCAAAGTCAGACCGCCAAAACTTATGACAGTATTGAAGAACTTGTTTTTCATTTTTCTAAAAAAGAATTAAACGATGATTTACGCCGGTTTTTCTCAAAAGATCACTTACTCGGGATATATAAAATTTTAACGGGTGGTCTTCCCTATCTTGGCCCAATAAAATCAATTATTGGAAAATTACTAGAATTCAAAAAATCAATTGAGGATCTTTTAACTGATGGTATCAAACTCACGCGTATTGCTTATGATCTCATTTTTAGAAATCCAGACCCTGAAAGAGCAACAGAATACTACAACTGTATGTATGAATTAGGAGAATCTAGTCGAGATTTTTATTACCTTATATACAATTTCCCTGAAAGCTGTGCCCTATTCAAAGACCAAAGTATGGGATTTAGGTATTTACATTACCTAAATATTATCGCCTTAGATTTCCATGAAAAAAGTCAAGACGGTAATTGGCCCGGGCCTCCTATGAGATTAGAAGAAGGTGAAGGTATCCTAGATAATAAAGGATTATTTTCTCCTTCTATGCTTAACTCAAGTGTTGCTAATATGAAAATAGCAGACGAGATATTAGGACCTAGCGTAGAAAAACCTGGAGAGGGAGGTATTTCTTATACATTAAAAACGCTATCTCAGCACTTATTCGAATATTATATTAATGGCTCGCCTCTTATTGACCACGTAAAAAAACTTATTGATATTGCTGATGGTTTTTTCCAGTCTGGATTAGAATCTAAAATATTGAGAACTTATTTATTAGAAAAAGCAACACAGGATGAAAACTATAAAAATATTGGTGATATTAATAAAAACCTAGGGGGATTCCTTATAGGTCTAGGCTCTGAAATTAATAATGGTAAGTATGACGAATACTTTAATAAAGTCTACCCTCCACAAGTAGAAGAACTCAAGTGCCAAAACTTTCATAACTTTAGTATTGGTAATGACCCTTGTCCTGAGAAAAGAAAGATAAAACAAACAGGTACAGAAATTGTAAAAAGAATGCTGACATCTTTTGGTCCAGAAGGATATAGACCTATTGATTTTAACATTCAAGGACTTCACCCTGATGGTATCCACTTACCCCTACCTTATCCCAAAGGCGCCACCCCTGAACATTATGTTTTTGATTTAAAGGAGCAAGTTTATACATATTACGATCTTGCCGACAAATCATTACCAATCAACAGAAAAAGTTTTCCCTATTTCCCACAAAACTACGACAAAAAGTTTGGTAGTTACAAAAGACAATTAAAAGAGTGGGAAAAAGGTAATACTGATAAGGTTGATCCACGGTACTTACAAACGCTAACGACTTCTGAAAGACTTGAGACTATCATGAGAGAATTTTCTTTTGATAACCATAATCTTCTTGTTCAGGTAGCAAACCATTCGGCCTATCATAGAATGGATAATATTAAGCTTACCCTTGAAAAAAATGAATTACTAAAAGGATGTGTCAATCTAGGCGCATGTGGGCTCACTCTCAATCGAGAAGAAAAACGAATGGCCAATAACGCTCTTACAATGTATGACGCTTTTATAGAGATTCATACATATTTTGCTCATGCTGAAAATCTTCAGGTTTTCACTACTTCGACTGTTTTAAGCTCTGCTGAAGATGTTCGTAAACCTTGGGCCGCTAAATACTCCACAGGTGAGCTACCAGTCTTGTTCACTAAAAAACAATTAAAAGGACATAATGCTGCTCTACTTTCTTTAACTGCCCAGTTGGCCTTTGTCAGTAATGCCGGTCGATGGATGAAGGATAGACTTGGCCGAAATCGCCAAGAGTTAAAAAGTTATTTAGGAAGTGATGAATTCAAAATCCTAAATGATAATTACATGAGTGGCTATCCTCTTAAAGCAACGTATTATGCTATTTCATCTATACTTAAGGAATCTATCAGAAAACAAAAAGGACAAAGCTCCACTTTTTTTGAAGATGCTATAGATTATATCTATGACTTAGATTACCAAGAACAGCGTACATTAGAGAACTTTATAGGTAATTTATTGTTTCTTAATAGCTTTATAGGACCTGTTTCTAATAAAAAAGGACTCAGTCATTTTTACGACCCTCAAACAGAAAAAACATACCGTAATAATAAAGACTTTAATATCATCTTATCAGCACCAATAATTATCAAAAATTGGCACTTATTTAAACATAGCTGGCCAAGAGATATGAAATTCATTGAAATCGTCAAGAAGCTTAATTCTATCCTAAATATTTTCAAAGACCGATTACTGCAAAAAGACACCGCCTTCTATCGTACTCTTAATGACTCTTTCATGTTTATTAACAATCTACTTCTTAGTAACCAAAAAGATTCAAAAAAAGGAATTGAGATACTCATAGACTATTTATCCAAAGAGGATAGGCTATATGATCTTATTTCCGTTTCAGAGCATATATTAGATTATTTGGATTTGTTGACACTCAATCAAGATCAAAGAAGCGGTGATCGTTTAATTGAGCTAGGGCAAAATCTCGTAAAAATTGGAAATGATACTCGCTTAGATTATAGCGCTATTAAAAAATATATCAAACTCACACTTAATCAAAAGCTTTGCAAGGATAGTGAATGTTACTCAAATCCTCATTTTGACGAAGTTGCAACCCTTATTCACTATCTAAATCAAGAAAACAAGCAAGGAGTTAAACATATTGAAGCTCTATTTGAAGTTATTACACGAAGTGAAAGAGATGACTTAATAATGATGCTAAATGAATTTCTCCCTAATTTAAAGATTGATAATTGAATTATATAAAATCAGCAAATATAATGAAATTTATATTCATTATTTTTGAAATTAAAGGAAAGAATGCCCATGGAAGCATTTAAAATAATTTATACTGTACTTGGGGGCCTAGGAATTTTTTTCTATGGCATGAAAGCGATGAGTGAATCCTTGCAAAACATGGCAGGGGGGCTCATTAAAAATATTATTGCTTCGCTTACGAGTCACCGTTTAGTGGCCGTTACTGTCGGGACCTTAGTTACTATGCTTGTACAAAGCTCTTCCATTACAACCGTCATGGTTGTCGGGTTTGTTAACGCTGGTTTGATGAGTCTTACACAAGCGATTGGAGTAATATTCGGTGCCAATATTGGAACGACTGTAACTGGTTGGATTATATCAATTAAAGTCGGTAAGTATGGACTTCTTCTCATCGGGCTTGGTATTTTTCCTGCCCTTTTTGGTAAATCTAATAAGTCAAAAAATATTGGTAGAGTTCTATTTGGTATTGGTTTAATCTTCTTTGGACTAGAGATAATGAGCAATGCCTTCAAACCTCTAAGAACAATGCCTGAGTTTCTTGAGGCCATTTCTTATTTTAGTGACCCCAATTATGGATCATATTTTGCCTGTATTATTGTAGGCTGTATCCTTACATGTATTATCCAATCATCATCTGCAATGCTAGGTATAACAATCGCACTAGCAACCTCTGGAGTTATTCAGTTTCATACAGCAGCAGCATTAGTATTAGGTGAAAACATTGGAACAACGATCACTGCCCTATTAGCTTCCGTTGGGGGGAATATTCACGCCAGAAGAGCAGCAAGGGCACATGCCATTTTCAACCTCTTAGGAGTTGTTGTTTTATTTAGCATATTTCCATTTTATATAGAACTTGTTGATTGGATCATCCCAGGTGACCCAAACCTTCTTAATGCTCTAGGAGAAAAGCCTAATATTGCTGTTCATATAGCTACTGGTCATACTATTTTTAATGTTGCGGCCTCGTTAATCTTTCTACCCTTTCTAAAACCATTGGCAAATCTTGTTCGTAAAATAACACCATCTAGAGGTGGACGTGCTGATAAAGAAGGTCATCTAATTGCATTAGGCAAGCACACAGACCTATTACCAGCTGCCGCCATGTTACAAGCACAAAAAGAGCTCGATTTATTTATTGGAATTGTAGAAAAAACGTTCAAAAAGGTACGTAAATACATAGAAACATCAAAAGATGATCTCGAGATTATGAAGGAAATCAATAAAGCAGAAACAAAAACTGATATCTACCAAAAAGAAATCACAGAATTCATTGTACATTTACTAGAAAAGGATCTTAGTGAGGAACAGGCCATAGAGGCACACCGGGTAATAAAAATAAGTGATGAACTAGAGTCGATTACAGATTACTTAGAAAAGCTCGCTATCAATACACAAAAATTTAAACAAAAAGCAACACTAAGCCAAAAATTAAAAAATGAAATCATTGATCTCTTTAATCAGGTCGAACATATGTTCCAAGAAACTAAAGAACAATTAAAAGAGTATAGTATGGATAGAATGCTAGAGATTGAAAAAGCCTCAAATAAGCTTTGGACTGAAGCGGAGAAACTAAGATCAAACTCTTTTACTACTCTTTCCGCTGAAAAAGTATCTCCTGAAGTGATTATGTATTATTCGGATATGGTGGTTTCTTTAAGAAAAATAAGAAGCCACACTCTTAATATCTCACAAGCAACTAGCTAGCTAAAAAGAGGCCCAGATATTTTTTTATCTGATGTCCATTCAAACAAGTGAGATTCACGACCTCTTTCAGTTGTGCGTATCCAGGCAAAACACCTTCTACCGTAAGGTTTTGTGCATTCCACATCATGAAAAGCAGGAGACCAAGTTCCTGTATTAAGAAACTCTATATCCCCAATTTGGGTATGTATTTCTTTGTGAGTATGACCAAGAATGGCCCTATTGACCCCTAATATTTTTGTTGAGGCAGGTACTTTCTCGCGAATATTTTTTATAACATGATCCACTTCCGACTCAACACTTTGTGCATAAAATATAAATGGAGGTATTAAAAAAAGTATTGGACCAGCAAACCACCATATACTTACAGGTATAAAGACATTAAAAAATGTAAAAACTTGAAAGCCAATAAAGAAGATAAAAATAAGAATAATGACCCTATCAAGCCAAAGCTCTCTTAGGATCTTTAGCGGGTCAAAAATAGCAGGATGAACATGGTTGTCTCTTAAAGCTCTTAATTTTTGTGGCGTTGTATTTGCACTTTTGGCCATTTGACCTACACGAGACTCCGTTAATAAAGGATCTCTCATCGCCGGTAAAAGACCTTCTCTGACACTATAAACCAATGTAATAGCGGCCGACCATATCCAGCTCCAAAGAAGAAAAGGTTGAGTCTTAGCTACATAACGATAGAAGAAGACAATATACTCTCTGGCGCTCGATTTAATAAAGCTAGAGTCAACATGAGGATTCATAAGGCCCATTCCATTAAGTATAATTTTCCCCGCCAAATTGCCAAATGGAAGCCTTACATAGAACTTATGATTATGTTTAATTATGGGGTGAATGGGGTTATTGCAAACACAGTATTCATCATATTGGTTGCCATGCTCAATTAAAGTATCCCCATTGCTTACAAAAAACCACTCACAAAACCGAATCCTTTCACGTTGCTCAGTGTTCAAGTCAAGCCGGTTAATAATCTCTTCTCTCACTGATAACCAATGTAATTCCATATCATGGTTACCAATTATAAATACGACTTTATTTCCATTTTTAATAAATTCTCGAATAGTCTCCACAAAAATAAAATGATCATCTAAGATGATATTCATTTTAAAGCGCGATTTATTTTCTTCTGAGCTTAGACCCCTAATTTTTTCTAACCAGGAAACACGGTATGGAGGCTTTTCAGGTAACTTTAAAATAGAATCAAAATCAAAAATATCACCATTTAAAACCAGTTCGATAGGGCCTTGAATTTTATTTTGAATTTCATCAATAAAGTCCTTAAAGTCCTCATCAATAAAAAACTCGCGCGTTTTAAATTTTTTCCAAAGAGGGTTCTTAGGATGTGGTGGCTCCTCATCAGATAAATGAAAGTCACTCAATACAATAGTATTATCAGCTTTTTCAAAACTCAAAAAGTATAACCCCCGCTTAAAATTAGACCAGATAAACTTGA